>JAUVCH010000065.1 GCA_030595795.1 Gammaproteobacteria bacterium
CGCCACCGAGGTAGTCAACTATCTGCAGCAATACATCGGGGTGACTTGATGCTGGCGATCGCGAACGAACAGTTTCAGCTACTTTACCAACCTATCTGGGCTCTGGACAATGAAAGCACGGGATTTCATACGCGTGCCGAAGTACTGCTACGTATGCTTGATGCTGATGGTGGTTATATTGCGGCCGGGGCATTTATACCTGCAGCGAGCAGGTTTGGTTTAATGAGGCAGATTGACCGCTGGGTCATAAAAAAGGTATTCGAAGGTTATTCGCATATTTTCATGCAAAACCCTGACCTTGTACTAAATCTAAATCTTTCAGCACAATCGGTCGCGGATGATTCACTCATCGATTACGTCATTCAACTATTTGAGAAGACCGTGGTATCACCACATCAAATATGTTTCGAATTATCGGAGACAACGTTGATCAATAATTTCACCAGTGCCGGTACTCTTATCGAACAACTAGGACGTCTTGGATGTACTTTTGCGCTGGATGATTTTGGTAACGGATTGTCCAGTTTTAGTTATTTGAAAAATATTAAAATCGACTTTATTAAAATCGATGGAACCCTGACGCGTGATATTTGCGATGACGAAGTCGATCGAGCCATGGTTGACTCAATCAATACAATGGCGCATTTAATGGATATCAAAACAATCGCCGAGTGTGCCGACAGCGAGGCGGTTATACGCCAATTGAAAGAACTGGAACTGGATTACGCACAAGGGTATTACCTGGGCAAACCAGTATCGATGGATAGTTTTACTAGCTTGAAAATCGCGAGCACAGAAGCTTCAGCGATTCGGGTGAATTAGCTAATTCATTTCTCCCATTCCATGAGAACAGGGGCTTCGCGTTTTTCCTGTAGCAATTCCTCGGCCAGCAATTCTGACTCGGCGAATACCATCTTCAATTCGGGCCCTTCAGCTTTACTAGCGCTAGCGCGTAAATTTCGAATTTCAAATTTGGCGTCCCTATAGCCCTCATAGCTGGCGACCTTGGTTAAGTTTCTAACAACGGCACCCGCACTGTGACTGATTTGATAGATAAAATAAGGCATTAGATTAAGTTGGATAGAGTATATGTACGGAGACATCCTAGCCTTGCGCGCAACAAATTGGTATATCACCAAGTGGGAGAATGCCGATAAGTTTTAAATTGCAATTTTATGTTTGCAATTGCCAGATGAAGTGATAAGGTTTACATCAATCGCTGTACTCAATGGCCGCGATATATATAATTAAACTTAAATAATCATTCGACTCGTGAGGAGATCATGAAAAAAATTACTTCAACAGTTATGTTGGCTTCTACTTTGGCGTTTGCTGCCAGTTCCACATTTGCTGCGACACTTGATGATGTTCAGGGTAAAGGATTTATCCAGTGTGGTGTATCGCAGGGTTTACCTGGTTTTTCTAATTTTGATGACAAGGGTAACTGGAGTGGTGTAGACGTTGACATTTGCCGTGCAATGGCTGCTGCAATATTCGGCGATTCCGAAGCCGTAAAATATACCCCGCTTTCATCAAAAGAGCGTTTCACAGCCTTACAGTCTGGCGAAATTGACGTTCTTTCACGTAACACTACCTGGACTGCAACCCGTGATACAGCACTGGGTCTGAACTTTGCCGGTGTTAACTACTACGACGGTCAGGGCTTTATGGTTCGTAAAGATCTTGGTGTTAACAACGCTAGCGAATTAAGCGGTGCTGCAGTTTGTACTCAAACCGGTACCACTACCGAGCTAAACGTGGCCGATTATTTCCGCAGTAATGGCATGGACTACACCGTTGTTGCTTTCGAAAAATCAGATGAAGTTGTCGCCGCTTACGATTCAGGTCGTTGTGACGTGTATACCACGGATCAATCTGGATTATATGCTCAACGCATCAAACTGAAAGACGGTTCAGCGCATAAGGTATTACCCGATGTAATCTCCAAAGAGCCACTCGGCCCTGTCGTACGCCAAGGCGACGATCAGTGGTTTAACATTACCAAGTGGGCTCTGTATTGCATGGTTAATGCAGAAGAAATGGGTATAACCTCAGCTAACATCAAAAGCAAAAGTGGTGGTGACCCAGGGGTTAAGCGACTTCTTGGTGAAGAGGGTAGCTTTGGTGAAAATCTTGGTGTAAGCCCAACCTGGTGTGCGAACATCGTTTCGCAGGTCGGTAACTATGGTGAGTCATTTGCTCGTAACCTGTCTGTTGACCCACTCAACATTTCACGCGGTGTGAATGCGCTGTGGAGCAATGGCGGAATTCAGTACGCGCCACCTATTCGCTAAATCCTGTCTAAGCAAACGTCCTGCCTTTTCGCAGGACGTTTGCGTTATAGGACTCTGAAAATTTTTCAAGGGTTTGTGTTCGGGTTTGCTTTCTACCCAGCCGCGAGCCTTTAACGTGACAGAGAATAAATTGTGAATAAAGAAGAATCAGCAGGACCCCCACCTTCGACTACAAAACCGTGGAACGATCCAGCGGTAAGGAGTATCTTCTTCCAGGCAGTATTACTGGTTACAGTCGTCACCTTCGGTATGTATATATTTGGTAATACAGCGGCCAACCTGGAGAAGCAGGGAATTGCTACCGGATTTGGATTTCTCGATACCACTGCAGGTTTCGGAATTATTACCCACCTGATTGAATATAACGAATCCTCCAGTTACGGACGCGCTTTCTTTGTAGGCTTAATCAATACCTTGTTAATGGCCTTTACAGGTATTGTGGCCGCTACGATTATTGGTGTTGTGATAGGTATATCACGGCTTTCGAAGAACTGGTTGGTTTCGCGCCTGGCCATGGTATATGTCGAAACATTTAGAAACATTCCCTTATTGCTACAAATTTTCTTTTGGTACGCCGCCATTTTAAGGCCATTACCATCACCGAAGAATAGTATTAACCCCATCGACGGATTATTTCTCAATAATCGTGGTCTTTACCTGCCGTCGTCTATTCCAGAGGATGGCTTCACTCTGGTGATTATAGCTCTGGTCATTGCTATCGTTGGCGTCGTAATAATGACTAAATGGGCACATAAGAGGCAGGATGCGACAGGACAGCAGTTCCACACTTTTTATGCATCGCTTGGATTAATTATAGGGCTGCCATTTTTAGCCATGGTTGTTACCGGGTTCCCATTGAGTTGGGAAATGCCAGTTTTGAAAGGCTTTAATTTTGTCGGTGGTACATCCATTACGCCAGAATTTATCGCCTTATGGGTTTCTCTGTCGATCTACACAGCCTCGTTTATCGCGGAAATTGTTCGTGCTGGTATTCAAGCAGTCGATCATGGGCAATCCGAAGCCGCTCATGCTTTGGGTGTGAAATCAGCGCCCACTTTACGGCTGGTAATTTTGCCACAGGCGCTACGGGTTATTATTCCACCGTTAGCCAGCCAGTATCTAAACTTAACCAAAAACTCTTCTCTGGCTACGGCGATAGCTTACCCCGACCTGGTATCTGTATTTACCGGTACTGTTTTAAATCAGACGGGTCAGGCGGTTGAAATTATTTCGATTACGATGGCGGTTTATTTATCCATATCTTTAGGGATTTCGATGTTTATGAACTGGTATAACGCCAAAATGGCGCTGGTAGAGAGGTAACCGATATGACTACTGATACACAATATGCACCCGGTTCCTATCCTGATTTACCGCCTCCACCGAGTACTGTAGGTGTAGTCGGCTGGCTAAGGGCGAATTTATTCACAAATACCACCAATACATTGCTGACCGTATTGGCACTATATATATTGTATGTAATATTGCCGCCTGTTTTCTCCTGGGTGTTTTTCAATGCAAATTTCATCGGCGACACACGGGAATCCTGTGATGGTGGCGGGGCTTGTTGGGTTTTTATTAATTCTCGATTAAGCCAGTTCATCTATGGTTTTTATCCAGAGGCCGAAAGGTGGCGTGTCGACAGCACGTTTTATCTGTTGATAGCGTTGATGATTCCGATGTTCATGAACAGCTTTCGTCATAAAGCCTGGCTTGGAGCTTTTATACTTTTCATTTATCCCGTGATCGGTTTTTATTTACTTGCCGGCGGTGTGTTTGGTTTGGTCGAGGTTGAGACGACGCAATGGGGCGGGTTGTCGCTGACACTAATAATATCGATTGTCGGTATAGTTGGATCCTTTCCAATCGGATTGCTCCTGGCATTGGGTCGACGTTCAAAAATGCCCGCAGTGAGTACTTTTTGCACCGGTTTTATCGAACTTTGGCGCGGTGTACCGCTGATAACCGTTCTATTCATGTCGTCGGTCATGTTTCCGCTATTCCTCCCGGAAGGCGTTAACTTCGATAAGTTAATTCGTGCTCTGGTAGGTGTTACGCTGTTTACCTCCGCTTATATGGCTGAAACCGTCCGAGGCGGATTGCAGGCCATTCCCAAAGGTCAATATGAAGGTGCCGAGGCGCTTGGATTGTCATACTGGAAATCCATGAGTTTCATCATACTGCCGCAGGCCTTAAAGCACGTTATTCCAGGTATTGTTGGTAACTGTATCGGCTTGTTTAAAGATACTACCCTCGTACTGATTATTGGATTATTCGATTTTCTCGGCATTGTCCAGGCTGCGACAACTGATCCGAAGTGGCTTGGTTTTGCGGTTGAGGGTTACGTGTTCTGCGCGTTTGTTTACTGGGTATTCTGCTTCAGTATGTCGCAGTACAGTCAATCGATCGAACGCAAGCTACATACTGGCCATAAGCGCTAGTCACAATAAATTTACTATTTCAAAGGTGAGTCTCGATGAATGAAACGGCAACCGGTCTCCAGAGCAAGCTTGAAGTCTCTGATGAAGTTATTATTGAAATCAACGATATGCATAAATGGTACGGTGAATTTCACGTACTGAAGAATATCAATTTAAGTGTTCAACGGGGAGAGCGCATCGTCATTTGCGGTCCGTCTGGATCGGGCAAGTCGACTCTGATACGTTGTATCAACCGACTGGAAGAGCACCAACAGGGGAAGATTATTGTTGACGGAACCGAATTAACCAGTGATCTCAAGCACATCGAAGCGACGCGTCGTGAAGTAGGTATGTGCTTCCAGCATTTCAATTTGTTTCCGCACCTGTCGGTACTGGAAAATTGTACATTAGCACCCATCTGGGTTCGTAAAATGTCCAAGGTTGAGGCCGAAGAAGTTGCTATGAAATATCTGGAACGAGTTAAAATTCCCGAACAGGCATTGAAGTATCCAGGCCAACTTTCGGGAGGTCAGCAACAGCGTGTGGCGATTGCACGGAGTTTGTGTATGAGTCCAAAAGTCATGTTGTTCGATGAGCCGACGTCGGCGCTAGATCCCGAAATGATCTCAGAAGTACTTGACGTAATGGTCGAACTCGCCGAAGAAGGCATGACCATGATCTGTGTAACTCACGAAATGGGTTTTGCCAAGAAAGTAGCTAATCGGGTTATTTTTATGGATGCCGGTGAAATCATCGAAGAAAATGAGCCTCTGGAATTCTTTGATAATCCTCAAAATGAAAGGACAAAATTGTTCCTGAGTCAGATTATTCAGCATTAAGCATTGCCTTCAAATCGGCAAAGGTATTCATCGCCTTTTCGTTTTTTTCGCTTTCGGTCAACTTGCTAGCCAGATGTTCTGCGCCGTCCAGGTCTTCCTCCGGTAACTCAAATAAAAACCGACTGGGTTCGCAGTGTTGTAGCTCGCCGAATTTTTGCCGTGTTTTGGCATGACAAAGGGTTAGCGATTGCTCGGCTCGCGTAATCCCGACATAGGCCAGTCGGCGTTCTTCCTCGAGGCCATCAGCGTCCTGTGACTGATGGTGAGGCAGGCTGTCCTCTTCGAAGCCGACCAGATAAACATGAGGAAACTCGAGTCCTTTGGCGGCGTGTAGAGTCATTAACTGTACCGCGTCTTTTTCGTTTTGGTCTTCGTCATTTTCGAGTATCGACATTAGCGATAAATGCGATATCAGCTCCGCGAGTGAATTTTCGTCGCGAGTTTTTTGAAGATTTCCTATCCAGCTAACTAGTTCGAGCACGTTTTCCATTGCCTCATCTGCCTGCTTTTGTGAGCTACAGGTTTCACTGAGCCAGTCGGCATAATTGAGTTTTGCAATTAAAAGCCGAGCCAAAGCTATCGCATCGATTTGCCTGGTTTCTGTGGCTAGTTCTGAAATTAAATCTGAAAACCCCTGTAGGCGATGCCAGGCGCGCTTGCCAATATTTTCTCGTAAACCGAGTTCAACCATCGCCTTGCTAAGGCTACAGTGTCTTTTTCTGGCATAATTAGCCAGGCTTTGTATGGTAGCGGATCCGATTTCCCGGCGAGGTGTGTTAATGATCCGCAGCAGTGCCTGGTCATCATCAGGGTTACTCAGCAGGCGCAGATAGGCCATTATGTCTTTTATTTCCCGTCGCTCGAAAAATGCTGTTCCACCGGTAATTTGATAAGAGATGGAATGATCGCGTAAGGCTTTTTCGTAATTACGCGATTGAAAATTACTTCGATACAATATCGCAAAGCGGCTATAAGCATCGTTGTTCTGGAATCGTCGGCTAATGATATCGATGGCTATACGATTGGCCTCGTCATCGGTGTTTTTGCAGGGAAAAACCCGGATAAATTCTCCCTGGCCGGCTGCCGACCAGAGCTTTTTGTCAAACAGGTGCTGGTTGTTAGCGATTAATGTATTGGCGGCATTGAGAATACGGCTCGAAGAGCGATAATTCTGCTCGAGTTTGATGACCTGTAGGCCTTTGAAATCTTCTCCTAAGCGATTAATGTTCTCTGGCCGGGCGCCGCGCCAGGCATAGATCGACTGGTCATCGTCACCCACTACAGTGAGTTTTTGTCGTATCCCACAAATTAGCCTGATCAACTCGTATTGGCTGGTGTTGGTATCCTGATACTCATCGACCAGCAGGTAATGAATTTTTCCGCGCCATTTCAGCAGGGTGTCTTCGTCGGCCCGAAACAGTGTAACCGGTAGCATAATCAGGTCGTCAAAATCCATCGAATTGCAGGCTATTAAATGCTGTTGATAAGACTGGTAGACTTTCGCCTGAATCTGTTCGAGCGGTGTTTCGGCAACGCTTTCAGCCCTGGCTGAATCGATAAATTCATTTTTCCAACGGCTTATCTGATACATGGTCTGTTTTACAAAAGCGGGATCGTCCTGATCGCTTCGGTGGGTCAGTTCTGCGATGCAGGATTCCACGTCTCTGGCATCCATAATGCTAAACCCCTTACGATAACCTAATGCCAGATGCTCGGTTTGCAGAATGCCTAGTCCGAGAGTATGGAAGGTAGATATTCCGAGGCCTTTAGATTGCTGCTTTGTGAGTAATGAGGTGATGCGTTGTTTCATTTCACGCGCGGCTTTATTGGTGAAAGTCAGCGCACGAATACTGTGAGGAGCATAACCGGCCTCATTGATTAGATAGGCAATTTTATGAGTAATAACACGGGTCTTACCGCTACCAGCGCCGGCGAGTACCAGGCAGGGCTGGTCGATGCAGGTGATTGCCTGTTGCTGTGGTTGGTTGAGGTCTTGCAGGTTCATGATAGATACTTTATGGTGCGTCTTAACAATCAATCCAGTCATTCTTTAATTCATAATCACGCATCATCGTTACCGACAGCATGACAGCACTCATTATAGATGAAGCAGGGTGGTTACAAGCGGTGGAAATCGTTCGATCGCCTAACTACGATGCCAGGCCTGATAATGCCAATATTAAACTCGTTGTGATCCATGGCATCAGTTTACCACCGGGAGAATTCGGAGGTAAATTTATTCGCCATTTTTTTTGCAACCAGTTGGTCGCTAGCGAACATCCTTACTTTGCAGATATCTGCGAAATGCAGGTTTCTGCACATTGCCTGATCGAACGTGATGGCAATATTGTGCAGTTCGTTTCTTTTCTTAATCGAGCCTGGCATGCCGGGGTTTCCAGTTGGCGTGGTGAACAGGCCTGCAATAATTTCTCCATTGGTATCGAGCTCGAAGGAACCGATGATCGGGCTTATAGCGGGGTACAGTATCAGCGATTGGGCGAACTTATCGATAGTCTGCTGTCGCATTTTCCCGATATACCCAGTGATGGCATTTGTGGCCATAGCGATATAGCACCGGGCCGAAAAACCGACCCAGGTTCGGCTTTCGACTGGAGTCAACTCGATAACCTGCAGACGAGTTAAATGTTGACCGTTGGCATAGTCATCGCCCTGGTGCTGGATCGTAGCTTCCCATCGCTGCGAGATCATCATCGGCAGCATTCTTTGTCGAATTATTTTCGCTGGATTGCCGATCACTGGATCTCTCCTCAGTTGCCGCATCGTCTGATGCCTCTGGTGTTGTTATTACCATTGCTACTGTTCGTTGCTCTGATCAACAATTTCTTTCAGTCGGGAGTTTTCGCTCTCGGGTATTACAGCTTGATTGCTTTCGTCTGTTTGCGGCCGAGTGTCCTCAATGAAGACGTGGATAAACAGATAAGTGAGTTGAAAAAAGACGATTCTGGTGCTATCCAAAGTACCTATCAACTTTTCGGTCAGGCGAATAAAAGTCTCTATACAGTGATATTTTGGTTGGTTGTTCTGGGGCCATTAGCGGCTGTCGCTTATAGAATGTTAGCAAGTCTCTGTGCAGAAAAAACTTTGACCACGAAAGAGATATGGGCAAACGACGTCGTCAAAATCGTAAACTGGATAGAGTGGTTTCCTGCTTTGATTAGCAGCTTTTTGTTTATGGTTTGTGGTAATTTCGAGGCCGGTCTTAAAGCCGCTCAATCGGTGCCTTATCTGGATACAGATTTACAGACATTGAACGAGTCTCGACTTCGACAGGTAGGATTGGCTTCACTTACGACCGACAAGGAGGGTGAGCCAGGTGTCGAGTTGATACAGAGAAGCCGTGGTTTATTATTACGTGCACTGGTGCTCTGGTTAGCCCTTGCCGCCGGTCTCGAATTCTGGCTATAGCTATTATTTTTAATCACAGGAACACTAAAGAATAATGAGTCAAAACCCTTTTCTAAAAATTGCTCTCGAAGCAGCCAAAGCTGGCGAAGAAGTCATCCGACATTACTACAATAATAATGTCAAAGTAACTATGAAGGACGATTATACGCCAGTGACTGTCGCTGATGTAGAAACGGAACAAAAGATAAAAGAGGTAATTACGGCGGTTTTTCCTGAGCATGGTTTTTATGGGGAGGAGACCGGGAAAAGTAATGTCGATGCCGAATATGTATGGCTCATCGACCCTATCGATGGCACTAAAAGTTTTGTTCGAGAGTACCCGTTTTTTTCGACTCAGATCGCGTTATCACACCAGGGTGAAGTCATCGTCGGCGTTTCTAACGGGGTTATGTTTGAGGAGTGCGCCTGGGCTAGTCGGGGAGAGGGTGCCTTCCTTAATGGTGAACTTGTCCAGGTTAGCGAGGTTAACGCGTTTCGAGACGCCACTTTGTCAACGGGAAACATAGCCAGTTTGGCCTCCGATCCTCAGAGCTGGTCTCGATTAGGTCAATTGACTCAGCAGGTGAACCGGACGAGAGGCTATGGGGATTTTTACCATTATCATTTGCTGGCGAGCGGTAAAATCGAGATTGTTGTTGAGTCTGATGTCAATATTCTGGATATTGCTGCTTTGTCGGTCATTGTGAATGAAGCTGGCGGAACATTTACCGACCTTGACGGCAATAATCCGGGGTTGGATACTCGGTCGGTTTTAGCGACAAATAGTGCTGTAATGCACGAGCAGGTGATGCAGATGCTTAAATAACTGCTAATCAGCTTTCCTGAAAACTGATCCACTGATCGTCTATATAGCCCTCCAGTGGGCGATAACGGTTTTTGTAACTCATTTTGTTACAGTCTTTAATCCAGTAACCCAGGTAAAGATATTCCAGGTCGCGAGACTGTGCTTCCTTAATTTGATGCAAAATAGCATAGTGACCAGGACTACGCGCCTGAAATTCGGGGTCGAAGAAGGTATATACGGCTGATAATCCGGTGTTCATGAGATCGGAGACAGCGACAGCAACTAGTTGTCGTTCGTAGCGAAATTCCAAAAACAACGTCTCCGTCCAGTCACAGATTAAAAACCGATGGTAATCAGACTTACCTGGATTTGCCATACTACCGTCATGATGGCGTTGATTCACATATAGTTGATAGAGGTCGAAATGCTCTTCGCGGAATTTACCGCTCACGATTGATATTTCAATATCCGAATTCCGGCGCAATATGCGTTGCTCGTTTTTCGAAAATTGGTGCTGCTTTACCGGTACTCGCACCGAAACGCATTCCTGGCAATTTGGGCAATGGGGTCGGTAGATATAACTGCCAGAACGGCGAAAACCGTGTTGAATCAGATCGTTATAAGTGTCCATGTCCATATCCATATGGGGATTGGCGAAGGCACTAACAGCATTCCTGCTATCCAGATAACTACAGGGTTCCGGTGTGGATGCAAAGAAGTTAAGTTTGACCTGATCGTTCATCATTGACCATGTGATATTTGTCGTAACCCCCGATGGGGCATTTGAATAACTTTATTGTAGACTGAAATTATAGGCTTGCAGGGGAATTTATGTTGAAAAATTCTCTTGTCGTGTGCAAACACTCCTCAGCCAGCATTTGTATTGGTTTATTCTGGTGCCTGGCGATTGTTTCAGCGATATGCGGGAGGTGCGATGGTTCATTGATACGGCTTGCAGGTTTTGGCTGCAAGTCCCTGGGCAGTAAATAAGGCGCATCAGTTTCTATCATCAAGCGATTATTCGGAATGTGTTTGACCAGTTGTTGTAGCTCGATACCGCGTCTTTCATCGCAAATCCAGCCAGTTACCCCAATGTGGCAGTCGAGTTCAAGGTAATCAAATAATGCCGTTTTGTTATCGGTGAAGCAATGTACGACGACCTGTTTTAATGCATCGCGGTATTCGCGCAATATGCTCATGAAGCAATCGTGTGCATCACGCTGATGGCAAAACACGGGTTTTCCCAGTTCACAAGCCAAGTTTAGTTGTTGATGAAAAACCTTAATTTGCTTGTCTTGAGGCGAATAATTCCGATTAAAGTCGAGCCCAGCCTCGCCGATGGCCCGGACGCTTATATTATCGGCTAGTGTCTTCAGGATTCGCAAAGAACCGGCATTCCAGTCAATAGCATGATGTGGATGAATACCGGCTGTCGAGAAAAGTTTTTCAGGAAAGCGTTGGCAAAGCTCCAGAGCGGCCTGGCTCTCCTCGAGAGTCGTACCCGTGACAACTACTTGCTCTACGCCAGCAGCACTGGCGCGCAGCAGAACGCCATCGAGATCCTGCAACAGGCTTTTATTGGTGAGGTTAACACCGATATCGATGAACTGGTTCAATGCTTGATGCCAGTGCCACGATGAAGCAGAATCATACAAAAGCTGAATAAAACCAGGATGAAAAACAGAATAACACCAATGGCGAGGCTGAGATCGATGTCGCTAATACCACGAAAGCCAAATCGGAAACTATTGACCATGTAGAGAACCGGGTTGATCAGTGAGACCTGTTGCCAGAATTCTGGCAGTAATTGAATCGAGTAAAAAATGCCTCCCAGATAGGTGAGCGGAGTCAATACGAAAGTCGGGATGATTGCAATATGATCGTAACTATTGGCATATACCGCGTTGATTAACCCGGCAAGTGAAAAAAGAAACGCAGTAAGAAAGGCAACAATTAGAACAATGAACGGATTATCGATATAAAAGTCAGTAAAAATAAGTGAAACCACGGTAACCGCAACGCCAACACTTAAACCTCTGACTACGCCACCGGTTACGTAGCCGAGCAAAATCACAATATTCGGGATCGGCGCTATGAGCATCTCCTCGATATAATAAGAATGCTTGGCCGAATAAAACGACGACACGACGTTTGCATAGGAATTTGTAATTATCGACATCATGACCAGGCCAGGCATGATGAAGTCGATATAATTCATGCCATCCATGTCGCCGATTCGTTGGCCGATCAGGTTGCCAAAAATTATAAAATACAAAGCGACCATGACAACTGGAGGAATCAAAGTTTGCATCCAGATTCGACTAAAGCGTAAAATTTCCTTTCGGACTATGGTTCGAAATGCTACCCAGTAATTGCCGGCGCTCACGAGGCTTTCTCCGATTTTGAAGTCAAGGTGATAAACAGTTCTTCCAGTCGATTAGATTTATTTCGCATGCGATTGACGACTATGTTTTGTGCGTCTAGTTGATGGATGAGATCATTCAGAGATAGCGACTCGGGAACTTCGACCTCGATAGAATGTTCGTCAACCATCAGCGTGCTGCCGAACCCGCTGAGCACCGGCACCTCAGTAATAGTATTTTTGAGATACAGAACGAAGGTCTCACTATTCAAACTTTTGAGTAAAGTTTTCATGCTGGTGTTTTTTATGATTGAGCCTTCATCGATGATGGCGATGTTCCGGCACATGCGTTCGGCCTCTTCGAGATAATGTGTGGTGAGGATAATAGTGGTACCGTTTCGATTGATTTCAGCCATAAAATCCCACATAGATCGGCGTAATTCGATGTCTACGCCAGCGGTAGGTTCATCCAGAATCATCAGTCGCGGCTTGTGTATCAAAGCTCTGGCAATCATCAAACGTCGTTTCATTCCGCCTGATAACTGCCTGGCCTGGACATTGCGGTGTGGCCAAAGACCTAGTTCCTTCAAATAAAACTCTGTGCGTTGCCGCGCTACCTGTACCGGAATCCCATAAAAACCGCCCTGGTTAGTGACGATTTCGTTCACGGGTTCGAAGGTATTAAAGTTAAATTCCTGCGGCACCGACCCTAACAGAGACTTTACCTTGATGGGTTCTCGATCCATGGAGTGCCCAAATACTTTGACGCTACCGCTGGTTTTATTAACCAGCGACGAAACGATGCCAATGCAGGTTGACTTACCAGCACCGTTTGGTCCAAGCAAAGCGAAAAAGTCGCCTTGTTCGACGGTCAGATCGATGCCTTTTAGGGCCTGTAGGCCATTCGCATAAGTTTTGTGTAGGTTCGATATTTCTAACGCATGCATCTCGTAGTCCATATTTAAATCAGGCGACAAGCTTAGGCATTCAGGACTAAAAATCAAGGCGGTTACAAGACTGTAGCAACAATAATGGATAGCTGTGCTATATAAAGAGATTGGCTTAGTTTCGTTTGAGTAGAATATGGATCACCAAATATCAGAACTCTATGTAGTACTTGTCGAACCATCTAGTTCTCAGAGTAAAATTATTATTCAGCAGTTCGGGAAACTGGGCATTAAGCAATTTAAACATTGCAAGACTGGTGCCGCAGCACTGGATACTATATTGGATGATACGCCTGATCTCGTGGTCAGCTCGCTCCATTTAGAGGACATGACCGGCCGAGATCTGGTGTTAAAAATGCGTGAGAGTTTAGCGACAGAAAACACTCCTTTCATTCTGATTTCTTCCGCAACTTCGTTCAGAGAACTAAACCCGATTAAACAGGCGGGTGCGTCGGCGGTTTTACCCAAGCCCTTTACTGATAAAGATTTAAAACGAGCAGTGATGAATACCATGGACTGGGAGCATCCAGATCAGCTAGAACTGGAAGATCTTGATCCAGAAAACCTCGAAGTACTGGTAGTCGACGATAGTGCAATGGCACGGAAAATGATTAGCCGAACCTTAAATAAAATGGGTATTGAGAAAATCACCGAGGCTGCCGATGGTGCCGATGCAAAGCCACTGATCCAGGACAGAATTTTCGATCTGATAGTCACTGACTTCAATATGCCCGAAGTCGATGGCCATGAATTATTACGTTTTATTCGTAACGAGAGTAACCAGAGTTCGGTGCCTGTGTTGATGGTCACCACTGAAGGTGATGCCAGTAAACTCGCTGCGGTACAAAACGATGGCGTATCTGCAATAGTCGATAAACCCTTTGTAGTCAGTGAAGTGAAGCGGCTCATCGAGGCGTCTTTAACCAATCTTTAGTTTCCAGGCTTGAGTGCGAGTGGAAATAATGCGCAGATGTTGGCATAGCTGAATTATTCAGCCTCGATTCAGTTACGCAGGTTTATATTGCCAGTCACCAATCAATCACTGGGAGACCGGCATGAAATCTATCAAATCTACATTGGCTATTGTTTTAATCCTACTATCGCCGACCTTAATGGCGGATCACAAGCAAAAGCATAAGGCATTTAATCAGGAAGGGCATGCTAAGCAGTTCGATTTCGGACGGGTTATCGAAGCAGAACCAGTTTATCGACAGCTAAGAGTGTTTAATCCGGTAAAAGAATGCTGGGACGAGCCTGTGCAACATACCCGTCGCCAACAAAAGTCAGCCGGTGGCATGCTCGCTGGTGGATTGCTAGGCGGTATTATTGGGCACCAGATAGGCGGCGGGCGAGGTAAAAGGCTGGCAACCGCGGTCGGTACGATTGTCGGCGCAAAAATCGGCCACGAAGCGGTCAATGGTCATGATAGTGCATCGTCTGAGCAATACACCCAATACCGGGAGCGCTGCGAAGTTCGCCATCAGGTCAGCTACGAAGAAGTGATCGATGGCTATCGCGTAACCTATAAGTACCGGGGTGATCGATATACTATCAACATGCCGTATGATCCGGGTAAGCGTATTAAGCTACGCATTCAAGTGACACCTGTGATTTAATCCTGATATTGAGGACGAGGTAAGCAATGCGCGCCATAGTAATTGAAGATGATCTGGATATTCAGAAACAGATTGTAGATCGCCTGCAACAGGAAGGTTTTGCCGTCGATAGCACCGATAACGGTAGCGAAGGCTTATACCTGTTGCAGGAATACCCCTGCGATGTCGCCATAATCGACCTGGGGCTACCCGAAATGTCAGGACTTGAGGTTATTAGCGCCATCCGAAAAGAAGGTAATAGCGTGCCAGTATTGATCCTCACTGCTCGTGGACGGTGGCAGGATAAAGTCGAAGGTCTAGATGCTGGTGCGGATGATTATTTGGTGAAGCCTTTTCATCATGAAGAAATGATGGCACGTATAAGAGTATTGATCCGACGTGCTTCCGGGTGGTCCGATTCCCGTATAGTCTGTGATCCGGTTAGCCTCGATACCGCAACCCAAAGAACCTATGTGGGTGAACGTGAAATAGACCTGACTGCTTTCGAATATAAAGTACTCGAATATTTGATGATGCACGCGGGTGAAGTCATTTCTAAAACAGTATTAACAGAACATTTGTACGATGATGAAGCGGATAACGATAGTAATGTTATCGAGGTATTTATCCGCAGGTTACGGCAAAAACTCGACCCAGATGAAAATTTACGGCCGATTGAGACCCTGCGAGGTCGGGGTTACCGATTCACCCTCGAACGAGTAGAGCAAAACTAGCCCACCACCCGCCGATGTATTCGATTAAAAACCGCCTCACCCTGGTATCGATGATCGTCCTGACCATCTTCATGATACTGACGGCGATTGCGTTAGAACGTGCTGTAGTCAAACGAGCAGTCGAAGCCGAAGAAGACCGCCTCGAGTTACTGATATATGGGTTATTGGCTGCTGTCGACCGTAATCGATTAGGGTATAGCATCACCATCTCCCCCGAACGCCTGTTCGAAAGCAGTTTAATGACCGAGGGTTCGGGTCTGAGTGCCATGCTTTACAACGAACGGCGAGAAATTATATGGCGTTCGCGTTCGATGATAGGTATCTTCCCCGATATTGAAGCAATGGAGCCAGGTGACTGGCGTTTTGATATCGTCGACCTCAAGTCTAGTCGGTACTTTCGCCGAGCGTTTGCCATGCAGTGGCCGGATGTGCGTGATCGGTTACAACATTACGATGTTGTGGTCTGGAAAAATGCAGATCGCCATTTCAACGACATAGATCGATTCAGGCAAACCCTGTGGAGCTGGTTAATTATCACCACTACCCTGTTGCTTGTCGTTATGTATCTGGTCATGATGTGGAGCCTACGCCCGCTAAAGCAGGTTGGGCGAGAAGTCAAAGCCATCGAAGATCGAAAACAAAAGGAATTCGAAAGTAGTTACCCCAGAGAAATAAAACCGCTCACCGAAAATTTGAATATCCTGTTAAATCGGGAACAACACCAGCGCCAACGCTATCGTAACGCGATGGATGATCTGGCGCATAGTTTGAAGACACCGCTTGCCGTATTAAAAGGATATTCCGCAGCCGAGGCTCTTGATCAGGCAGGAATCAAAACCTTAAACGAGCAGGTCGACCGCATGAATCAGATTGTTTCCTACCAATTACAGAAAGCAACCAATGTTGCAGGTGGTGAAATCATTCGTCCGATTGACCTGGTTCCTCTGACGAGCAAGTTACTATCGGCATTGGAAAAAGTGTATAGGGGTAGAACGATTAAAGTCGATATTGATTTACCCGACCAGGTTTGGCTGCGTATGGATGAAGGTGACTATATGGAAGTGATCGGTAATCTGCTCGATAACGCCTTCAAGTATGGAAAAAACCGGGTTAGGGTGACGGGACAGGTGCAGCATCAAACTGAGTTAATTTTAGAAATTGAGGATGATGGTCAGGGCCTGGAATCCGGAGAAATCGAGAAAATCCTGAAACGCGGTGCCCGGCTAGATGAAGCTAGCGAAGGTCAGGGGATTGGGCTCGCGGTGGTCGCCGATATCGTAAAGTCGTATAACATAGAGATGACATTCACCGAATCAGAATTGGGCGGTCTGGCAGTAAAACTGGTATTTCAAGTAGTTTGACGAATGTTATTTAAATTTAAACGGTTAGTGACAACCAAAATCCATAAATAATAATAGCGGCACCTGGCAGGTATATCAGTTTGTCGACTAGTCTCGAAAAACCAGCCGTATTCCGGTGTTCGTCATGAGTATTTAGATGTTGCTGCATGTCGAAACTCCTTGAGTTGCCTGTCTGCCGACACTAATTAGACAATTTAGACCATTTGCACGCGTTTTTGTTGTATAGGAGAGCTTGAGGCAAATAGCCCAGAGTCGTCCTGATCTGAATCGGAATAATTCAAAGGCTCTGATGAAACCTGCTCACCGATACAATTAGTGCATTTGAAGAACTTCACCAGGCTTTTAGAGGTAGCGTTTTGTTCCGATACAAGCATTGGTGAACTACAGTTTGGACACTTCATAGGACCTTACCTTAATTTTATGATGAGCTCAGGCGCCAGTATATCCAGAAAAACTCAAATCACAATATATTGTGATAATTTATATTAAGACATACAATATGTAGTGGTTGTGCTAGATTTCACAGGGATGTGGCTTTTTAGTTAAGGTTCAAAGTGTTAGCAGGGTTTCTTCAGAAACTACTTTATTTTCCAGTCTGAATTCGATTATGAGCGACTAGTGCAACGCGATAAAATAATATTTCTATACCTGAATCTGGGGCACTTCTTCGACCACCTGTTCATGCTAGTTTTTGCTTCGGTCGCTGCGCTGCGACTAAACAGCGAATGGAACATGAGTTATGCCGAGCTAATTCCCTATGCGACGCCGGGCTTTATTGCTTTCGGCGTTTGCGCTCTGCTCGCGGGCTGGCTCGCAGACAAGTGGAGTCGGGAAGGCATGATGGTTGTTTATTTTATCGGTATCGGTATAAGTTCGATACTCGCGAGTGCTGCTAACAGTCCAATGCAGATAGCGATAAGTCTGACCTTCATCGGTGTTTTTGCTGCGATCTATCATCCTGTAGGACTTGCGATGGTCGTGCAGGGACGCGAGAAAGCAGGAGTGCCGCTGGCGATTAATGGCATCTACGGCAATATGGGGGTGGCGAGTGCGGCGTTGTTAACCGGGTTTTTAATCGATAGTGCAGGGTGGAGAAGTGCATTTTATTTACCGGGGATTATTTCGATTTTGCTCGGTATCTCCTATCTGCTTTTTATTCGTAGAGATAAAACGCTGGCTACCGAGTTGCTTGAAACGACTGTTAAAGCTAATCAGGCAAGCTCGACTTCATTGTCAAGAAATGCCTTGTTAAGCATTTTCGCGATTATATTTTTTACCACCGCAGTCGGTGGCCTGATCTTTCAAAGTACTACCTTCGCCTTACCGAAAATATTTCAGGAGCGTTTAATCGATTTTGCCGGCACTGCGACTATGATCGGGTGGTATGCGTTTCTGGTTTTCGCGCTGGCCGCCCTGGCGCAACTGGTTGTCGGTTACCTGGTTGATCGATATTCGATACGTTACATCTTTGCTTCGGTCGCTCTATGCCAGATGGTTTTCTTTTTCATAATGTCGCAACTTGAGGGCATTGCTGCTTTGCTGGTGGCGGTCGCTTTCATGTTTGCCGTGTTTGGACAAATTCCGATCAACGATGTGCTGGTGGGTCGAGTAACCCGCAGCGAATGGCGTAGCCGAGCTTATGCGTTGCGTTATGTAGTGACCTTCTCGGTAATGGCATCGGCCGTGCCGATGATCGGCTGGGTGCATGGCAACTGGGGTTTTGATCGATTGTTTTACATCCTGGCTGTTTCGGCATTGGCTATCTTCACTGCGACTTTATTTTTGCCCAACGCCAGCGGTCCACGCATCAGGCTGTGATTTTTGATTATCTGATTGCCTTTAGGCCAATGTCGGTTCGATAGTAGGAACCGTCCCAATCTATCTCGTCGACCAGTTGATAGGCATTTTTCTGGGCCTGTTTAATATCGTCACCCAGAGCCGCAGCGCATAAGACACGCCCTCCATTACTCACGATATTACCTCGTTGATCTATGGCAGTACCGGCGTGAAAGACTTTCGATGATTCGCTCTCTGCTGGAATGTTGCTGATGACCTCACCTTTGCCGTAGGCATCTGGATAACCCGCAGCTGTGAGCACTACGCCCAGGCTGCATCTAGCATCCCAGTTCGCTGTTTGATCGGCCAGTTTGCCATCGCAGGCAGCCATACAAAGGGCAACCAGATCGGTTTGCAGACGCATCATGATCGGTTGTGTTTCGGGGTCGCCGAAGCGGCAATTATATTCCAGAACTTTGGCGTTACCTTCAGCGTCGATCATCAGACCCGCGTAAAGAAAACCCTGATATCTGGCGTTTTCACTGGCCATACCACGAACCGTCGGCATGATAATATCTTGCATCACCTTGGCCTCGATATCAGCAGTGACTACAGGTGCTGGTGAGTAAGCACCCATGCCGCCGGTGTTTGGTCCGGTATCGCCGTTGTCACGAGCCTTATGATCCTGCGAGGTCGCCATCGGCAATACGTCCTCGCCATCCACCATGCAAATGAAACTCGCTTCTTCGCCGAAAAGAAATTCTTCGACAACAACACGATGACCGGCCTTGCCGAAAGCGTTACCTGCGAGCATGTCTCTAATCGCGTTGATGGCCTGCTCTTCAGAATCGGCAAGAATGACACCCTTTCCAGCAGCGAGCCCATCGGCCTTGATGACGATTGGGCTACCCTGTCGTTTAACGTATTCGATGGCCGGATCGATTTCGGTGAAGCTCTGGTAAGCCGCTGTTGGAATATTAAATCGATCAAGAAAGTCTTTTGTGAATGTTTTTGAGCCTTCAAGCTGAGCGGCGGTTGCACTGGGGCCAAAAATTCGTAAGCCAACGGCTTCAAACTGGTCGACAATACCATTAACCAGCGGCGCCTCGGGACCGACAATGGTAAGGTCAACCGACTCTGCCTGGGCAAACGCGAGCAGGGCGGGGATATCTTCAGCGCCTATATCGATATTGCTTAGATTGGCTTCGAGCGCGGTACCAGCATTACCCGGTGCGACAAATACCTGTTCGGCAAGAGGTGACTGAGCTGCTTTCCAGGCCAGCGCGTGTTCGCGTCCACCACCGCCTATGACTAAAATTTTCATTCCGGATATCTGTTTTGTTAATTAGTGTCTGAAATGTCGCATGCCGGTAAATACCATCGCCATGCCATATTCGTTGGCGGCTGCAATCACCTCGTCGTCGCGCATTGATCCTCCGGGTTGAATAATCGCCCTGATACCGGCTTCGTTCGCCGCATCGATGCCGTCTCGAAATGGGAAGAACGCGTCGGAGGCCATCACCGACCCGGCTACTTCAAGCTGTGCATGCTCGGCCTTGATACCGGCAATACGGGCGCTGTTGATACGAGACATTTGTCCGGCACCGACACCAATCGTCATATTGTTTCGTGCATAGATAATGGCGTTTGATTTAACGAATTTTGCCACCTGCCAGGCGAATAATAAATCCTGCATTTGCTGATCATCGGGTTTAAGTTCGGTGACGATTTCGAGTTTTTCGTGTAATGCTGCATCGACATCCTGTACCAGTAAACCACCGTTGACGCGTTTATAGTCGAGACGATAAGTGGCTTCCTGCCACTGACCACAGACCAGCAAGCGGACATTCTGTTTGCTGGCGACAATAGCATTGACCTCGTCATCGACCTCGGGTGCGATGATCACCTCGACGAATTGACGGTCGATAATGGCTTGCGCGGTTTTTGCGTCGAGTTTACGGTTAAAGGCGATAATGCCACCGAATGCCGATTCTGGGTCGGTGCTAAAGGCACGTTGATAGGCGTCGTAAATATTGCCGTTGATGGCAACGCCACACGGGTTGGCGTGCTTGACGATTACACAGGCTGCCTGTTCGAACTGTTTGACGCATTCGAGTGCAGCATCGGTGTCGGCGATATTGTTATAGGATAATGCCTTACCCTGTAACTGTCGGGCGGTGGCGATACTGGGTTCCTTGACGCCTGCCTCGGTATAAAAAGCAGCATTTTGGTGCGGGTTTTCGCCGTAACGCATGCCCTGAGCGTGTTGAAACTGAAAGTTAATGGTGCGCGGGAATTGTTCGTCTTCGGGCTTTTGCACCATCTTGCCGAAGTAGTTAGCAATCGCGCCATCATAACTGGCGGTATGTTCGTAGGCTTTGATAGCTAAAGAAAAACGTGTCTTATCGCTAATAGCGCCATTGTTACTTTCTAATTCCCTCAGTATATTCGAATAGTCCTGTGGATCGACAACGACTGTGACACTGGCGTGATTTTTGGCAGCAGCTCGCACCATGGCGGGCCCACCGATATCGATATTCTCAATAGCGTCATCGAAACTGCAATCAGGATTAGCGACGGTCGACTGGAAAGGGTAGAGATTAATCACCACCATGTCGATAGGCTTGATGTCGTGTTCAGCCATCACCGCTTCGTCGATGCCACGACGTGCAAGAATGCCACCGTGTACTTTCGGGTGCAAGGTTTTGACGCGCCCGGCCATCATTTCAGGGAACCCGGTGTAATCTCCGATCTCAGTGACTGGCAAGCCTGCTTCGGCAATGAGCTTGGCAGTACCACCGGTAGATAGCAGTTCAACACCTCTGGTGTTTAGCGCAGTCGCGAGTTCGATGACCCCTGATTTGTCAGAAACACTTAATAAAGCACGAGAAACTAGCTGGGGCATGATTAGGAGGCCTGGAAAAAATCGCGATTATAACTGATCAAACTTGCCAGAGGTATGTTAAAGACTGGATATAAAGTATGAGTTTTTCTAAAGAACCGACAAAGGTCAATTAACAGTTTTCTATCGGTCTGACGACATCGAATTGATCTGGTATTGCTTGAGTTTTTTGCGGAGAGTGCCGCGGTTTATACCCAGGTAGGTCGCGGTTTTTGACTGGTTGTGATTACAATGCTGGAGCACAGTTTGCAACATTGGCTGCTCAATTTCGGCTATTACGGTATCGAATAAATTGCAGGGAATTTCACCATCCAGGTCGGCAAGATATTCTCTAATCGCCAGTTCTACAGACTGCTGTAAGGTATATGTCTGTTGCTTATCTTTCACGAAAATTTAACCACTTATTTTCACCCGGTTACCGGTGCTCTTAAGACGCTTTGGCGAGAGACTCTGGTAACATCTGTTCAAAATATTCCTCGATAATCTTAATCTGCGAATTGCAGCATGTTGCTTGCATTAATGCCGACCGCACAGATTGATAACCTACATTTAAGCTCAGTTGCCAGTTTATGTGCTTACGGGCGATCTTGACACCCTGAACTTCTCCGTAAAACGCGTAAATATTATATAAGTGATTTAGCAACCACTCTTGCTTATGTTCGACCGCTGGTTCCGGTTGAAGCTGACCGGACGATAAAAAATTGTCGATCTGCTGAAAAATCCAGGGACGCTGCTGCGCAATACGGCCTAGCATAATAGCATCAGCAGCGGTGAAGTCCATGACCATTTTGGCTTTTTCTGCACAATCGATATCACCGTTAGCAATCACCGGTATATTAATAAACTGTTTAACCTGACGGATAGTGTCGTATTCGGCGGTGCCCAGGTATTTGTCTTCACGGGTTCGTCCGTGAATAGCCAGCGCCTGAATCCCGCAGTCTTCGGCAATATGTGCGATCTCGAGCGCGTTGCGGGTATTTCGTGACCAGCCGGTTCTAATTTTCAACGTAACTGGTACTTCGACTGCAGCGACAACACTGGAAAGAATGTCTTTGACCAGGCGACTATCTTTTAATAGTGCTGAGCCGGCATCGACTTTACAGACCTTTTTAGCAGGGCAGCCCATATTGATATCGACTATCTGAGCGCCCTGATCCACATTGTAACGCGCAGCGTCAGCCATCATCTGTGGGATACCGCCGGCGATTTGTGCGATGACGGGACCGGGTTCACCTTGATGATCCATGCGTAATCGCGTCTTTCGGCTGTCGCGTAGATCTGGTCGGCTAGTTATCATTTCTGATACGGTCATACCGGCACCCAGGGATCGACAAAGTTGCCGAAATGGACGGTCGGTTACTCCCGCCATAGGTGCTAATACCAGACGGTTGTCGAAAGTGTAGGGTCCGATCTGAAAACTCATGATGATGTTAAGCCGGCGAAACCTTCTTTATCGGTTCAAGCGAAGCGCATTCGTTAAATATCCGATTTTCACAAGTCGCGCAAATATTTCTGTCGAGCCGGTCGAAGATGCCGACAATCGCCTCGGATTTCGAATCGAAGATATTATCCTGACCAATTTCGTCCAGGTATCCACCTCGATTCATGACTTTGGTTGCGCTGTCCTTCAACCGATAGAGGTACAAATCGCCCCCGATTTTCCGGCGCTCGCGGGTTTCGTTTATCAACAGCTCCGCACCGGCAACGTCGATTTGATTAATGCCTTTGGTTAAAAGAAACAAGTGTGACTGGTCAGGATAATGCTCTCGATAAAGTCTTAGTAATTCACCAACATGCGCAACCGAACCGAAATAAAGTGAATCATCGAGGCGTAAAATTTTCATTTGTGGGCATTCTGGCAGCGACGCACCGGTGATAAAGTTTCGTCGCCGATCCCCAGGATTAGGGACGCGAGGTAAAAGCTTGGGTTTCGATGTCTTGCGTAGAAAAATCATCAGTGACAGTATCACGCCGAGTAGAATAGCGAATTCCAGTTCGAGAAATAGCGTACTGAAGAAAGTGACCAGGAGTACCATTCCTTCATTCTTATCGGTGGTCAGAATTCTGCGTATCTGACTGAAATTGATCAGGCGCCAGGCCACCAGAATTAACAGGCCGGCAACCGCAGCCCTTGGCAGGTATATCGTTAAATCGGCGACTAGTAATACGATGAAAATCAGTAAAACACCGGCTAATGCTGCCGACAATGGGGAACGTGCGCCAGAGTCATAGTTGGCGCCACTGCGGTTAAACGAGCCAGTGGCTACATAAGCAGAGAAAAAGCTGCCGATAATATTTGAAAGCCCCTGACCGATAAATTCCTGATTGCCATCAATGGGTTGACCCGAACGCACAGATATAGAACGCGCAATTGAAACCGCTTCGGTCAGTGCGAATAGCGTCATCGCCAATGCCAGTGATGCCAGGTCGCGTAATACATCGAGTGAAAAAATGGGCATCGAGAGCGGCGGAAATTGTTGAGGCAGGGCCCCAACCATCTGAATACGTGTGGTTGCTTCGCCAAAATAAGCATTGAAGAATACGCCTGAGGCACTGCCGACTACTAATGCTAAGACCATGCTCAGTCCTTTAAATCTTTTTTGTGCGACTATGCCGGTTAATAAAGTAATGGAGGCGACCAGCATTACCATCGGATGGAACTGATCCCAGTAGGAATATAAATAACTCACAGTTTCAACCCAGTGCTCGCGTTCGACGACGTCAAAACCGAGGTAAGTCTTCGCCTGTTTAGCACCTATCAGGCAAGCTGCTCCGGCGGTAAAACCGATGATAACCGAGTGCGAAATAAAGTTTACCAACGACCCCAGTCGCACCAGTCCCATCACCAGTTGCAAAACACCCACCATAAAGGCGAGGGTAATCGCCAGCGCTATATATTCCGAGCTACCTGGTATGGCTAGCGTGCTCAACGACGAAAACATGACGATCGAAGCCGCAGTTGTCGGACCCGACACCAGATGCCAGGAAGAGCCGAATAGCGCCGCGATTATCGCCGGAATCATACTGGTATAAAGGCCATACTCTGGTGGCATACCCGCAATAGCCGCAAATGCGACACCCTGAGGTAAGACGATAGCGGCACCGGTTAAACCCGCGAGGATATCGGCCTTCATCATGTCCGGTGTCAAATTACGACCCCAGCGCATGAAGGGTAATAATCTGATGATACGAGTTTTAATATCCATGTTGACTGTTAGCTAATTAATTAAAGGTGTCC
>JAUVCH010000171.1 GCA_030595795.1 Gammaproteobacteria bacterium
CAACAGCCGTAGGCGAATCGGTACGCGAACAGGCCAACCTCCTAGCTAGCGCCGGTGTCGACCTCATCGCACTGGAGATGTGCCAGGAAGTCGAGTTATCTATCGCCGCCACCGAAGCCGCCCTCGAAACCGGATTACCACTCTGGATTGGCATGAGCGCGAAAACCCACAAGGACCGCAATAATCTGTCAGTATTCGATTACGCTGAAATGGATTTCGAAAGCCTGGTAAAAGCGCTTGCTGGCTATCCAGCGATGATGATCAACATCATGCATACCCCGGTAACCGACATCGACAGGGCGCTGGCAATCCTTCGACGATACTGGGACGGTCCAGTTGGTACCTATCCCGAGTCCGGTTATTTCACCATGCCCGACTGGCAGTTCGTCGATATTATCGAACCTGAAGCGTTGGTAGAAATGGCCAAAGGCTGGGTGGATAATGGCGTGCGTATGGTTGGCGGTTGTTGCGGCCTTGGGCCGGAGCATATTGCCGCTTTGCGGCAGGCGTTGAATCCGCTGCACTAACTGGATAACACCAATTCACCTTCCCGGCAAATCCACCAAAAACTCCTGCGCCGAATATCCATGTTTCAAATCCTTCGCCCTAACCTTCACCTGCTTCATATCTTTAGCTATAGCAACACCGGATAAAGATCGCGTAAATGGTTGCTCATTCACATGCGGGTGAAATAACACGCGAGACTTGATCAACTGGCCATCGAGCGTTACTACATCCCATTGATTGGCATAGTGTTCCCAGCCTTCATCGGCGTGTTCGAGGGTCACCGAAAACGTGCAATCAACCTGACAGCGCACTTTGACATCGACGATGCGAACTTCGCCTGCTAATAGACTTGTACTAACGATCATCAATAATACAAAACTCAGTGTTTTCGCGAACTGATACATACCTTGCCCTCCTTCTTTATTCGAAATTTTGACCAAAAGTTAACCGCGCGATTCACGTATAGTCTCGTAAGCCGATTTTATCTGCTGCGTTTTCTCGGTGGCATCCTGAATCATTTGTTCTGGCAACCCTTTGGAAACCAGTTTATCCGGATGATGCTGAGACATGAGTCGTCGATAAGCTTTTTTCAACTCGGCATCGCTTACCGAATTATCCACACCTAAAATCGCATAAGCGTCTTCCAGACTGGTCTTTGAAGCGGCCCCCTGTTGATAGTCAGTACGACCAAAGCCAGCTTTAAGCATTTCTTCCAGGCGTTTCAACTGCGCAAAAGAAATTCCCAGTTTCTGACAAATTTGTGCGAGTACTTTTTCTTCTGCCGGATGCATGACACCATCGGCGTAGGCTGCCTGCAATTGTATTTCCAGGAACATTTGAATCAGCGTGCTACGACGGTGAACTTCCTTCTTGAACTGGTCGAGAATATCGTGAATAGGAAAATCACTGGATTTACCTTCGTTGAACAATCGCCTGGCAGACTCGCGCATCTCCGCATCCAGTCCCAGATGAGTCATGACGTCTTCAGCGAGTTTTATTTCGTCACGGGTAACTTTGCCATCCGCCTTGGCGATATAACCCATAACCGAAAACGTCGCTGTAAAAAAAGCTGCCTGAATACGATCCTGATCGCCAGGCCCACCTTGCCAGCCATCCTGGCCCAGAGAGTTCATGCCACGGTCAAAATTGTGACCAAAAGCGATGCCCATGAGGGCGCCAAGTGGCCCGCCTACCATGAATCCAAATGCGCCGCCAAGCGCCTTTCCCCACCATGCCATATTTTTACCTTCCTACTCGTGACTGCCGACGGTTTGTTTAACTTGCTCGATATTCTGCTTTAAATCCTGATACTGAATACAGCAGACGCCTGCGCCACCGAATTCGAAATCAACCCAGGTCATTGGCAGAAAATCGAATTTTTCCATCATCGCCTGCTGTGAATTACCGACTTCGATGATTAAGACGCCCTGTTCGCTCAGATAATCGACCGCCTGCAACAGAATTCGATCCACCAGCACCAAACCATCTTCGCCCGCTGCGAGACCTAGACCCGGTTCGAACTTGAACTCCTCACCCAGCGCCGCCATATCTTCGGCATCCACATAAGGCGGATTGCTAACAATGATATCGAATTGCTGCGCTGGAATATCATCGAATAGATTCGATTCATAGAATGTTAAAACGTCATCAAGTTCGTGTTCGTGGCGATTAATTTTAGCGACTTCGAGCGCATCGGTGGAAACATCCGAGGCGCAAACCTCAGCATCTTCAAAGGCGTATTGACAGGCAATCGCAATACAACCACTGCCGGTACACAGATCGAGGATGCGACCAACTTGCTGACTGTCTACCCAGGGCTCAAAGTGATTACCGATTAACTCGGCGATAGGTGAACGCGGAATAAGTACTCGTTCGTCAACATAAAACCTGAGTCCACAAAACCAGGACTCACGGGTTATGTAAGCTGCGGGTCTTCGAGTATTGGCTCGTAATCGTATAACCTCTATCACCTTATCGCGCTCTGATGCGACTAAAGAGCAGTCCAGGTAGCTTTCCGCCCAGTCTAACGGTAAATTTAGCGCATGCAGAACCAGGTATTTTGCTTCATCAAAAGCGCTACCAAAACCGTGTCCAAAATCAAGCTCTCGACGATTAAACTCACTGGTTCCCCAGCGCACAAAATCACGTATAGTTGTTAGTGTTTGTAACGATTCCAACTCAGTCACGTTGTGTTTCAAACCAGTTAAAATATAATGCGGCGGATTCTACACCATATTTCTTTTGGTGGCCTACGAATTGGCCTGGCGGAAAAAACCTCAACATGAAAAAGTCGACTATTGTCATCATTACCATCCTCTCGCTGGGGGTGGGTTTCACTACTGCATGGGTAGCCCGGAACTTGCAACCCATACAGCTAGAAGCAGGCCTTTGGCTAGGTGACAATGCCAGAGCTTTACCAGATTTTGAGCTCATCAATCACGATGGGGAAAGCTTCAATCGCAGTAGTATGCAGGGTAAATGGCATTTACTATTTTTTGGCTATACGCACTGCCCGGATTTTTGTCCGGCTAGCCTGCAGGCAATGGCCGATATGCTCAAACTGATCGACGATAGCGATGTCAGCGGCGCTATACAGGTAGTATTCGTGTCGGTAGATCCGGATCGCGACACTCCTGAAATACTGAAAAATTATGTCCAGTATTTCAATCCAGAATTTATCGGTGTCACCGGTACAGAGCAGAACCTTAACGTATTAACCAAATCGATTGGAATCCGTTACTTTCTGGATCGAGAAAACCCGGAGCAGACCAGTTATCTGGTCTCGCATAGTTCAGCGCTCATTTTGCTCAATCCGGCTGTCGAATTTGCGGGCCTGTTTAGAGCGCCACAGAATATTCAGGCAATCGCCGATGACCTGACTAAAATTATTGAGAGAAATTAAATGATCAATCGACACATTAAATTATCGGCGAGCCTGAGTCTGGTTCTGGTGATGCTTGCTCTAAGGGTAAATGCGGCTCCACTTAATATCACCGATGCCTGGATTAAAAACCTGCCTCCATCCGTACCGATGCGTGCCGGATACATGCAGATCGAAAATAACAGCGATATTCCTTATCGAATTACTGGGATTGAAAGTGAAGTATTTACAGCGATTGATATACACGAATCGATCGAAAAAAATGGCATGATGTCGATGCAGCCAATATCGCCCCTGGTTATAGAGGCCGATACGGCCGTAAAGCTGGCGCCCGGCGGCATTCACTTAATGATGATGGGGCCTAAACAGATGTTAAAACCCGGCGATCGGGTTAACATCAGTCTGAAATACGACGATGGCAGCACACAAACACTGCAAATGACCGTTAGAAAATAATATGAACGAAGAAACTCCAGAAACGAAGGAACCCTTTATCGACAAAGAAAAGTTGATGCTCTGGTTTTTTTATGTCGCGCCCCACCACCTGATCTCGCGTATTGTCTTTACGATTACTCGGTTACGTGGGCCCTTTGTACAGCCACTGATCAAATGGTTCATCCGCAAATTCGACGTGGATATGAGCGAAGCGCTTTACGAAAATATAAGCGTTTACGAGACTTTTAACGATTTTTTTACTCGCGATTTAAAAGATGGTGTTCGTCCAATCGTCAGTGGTGCAAATACCCTGGCTTCTCCCGCTGATGGAACGGTATCCGAAGCTGGAAAAATCGAAGCCGGGCAAATAATCCAGGCTAAAGAGCACCAATATACGGTCAACCAGTTGATTGGTGGTGACGAAGCAATCTCGAAGCTCTTCGAGAATGGCCGCTTCGCGACGATTTATCTGGCACCCAATAATTATCATCGTCTACATATGCCGACCGATGCGCGGTTATACAAGATGATTCACGTACCAGGTCGGCTTTTCAGTGTGGCTCGCTGGACGGTCGAAGCGATTCCTCGCATATTCGCTCGTAACGAACGCGTGGTCTGCCTTTTTTCAACTCGGGCCGGGCCGATGGCTATGATATTGGTTGGTGCCATGAATGTTGCCGCCATCGAAACCGTATGGAGTGGCCTCATCACCCCCCCGAAAGGTAAAAAAGTCAGCGAGTTTGATTATTCCCACACCACCAAACAAATCGAAAAAGGTAGTGAAATGGGCCGATTCAACATGGGCTCGACGGTCATCCTGTTAACTAGCGATCGCGTCAACTGGTTACAGAAGCTGCGCCCTGGCAATCAGGTGAAAATGGGCGAGTTGATCGGGCATTTTCCGATGCCGCAAAAGAAATCGGTTAAGAAGGTAGTGAAAAAAGCCTAATCGTTAAAACTCATCACCTGATCGATAGAATCGAGCTTTAGCAGCACCATCAATAATCGGTCCAACCCAAGCGCAACCCCAGCGCAATCAGGCATCCCGGCTTCTAGTGCTGACAACAATCGTTCGTCGATCGAATATTTCGGCAAGTCGATGTTTTCTCGATACCGATTATCGGCAACGAAACGCTGGCGTTGAATGCTGGCATCAGTGAGTTCCGAGAAACCATTCGCTAGTTCTAGTCCGTCGTAATACAGCTCAAAGCGCTCGGCGACCTTTGGATTCCTTCCGCTAACCCGCGCCAGCGAAGCCTGCGATAAAGGGTAATCGGTAACGAAAACATAGCCTTCTATTAAAGGTGCGATTACCAACGAAATGAGTAGATCCAGGCATTCATCAAACGTTAATTGTTCGCTGTCGATACCCGGTATTTTCTGTGAACAAATATTTCTGAGCTCGATCAGTTCGACCAAATCGATATCAATACCCATGTGTTGCGTGAATAAATCTGCATAGCTAATGCGCACGAATTGATTCTTCTGATCACTAAGAGAGTTAATCAACTGTTCCATTTCATCCATTAACTGCTGATAGTCCATCCCAACCCGGTACCATTCCAGCAGGGTAAATTCAGGACGGTGACGGCTGCCCCGCTCGCCAGCACGAAAAGCATGGCATATTTGATAAATTGACCCGCTGCCGGCTGCCAGTAAACGCTTCATAGCGAATTCAGGAGACGTCTGCAGATAGAGTCGCCCATCAGCCACAATTGACTCTATGTGAGGGTCAGTATTCGTGCTAGCCGAGAGCAAAGGCGTATCGACTTCGAGGCAATCTCTGG
>JAUVCH010000027.1 GCA_030595795.1 Gammaproteobacteria bacterium
ATGTCGATGGCTTCATACCGCACTTGTTTATCCATGGGTAACAACTCGAAGTCGTAGGCATCCGGGTTACCGAACAATTCTTTAAGGGCTAATAATTTCGGCACATAGGCTCTAGTTTCCTGACGAATTTTTGTCAGCTTCCAGAAGTCAGTCTCACGCTTTCGTTTTTTGTTATAACGGACTGCTCTGCGAATCTTCCCAGGGCCGGCATTGTAAGCAGCCAGGGCCAGTTCCCAGTCTCCATCAAACTGCTTTGCCAGGCTATCCAGGTAATTTAACGCAGCTCGAGTTGATTCGATAATGTCCCGTCGTCCGTCATACCACCAGTTTTGCTTCAATCCCAGGAATCGACCGGTGGAAGGTATAATTTGCCACATGCCAGAGGCTCGTCCATGCGAGTAGGCAAAAGTTTGATAGGCACTTTCGACGATCGGCAACAAGGCAAGCTCGCTGGGCAAGCCTCGTGCTTCGAGTTCATCAAGTACAAAAGGCAATACCAAATTCGCTCGTTCCATCACCCGGTTTAGGTATTTACGGTTTTTTAAATACCAGTTCAGCTGGGTGGTGACTCGATTATTGCTGACCGAATTCATTTGCATGCCAGCTTGCAGGCGTTGCCAAACGTCTGGCCCCAGTATAAATCGAGCAGATGTGGGTGGTTTAATTTCCAGGTTAGCATATTTGATTCGGGTCTCTACCAGTGCAAGATTCGCCCGTTGAGAAAATTTGTCGACATAATAAGCTGCCATAATTTCGGTAGGCGTCGGCGGGGTAACCGGAAGAATTGCCACGGGGTCGGTAGTTGCTGGGTATGGCGCATCTAAACCCGGCTGTATAATCTGGCAGCCTGATACAACGCTGGCGATTAACAGTGGAACAAGTAATTGGAATGCGTGCCGGTTCATTATCATTAGTATAGTAATTGCTTAGACGCTAAAATGGGGCATTGTACCGGTCATAACACAAGTTTCAAATGCGAATTTATCGACTTTTCAGAACCAAAAAGAGCTATTCCAGCATGGCGGAGTGGTACCAGACCCCTTTGGGCGAGTTTCTGTTCGACGAATTGCAGGAAAAACTTGAACCGACACTGGTCACCACTTTCGGCTATTATTCGCTGCAAATCGGCTGCCTCAATGATTCTCAAAAATTGTTAAAAGCCTGTCGTATAAAGCATCAGTTTACGCTTGATGAGACAAAACAAACCGCCGACTTAAAGGCTCAGTCGTCTCAACTGCCTATCGCTAGTGACAGTGTTGACCTGGTAATCCTGATGCATCAGCTGTCAAATAATGAAGCGCCGCATGCATTGCTGCGCGAGGTTTCTCGCATCCTGATTCCGCAAGGTAAGCTAATTATTATCGATTTTAATCCGCTGTCTTTATGGGGGCTAAGGCATTTTTTTCAATCGTGGCTCGAACAGTTGCCCTGGTCGGGGCATTATTATACCGCCAGACGGTTAACTGACTGGATGAAATTGCTAGGGTTTGAGTGGCAAAAGCACCTTAAAGTAGGGTATTTGCCGCCTTTGCAGAAACCTCGAGTTCTAAGACATTTGTCCTGGCTGGAAAAAGGCATGAGAAACTGGCTGAAGTTCTCTTCGGCCCTTAATGTGCTGATTTACAATAAAAATCTTATTCCGATAACCCCCATCCGACAACGATGGGTAAGACGAAAAATAATGGCGGGTAAGGTCGTGCGGCCTACTGTCAATCGAGATATGAAATACAATAAGAAAATATGAATGCTAAAAAAGTTGTGATCTATACCGATGGCGCTTGCCGCGGTAATCCCGGACCCGGCGGATGGGGTGTTTATATGCGTTATCAGGGCAATGAGAAAAATCTCAAGGGCTACGTAGCGGAAACGACCAACAATCGTATGGAATTAACCGCTGCTATAGAGAGCTTGCAAGTTTTGAAGAGAGCCTGCGAGATCGAACTCTATACGGACTCGAAATACGTGATGCAAGGTATTAAGGAGTGGATAAAAAACTGGAAGAAAAATAACTGGAAGACTGCGGCCAAAAAAGACGTTAAAAACGTCGACCTGTGGCAGGCGCTCGATAAGGAGTCGACGCGACATCAAATCGACTGGTTCTGGGTGAAAGGGCACTCTGGGGTTCACGGCAACGAAATGGCCGATCAATTGGCCAACCAGGCGATTGACCTGGCTATGGAGAAATCATGAGACAAATCGTACTCGATACTGAAACCACAGGATTGGAAACCAGCCAGGGCCATCGTATCATCGAGATCGGCTGCGTCGAATTAGTCGATCGTCGCGTTACCGAAAATCACTGGCATCACTATATCAATCCAGAGCGTGAAATCGACGCGGGTGCCTTCGAAGTGCATGGCATCAGTAACGAGTTTTTGGAGGATAAACCGTTGTTTAAGGATATTGCTAATGACTTTCTCGACTATATAAAAGGTGCTGAGCTGGTCATACATAACGCGGCTTTCGACGTAGGATTTCTGAATTATGAATTGAGCCTGCTCGACAGTGACCAGCCGACGGTAGAAACGCTAAGCTCGATTCTCGATACCCTGAAGATGGCCCGCCAGAAGCATCCGGGCCAGAAAAATAACCTGGATGCCCTCTGCAATCGTTACGAAATCAACAACAGCCATCGTAGCGTGCATGGTGCCTTACTCGATGCGCGCATTCTTGCCGACGTTTACCTGATTATGACTGGTGGCCAGAGTTCGCTGGGCCTTGAGCAGGCTGAGGTTGTTAGAAGTACAGGGGGAGAAGGTTTTGTTGGTATCACCAATGCAGGAGACGGGCCTTTACCTGTTTGGTGTGGAAATGAGTCTAGCGAACAGGCACATCAGGAATATCTGGCTTTTTTACGCGAAGCCAGCGATGAACCTGTCTGGCAATAACTATTAAAATTTCGAATCGATAGTAGTCTTATAATTTGGGAGCGACGACAGAAAAATTAGTTCCCTCGGAGTGCGGGTCGTAGTGGTGAATACAGAAAACGAATTTTACCTGGCAGATTGGCGAATCGACCCTTCAATTTGCCAGATTAGTCGTGGTAGTAAAACCGTTAAACTGGAACCCAAGGTAATGGATCTACTGGTTTATATGTCTCAAAAACCCGGTGAGGTACTTGCTCGGGATGAAATCGAAGAAAACGTCTGGCGGGGAATGGTGGTTGGATACGATGCGTTAACCAACGCGATCATTAAACTCCGCAAGGCATTTGAGGATAGCGCGCGCAGTCCCAATATTATTGAAACGCTCCCCAAAAAAGGTTATCGACTGATCGCAGAATTAAGTCGTCCAGGACAGCTAGAGAACCCCGGTCGGCCTCGGAATATTGTACGAAAACTCACCGCGATTCTGTATTCCGATATTGTTGGCTATAGTCGTCTGACAGAACAGGATGAAGAGGGTACCCATCAGATTGTTAGCGCCTACCTTGATGCGATAAGTCAGGCGATAGTGCATCATAATGGTAGCATCGTGCATTACGCTGGCGATGCTGTACTGGCAGAGTTCAATACTGTAGTCGATGCTATTAGCTGTGCGGTGGACGTTCAACGCGACCTGGCTGCTCGAAATGCTCGGCAGTCAGCGGATCAGGTTGTGCAGTTTCGAATTGGTATTAATTTAGGTGACGTCATCGTCGATCGTGATGACATTTATGGCGAAGGCGTTAATGTAGCCGCGAGGCTCGAGAGCCTGGCTGATCCGGGTGGCATTTGCATATCTGAATCCGTGCGTAGTACGGCGGGCCACAAGCTGCCTTACTCCTATGAGTTTCTGGGGGAGCAATCGGTTAAAAATATTGCTGAGCCGATTCGCGCCTATCGAGTGTTACTTGCACAGGGGACTGTTGCAGCACAACCTGCAGCTCGTAAACCTTTTGGGCTGACGGTCGCGGGGAGTGTTTTGCTGGTTGGCATAATGATCGGAAGCCTGTGGGTTATTCAAGATAAGCCCGGGGCTGAGCCGCAGTTAACTGCGCCGACCAGCTTGCCATTACCCGATAAACCGTCCATCGCAGTACTGCCGTTTGTAAATACCGGTAACGACCCCGATCAATCGTATTTCAGTGATGGTATTACCGATGACTTAATTACCGATTTATCCAGTATATCCGGATTGTTCGTCATCTCGCGTAATTCTACCTTTCAATATAAAGGTCGGGCAGTTGATGCCAGAAAAGTGGCCAGTGCACTGGGCGTTCGATATGTACTCGAAGGCAGCATACGTCGAAGCGGTATTCGGGTACGCATCAATACGCAGCTCATCGATGGGACTACGGGTGGGCAGGTCTGGGCCGAGCGCTATGACGGCGATCTTCAGAGTGTTTTTGAACTCCAGGATCAGGTCACTCAGAAAATAATTACTGCCCTGACTTTGAAGCTCTCTAAAAACGACCAGAAACGGCTCTCATCGTCGGAGACGTCGAATCCAGACGCCTACGACGAATATCTGAAAGGCTGGGAACTCTATCGGCGTTTTTCACGTGAAGACTTCGCTCAGGCTGAGGTGCATTTTCGAAGAGCGCTGGAACTCGATCCCGGGTACAGTCGTGTTCATGCGGCATTGGCATTAATTTATTGGCAAGCATGGCAACAAAAATGGCATGAAAACGTTGGTGGTGGTGTATTTGCCGGCTGGGGAAGGGCGAAGCGGGAACTCGATGCAGCAATGGTTAATCCTACGCCGTTAGTACATAGCCTTAGATCTGCTATGTTTCTGTACAATCGTCGCTATGAGGAGGCGATCGTCGAGGCTCAGAAAGCAGTTGAGTTGAATCGTAACAGTGCGACAGGTCATTTGGCTTTGGCAGAGGTACTAAGTTATGCAGGCCTGTCAGAACAGGCCATAGATAAAGCTCAAATAGCGATGCGACTAGACCCTAATTTCGCTGCCCCTTATCTCTCGGTTATGGGCCGTGCCCAATTCGATCAAAGGCAGTATGAGGGTGCTATTAGAACTTTGAAGAGGGCGGTATCCGTTAAGCCGGGAGACAAAACACCAATGATAGTCCTGGTTGCGGCATACGGGCAGTTGGGGAAGCATGAACAGGCGACTCCACTGATTGAACAGATCAACCAGCACCACTCAAAGGAAAGAATGCGTAACCTGACTATCGACTGGTTGAAGAACCGCTGGCCTTACAAAAACCGAGAAGATCGTCAGCGCCTGGTAGACGGGTTAAAATTAGCGGGCGTGCCGGAATGGTAGTAACCGCTCCGGCACAGACTAGTTACTGAGCCTCGGTGATAAATTCTACCGCCGACTCTACAGCTTCTTCGAGATTGAAATCCTGGAAAAAATGGCCAGCATTTTCTACCCTGCTCAAGCGGACCTGTTTACCATCTATATAGGGTGTGATGACTTCCTCAAGGTCTGGTTGCCTTTCGTCCTGTGTGCCCGTGATAATCAAGGTTGGCACTGGCATATTAGGTAGATGCAACTGATACTGCCGGAATTTGTCGTCTACGGCGTAGTAGGAATAAAAAGTATCGGCGCTAATCGTTGAGCGTGGGCAAAATGAAAAGTCGATTTTTTCTATCAACTCACCCCCTTTACCCGCTTTTATCAGTTTTTCGGCTTTAGCAATTGTTTCGTCAAAAATATCTCCATAGCGACCTTCGTATTGCATTTTCGCGGATTTAACTGTATTTGGTGCCAGTAATACCAGGTGCTTTACTACAGATTTTTTACGCTCAGTCATGTAAACCATTGCCTGATTGGCACCGCGCGAATGTGCCATGATGACAATCTCCTCGACACCTTGTTTAAATAACCATTCTACCCATTGATCGAGCTCGTCGAGGCTATCTTCAGAAGTATGGGTTTGTGGCCAGTTGCAATCGTAAAATCCATGTCGATTATCGATTCCCAGGCTCAGATTAATTGCCAGGGAGCTACGGTTGTTTTCTAGCAGTATCTGCTGGCTGGATTCTATGATTTCCATACGGTTATGAGCCATCATGCCGTGCAGAATCAGAACGACGCCATCCTTCAGTGTCTTGCCGTCAGCGAGCTCCAGGTTAGCATTTAAAGTCATGCCACGGTATTGCTGAGTGACTTCCTTAGCATGGGTTGCTGTAGATGCTGTCAGTAAAAGTAACCCTGTAATTAGCCAGAAGTAAGCGTAACTATTTGGACTCTTTGATTTGATGAAATTTATCATGGGTAATAACTCCACTAGCATATTAATCGCATAGAAATTGATCGGCTCTAGCCCTGCATTCACTTCTAATCCTTGAGTGGTAGTATGAGCACTTTATTCTGTTTGAACAAAGGCACGAGTACACGATTACGTTTATTGTCGTATCCAAGGTCGGCTGGTGCATCGATTGAATCCACTACTGTTGAGTAGATACCATGCTTATCTAGTCGATAGATTGCCGATCCACCCCAACTCGAAATCAGGTAGCTTTCATCGTCCATTCTCAAAAGGCCATCCAGTGCGCCTCCGGGCGGTGTAGGCATCGATTTACGTCCTCCCATTTTGTCGAGTAGATATATCTCACCTGAGCCGAATGTAACAATCGTAAAGTCATTACCATGGTTGAGAATCCCGTTGGGGCGCCCCATGTCCATATCCTTTACGATGGTTTTGTATTTTCCGTTCGCCATAACTTGATAAACGGCATCGGTTCCCGAGGGAACAAAACCGCCTTCACCCCCCATCAATCCACTGTCAGTCACATAAACACTGTTACCACCACCGGGCGTAATGCCATTGAGAAAAGAGCTACCCTCAATCTTGATGCTGCCAATTTGTTTGCCACCAGGGAGTTCGAACAGGTGAACCTCGTCGAGATCGGCGACATACAGGATTTTCCCATCGATGGCAGCGCCTTTGGGTGCGTTCAGACGTGTACCCTGTTTCGTACCATCTATCCATTTTAAGTCGATGACCCTTCCATCCGGACTTATTTTTGAAATATATCCATTACCGTCGGCTTCGAGTGGACTGCCATTGATATTGGTGACCAGATAGACATCCTCAGCTGCGTAGTACTCAACCGATTCCGGCGTAGCAAATCCCACATCAGCCACCACGATACGTTCATCGGCTGCACCGCTAGAAGTAAATAGTGCTATAAAGAGGAAACTAACGATTGTTTTCAATACTTTGATATTCATGATTTTCTCCTTTACTTTGAAGTTTGCAGAATACAAAAATACGGTGGAGAAAGTCCCGATGGTGTGACGACGGTTTTACGTTCTTTTTACTACCATCAATAAAATCAAATACTTACGAGTGTTTCATCATGCGCTCTTTATCGCGTTTCCAGTCTCGGTCTTTCTCGGTGGCTCGCTTATCGTGATGCTTTTTACCCTTGGCGAGTCCGAGTTTAAGCTTGGCGCGTCCGCGGCTCCAGTAGGCGGACAGCGCTACCAGGGTATAGCCTTTGCGATCGACCATACCCGTTAGCCGGTCTATTTCACGGCGATGAGCCAGGAGTTTGCGTGTACGTGTGGGATTGGGGTTGATATGCGTGGATGCCGTATTCAGCGCGCTAATATGTGCACCGATGATCGACAATTCGCCGTTTTTCACATGAACATAACTTTCCTTTAGTTGCAGGTTATTCTCGCGCAAGCTTTTCACTTCCCAGCCCTCCAACACCATACCGACTTCCAGTTCATCCTCAATTGAATAATCATGGTGGGCGATACGGTTGCGGGCGATGGTGTTATCGCTGGATTTGGATTTTTTCTTTTTCGCCATGTCTGCAGATTTAAAGTAAGTAAGACTTAAAAAGGCGACTATTCTCGGTTTAAATGAATCTGGAAACAAGTAAAAGATAGTTCGCATGAGTGTTTTAAATCCCTGCTTCTTTCTTTCCTTTTTCAATCACAAGCTATATCATCTCGCACTTGCTATGGTGACCTGCTTCGGTCCCTTCGTGACAGTTATCTGTAAATCCCGCCAGGCCCGGAAGGGAGCAACGGTAGCAGGGACATTGGGTGCGAGGATGTACTGATTCAGGTCGCCGCCATTATTCCTGTCATGTTTCGAATGAGCGCTATTTTTTCTCTGGTTAAATTTAAGCATCGAAGTAACGAGCGCCTGATAATATCGGCGCCGTCCGAGCTACGCGCCTGTTGCTAATTCAATGAGCTATCAGGTTCTTGCGCGTAAATGGCGCCCACTCAACTTCAAACAAATGGTTGGCCAGCAGCATGTCCTGCAGGCGCTAGTGAATGCGCTTGATAGCGACCGCCTGCATCATGCCTATCTGTTTAGTGGCACGCGAGGTGTCGGTAAGACGACCATCGCTCGAATCTTTGCCAAGTCGTTAAACTGCGATAATGGTGTCAGCTCCGAACCCTGTGGAAGCTGCGCTTCCTGTCTCGAAGTCGATCAGGGACGTAGTGTTGACCTAATTGAGATCGATGCCGCCTCACGCACCGGTGTCGAGGATATGCGCGAACTACTCGATAACGTGCAATACGCGCCGACCCGGGGCCGTTTCAAGGTATATCTGATCGACGAAGTGCACATGCTCTCCCGGCACAGCTTTAACGCGCTGCTGAAAACCCTGGAAGAGCCGCCACCGCATATCAAATTTTTGCTTGCCACCACCGATCCACAAAAAATGCCAGTGACGGTATTGTCGCGGTGTTTGCAGTTCAATCTTAAACGTATGTCGCGACAGCAAATTCAGTCGCACCTGGAGTATTTGCTTGGCGAGGAGCAAATCGAGTTCGAAGAGACAGCACTAGGCCTTCTCGCCAGTGCGGCCGATGGCAGTATGCGCGATGCCCTGAGTCTACTCGATCAGGCGATTGCCTATGGCGCAGGCTCGGTGCTGCAATCGGCCGTCGAGTCGATGCTCGGCGCTATTTCCAAAGATTATTTGATCAAGATACTGACCGCTTTGGCGCAGCAGGATGCGGCGACGCTGATCGCCGAAGCGCGCAATGTTATTTCCAATAACCCAGATTACCAACGCGTTTGCGCCGAAATAATTGGTTTATTGCAGCAAATGGCGATCATGAAATGCGATGATTCTATCGGCCTGGACGATGAAATGTTGCGAGAGCAGGTCGTTGAATTGACCGCGCAATGGTCAATGGAAGAGGTTCAACTGTATTATCAAATCATGCTACAGGGGCGGCAGGATCTCAAAATCAGTCCCGACGAAGCCGCAGGTTTCGAAATGTTAATGTTACGTCTACTGGCATTTTCGCCCCAGTCAGAAACTGTAGAAGCCGTAGCGACGGCAACCCCGGAAAAAAAAAGCCTGTAATTCAACCGCCTGAAATACCTGCTGTTCCTGAGGCCGTCGAGTCGGAAGCGAAGCGAGAAATTCCTCCAGCACCAGAACCATCGCATTCGCGCGATGGTATCGACTGGTCGCAACTAGCATATCAACTAGGCTTGCAGGGACTGGCACAGGAAATCGCCGTTAATAGCATTGTCGAGTCGTTTGCTCCGGATCGGCTTTGTCTGAAAATGACACCAGAGATGAAAGAGCTGGTTAACCCGGCTCGCGAAACGGAAATCCAGCAGGCGATTGAATCTAAACTTGGGGTATCATGCAAACTTGAGCTGAAAACCCAGCCTAAGCTCGATATCGAGACGCCATATCAGGCAAAAGTCCGAGGTCGGGAGGAGCATCGACAAAGCGCCATCGAGTCGATAAGACAAAGCGATACGGTGAAAAAGTTGAACCGGGCTTTTGGCGCAGAACTGGTCGAAGACAGTGTCAGGAAAACCGGCGAGTAATTTAAATAGGTCGAAGAGGTATTGAAATGAAAGGTGCATTAGGCGACATGATGAAAAAAGCGCAGGAAATGCAGGAAAATATGCAAAAGGCGCAAAAAGAACTGGCGAGCAAGGAGGTCACCGGAGAGTCCGGTGGTGGCATGGTGCAGGTATTGATGCGTGGCACACACGAAATCAATCGAGTCACCATCGACCCTTCGTTAATGGGTGATGACAAGGAAATGCTCGAAGATCTGATCGCCGCTGCAATCAACGACGCCGTTCATAAAGTTGAAAAAACGAATCAACAGGCCATGCAGGAAATGACCGCGGGCTTGAATTTGCCACCCGGTTTTAAGATGCCTTTCTAGAGGCCGTATCAGTATGTCATCTTCCCCCGCACTCGATGCCTTAATCGAAGCACTGAAATGCCTGCCGGGCGTTGGGCAGAAGTCGGCACAACGAATGGCCCTGCATTTAATCGAACGCGATCAGGCTGGTGCCAGACGACTGGCAGATGCCACCAGTAACGCCCTGGACAAAGTTTCGCATTGTCAACGTTGTCGGAATTTTGCCGACTCCGAAATGTGTGAAATTTGTGCGAATGATCAGCGCGATAATAAGCTGCTTTGTGTAGTCGAATCGCCTGCAGATGTGCTTGCCATCGAAACATCGGGGGCTTACCAGGGTCTGTATTTTGTATTACTGGGTCGCCTCTCGCCGCTCGATGGCTTTGGCCCCGAGCAACTCGGTTTAGAAGTGCTAGAGACGCTGCTGGATGAAGGCCATGTTAAAGAAGTCATCCTTGCCACTAGTGCTACCATCGAAGGCGATATCACCGCGCAGTTTATCGCGGATATAGCTCACAAATATGATGCTCAAACCACTCGGTTGGCCCGTGGCATTCCTCTGGGTGGCGAACTCGAATATGTGGATAGTGGCACACTGTCACGCGCGCTGTCGGGCAGACAGCAATACCAAACATAAGTTTTACTGGAGATTATTATGTCGGAAACTATTTTTTCAAAAATCATCAAACGCGAAATTCCCGCCGACATCGTCTACGAAGACGACGATTTGCTGGCTTTCCGTGATATTAATCCACTGGCACCGGTACACGTGCTGGTTATTCCGAAGGTTGAAATCGCCACGGTGAACGATATCCAGCCCGAGCAGGCCGAACTCATCGGCAAAATGGTGTTAGCGGCGCAACATATCGCTAAACAGGAAGGCATTGACGAGGATGGCTATCGCGTAGCGATCAATTGCAATCAACATGGTTGCCAGGAAGTTTTTCATTTGCACCTGCATTTAATGGGCGGCAAGCAACTACGGAACCTGGCGGGTCATTAACCATCAAGTTTGTAGTATTCGTAGGTAATGTTGGTAGCGGCCTTCGTTAATCAATCCTTTTTTAACTGCTTCCAGAACGGTGCATTTTGGCTCGTTAATGTGCTTACAATTGGCAAATCGACAATGATCGGCATGCTCGGCAATTTCACGGAAACCGGCGCTAATCGGTCGCGTAGTATCGATGACGGGATTGAATCCGCGCACTCCGGGCGTATCGATTAATTGCCCTTCATTGGGTAGATGATAAAGACGGCTGGTTCGGGTCGTATGCCGCCCCTCTTCGTTCGCTTCCGATATTTCGGCTACTTTAATCGATATCTCTGGTAGCAGGGCGCCGGTGATCGAGGATTTTCCGACGCCGGATACGCCGCTTAGCACGCTGGTGTTATGATCAAAAATAGATCTCAGTACTTCGAAACCGTTCTTTTGTTTAGTGCTGATTTTGGCGACCTGGTAACCGAGCGCTGCGTATATCGACTCCAGCTCGAAAGGGTCGTCAACCTGTTCTTCCAGTAAATCTATTTTGTTTAAGATAATCACCGAGTCGATATTCTGTTGTTCGGCCGCCAATAGATATTGATCCAGCAGGAATAAGTTGGGCTCGGGTTTTACTGCCAGGCATATCAGTAATTGAGTGATATTCGCCGCTACTGCTTTAATTTGTCCAAAACCATCAACTCGTTGCAACAGGTTTTGCCGCGGCTTTATTGCGAGGACCCGAAATTCGTCGTTTGCGGTCTTTTCGCAGACCACCTGATCGCCGCAGACAATCGCGCCAAGGTTAGATTTCACCGAGCATTCGGCAATAATATGATTGGGCAGCTCAACCACGACCTTACCGCCATGGTGGGAAATGACCAGACCCTGAAGGTGATCCGACGATTCGGTAAGAGCCTGTTGTGCGTTGTCTATGCGCTTTTTCTGGTGATGGCTAAGTCTACGCTTTGCCATTGCTAGTTCCGATAATCAATTTATTTCCATCAATGCAACGTCGAACGCAGTGAATCCGATATCAGGGTGCCTGTTTTAAATTGATGCATGTGCTTACCGCGCTATTAAACCTGTTATAGTTTAACTGAAAACAACCGACGAGAAACAGGGCAGGGTTGAGAGGTGAATAAATGGCATTAATTGATAGTAATTTAATCTGGATAGACCTGGAAATGACCGGACTGGAACCGCAACAGGATCAGATTATTGAAATAGCAACTGTAGTAACGGATTTGAATCTCGAAGTTCTCGCTCAAGGCCCAGTGGTCGCTATTCATCAAATCGATACAGTGCTCGGTGCCATGGACGAATGGAATACGCGACACCATGGTGATTCTGGTTTGACTCAGCGAGTCCGTGAGAGCCAGGTTTCTGCTGTCGATGCGGAGCGAGAAACTATAGACTTCCTGAAACAATATGTGCCTGCTGGAAAGTCGCCGATGTGTGGCAATAGCATCTGCCAGGATCGACGATTTATGGCACGTTTGATGCCCGAACTGGAGGCATTCTTCCATTATCGAAATCTGGATGTGAGTACACTGAAAGAGCTAGCTCAGCGCTGGAAACCGGAATTACTGAAAGGCTTCGTAAAGAAAGGCGCGCATCTGGCTCTGGATGACATACTGGAGTCAATCGAAGAGCTTCGCTATTACCGCGAACACTTCATTAGTCTTTAATATGTTCGATGTATTTTTCGTGGCCACGTAAATCGAGCGACATTTTTCCTCCACTGAATTTTAAAGCTGTATTGGACTGGGCAAATCGTATTTCAATTCCGACGTAACCGTGGAAGGAGAAGGGTATGGCAATTTCATCACGATATATCATCTGGTTATCTCGAATATCAGCACCGTTTAATTGAGCTGGAAGCTCGGGGAAGTCACCAATCCGCTGTTCGATATCTTCTAATTGAATCGACCCAGCACCATACCAACGGGTGTCTTCGTCGGCGGCATCCATGTTTTTAACAATGATGGCATGAGTAAATTCGATCTCGACAATGTCGTTCTGTTCACGAATACTGGCAATAGTCATATTGCTAAAATGTATGGTTCGAATACTCAAGCGATTTCCTTTACCTTGATCTTTAAACAGGGGCGGCAATTATTGCATTGTCGTCTGTTCAAATAAAGTGTTTGGATTTACCACTCAATTGACTTTATTTTATTCTTATTGGATATATCACAGTGTCAATGGGTCAAAATGGTCTATATTCAATTAAGGTTCACGATGCCCGCAAAGCAGATTGCTTTCAGGCGATAAATTCATTCGGTATATTCTGTTTTATGAAACATGGCACTTAAAGATTTTTCTACCTATTTTGAGACTGGTGAATTTCTGTTTAAGGAAGGAGATAAGGGTGACTTTGCCTATATCATAGAGTCGGGATCGGTTGAAGTATCACACCAAAGTGGTAATCGGAAGCTTGTCCTCTCAAAACTGGGGGAAGGTGATTTACTTGGGGAAATGGCAGTTGTAGACAAACTACCCCGCCCCGCGAGTGCAAAAGCACTGGAGCCGACGCGTACTATTGCGATTCCTGTTGATTATATCACCGAGAAAATCCAGGACGCCGACCCTACGGTGCGAATGATTCTGCGCCTAATCATGTATCGATACCGAGACGCCGATGCTCGATTAAGGCAGGTGTTCGATGGGATTTTACCGATCGATGAAAATATGCAGCATTCGGAGCAGCCCGCTTCAGCCACTGGAGAATTAAAGAGCGTCATGGCGCAGTTTCTGGATATGCAGCAACGCATTTCTACCGCAGTGAATATGCCAGCATATCAGGGGGATGGCCCTGGTGGTGAACAGACCTTGCTAAACACCAAAATACTCGTTACCCAGGATAAAAGTATCAAGTCAGCTTTAAAGGATGAAGAGTTCCACCTGTGTTTTCAGCCCATTGTCGAGTTGACGAGTGAAAAAATAGTGGGTTGCGAAGCGTTAGTACGATGGACCGATAGTGCCGGTAAAATGATTATGCCAACCCAATTTATTCCTCGGGCGGAAATGACTGGCCTTATTGTAGAGCTCGGTTACTGGATAGCACGCAAGGCCTGTGAGTTTCAGTTTCGGCTTGCTTGCGAGAATAAGAATCCACTCTTTGTCAGCATCAACCTGTCAGGCAAACAGTTTGAAGATAAAAATCTGATCGATTCACTGGCCAATATCATGGATGAGACCGGCGTTGTACACGAACAGATAAAATTCGAAATTACTGAGAGCTTGCTCATGGATAACCCAGAGGTCGCTGGCGATGCATTAAAGCGTTTGAAAGAAACCGGTGCTAAATTGGCGATAGACGATTTTGGGACTGGTTATTCGAGCTTTAATTATTTACATCAGTTCCCATTCGACACCCTGAAAATCGATCGTAGCTTTGTCTCCGCAATGTCGGGCAATGTAAAAAGTAACGAAATCGTAAAATCTCTAGTTCATCTGTCACACGACCTGGGCATGAATGTTGTTGCTGAAGGTATAGAATCGAATTTCGAAGTCGATATGCTACTACAGCACCACACCGATTATGGGCAGGGGTTCTATTTTTCGAAAGGGGTGACTGAAGAAGAGTTCGTGAAATTGCTAAAGTGATTGAATCCTAAAAAATTCAATTAATAGACTATAAAGTAAACAGACTGTTGGCCGATATAACTGGCGATAGTTTCGATTCTAATTCTTCAGGATAGTTTTATGGATTTAGCCTCCTTAATAGGCATTATTTCTGGCATAGGTTTAATTGTCTCGGCAATTATTCTAGGTGGAGAAGTACACAATTTCATGAATGTGCCGGGAGTCATGATTGTAATGGGCGGTACCATGGCCGCAACCTTACTGACCTTTCAGTTCAAAGATGTATTAACCGCTTTCAAGAGCGCTTATTTCGTATTCAGCTCCCCCAAACAGGACTCTCAGGAGCTGATCAATACTATGATCAAGTTGGGTACGATAAGCCGTCGAAAGGGCTTGTTGAGTTTGATGGATGTGAAAACCAATTCGCCGTTTTTAAAACGAGTTTGCACCTTAATTGCTGACGCCGCCGATGAAGATACGCTACGTTCAGCAATGCGTACCGAGATCGACTCGATGCAGATGCGCCACTTCATTATCCAGGATGTATTTAAGAAAATGGCGATTTATGCGCCGTCTTTTGGTATGTTGGGAACGCTCATAGGGTTGATCCAGATGCTTTCATTGTTGGCAACACCAGAAACTCTTGGGCCGGCTATGGCTGTAGCACTTTTGACCACTTTTTATGGGAGCTTGCTGGCGACAGCTATATTTTTACCCATCGCCGGTAAATTACGTTCCCGAACGATGATCGAAGTCATGAATTTTGAAATTATCTACCAGGGTGCGGTGAGCATCTTGCAGGATAACAACCCGCTCTCAGTCTATGAAAAACTGTCGTCCTTCGTGCCAGCTAAACAGCGCAAACCAATGCAAAAACTAAAGGACAGATCCTAAGATGTCTACCTCAAATTTAATGGGTCTGATCGACACCGAAGAAGGTGGTAATGCCTGGGTTGTCACTTTTGCCGATATGATGACTCTGATTCTGGTGTTTTTTATCCTGTTATATACACTCTCAGAACTTGAAGACGAGGCTTATCGAGAGTTGGTGACGTCGGTTCAGGTGCTAGATGGTGACGGCAATCAGATAAGTGTCATCGATTTCGCCAAAAGTCGTGGCAGAGATCCTCAGCCCCTGCAGGTTGTGGAAGATATGTTGGGAGTAAATCCTTCGGGTCAGGTTATCGAATCGATCAAGCCAGCCATGGTGAGTGATTTAGAGAGCATGGTCGATAACATAGACCTGTCTGATAGTATGGAAGTAGCGTTTTCCGGGGATCAGATCAATATCCAGATCGACGGAAGGCTTCTATTTCCCTCGGGCAAGGCCGAGTTGAAAGACGAGGCAAGAATAATTTTTGCCAACCTGGGACATATGTTTCGACAGTATGCGGACTATCGGATTGCTATCCGCGGGCATACTGATGATCGTGACATTGAAACCGTGCAGTTTCCTTCGAACTGGGAGCTATCAGCGATAAGAGCGACTACCGTGTTGCGATTTTTTATACAACAGGGCATAGACCCAGAGCGTATGACTGCTACCGGCTATGCCGATTTCATTCCACTGGTTGATAATAGTACCCCGGAAAATCGGGCGAGAAACCGGAGAGTAGAGTTTGTTCTGGAAAAAGAAAAAGAAAATTGATATCGACATCGATGCGAAGTTTAATGATGGTCGCGGCGCATACAGAATCGCGCCGGATAAATCTAGGCCAATTATATTAGCCATTAGTGGCATCTCCTATCAGGCGCTGAATGTCAGCGGTACCGGGGTTTGTTTTCGATCGAAAGACTTGCTGGTAGGCACCCAGTGCACTGCGATGGTGCGCTTGCCCAGTGAGGATATTGTCTTTCAGGTCAAGCTGGAGGTAGTAGCCAACCAAAACGGGTTATGCCGATGTAGTTTCGTAAATATTCACGAAGAAGCGGAAAATTTACTACATTCTTATATACTAGACCTGCAGAAAGAAAAAATTCGGCAAAACCTGTCGAATTAAGGAGTCAACCAGAATGTAAACCGAGATTGTTATATCTGGAAACTTACTGTTATTTCAGTGATTTAATACACTTAACTGAGAATTTGGATTGATTTTTGAGCCCGAATCAGCGATGATAACTAGCTGTCTGGCGAAAATAAATCGATGCTGTCAGTAATTCTTACATTTTTAATTTTTTTCGGGAATCAAAGCTTTGATTAAACAGCGTACTTTGAAGAATGTAATTCGCGCCATGGGTGTTGGATTACATACAGGGAAGAAAGTCTATCTAACACTCCGCCCGGCCCCCGTCGATTCAGGAATCAGGTTTCGTCGTGTAGATCTCGAAGAGCCAGTTGAAATACTGGCGCGTCCAGAAAATGTGGGTGATACCAATCTATCTACAACACTAACCCAAAATGACGTTCGTATCTCAACTGTTGAGCATTTACTATCGGCAATTGCCGGATTAGGTATTGATAATGCTTACATCGACCTGAGCGCCGATGAAGTGCCGATTATGGACGGCAGTGCAGGTCCATTTGTCTTTCTAATCCAGTCGGCTGGCATCGTCGAGCAAAATAGCGCAAAGCGATTTATTCGTATCAAGAAGCCTGTACGGGTAGAAGAAGGCGACAAATGGGTGGAGTTTACTCCGTTTAATGGTTTCAAAGTAAGCTTTGAAATCGACTTCGACCACCCCCTCTTCACTCAACAGAAGCAGGTTTGCAGTATTAACTTTTCAACGACTTCTTTTGTAAAAGAAGTGAGTCGAGCCAGAACGTTCGGATTCCAGAAAGATATCGAATATCTGCGTTCAAACAATCTCGCGCTTGGTGGCAGTCAGGACAATGCAATTGTTCTGGATGATTACCGAGTATTGAACGAAGACGGTTTGAGATACGATAACGAATTCGTGAAACATAAAATCCTGGATTCTATTGGTGATTTATATCTGCTTGGGCATAGCCTGATAGGCGCTTTTTCTGGATATAAATCAGGTCATGCTTTAAATAATCGCTTATTACTGGCATTATTGGCGGAAGAAGATGCCTGGGAGGAAGTCACTTTTGATGACGCTGCCACGGCTCCAATTTCTTACGCGCAACCTGTTGAAGCCGAAGCAATTTAGGTTATAAATGTGAATATTCTCTTTCTGTCATCGAACAAAGGTCAATTGTGCAGCCTCAGTCTGGGGAAACCTTTGCATTTTTTGACTGTAGTCCTGATGATAGGCGGAATGATGGCAGGCTCGTTCTACTGGGGGCATAGCCTCAATCCGGTCATTGATGACCAGGCGCTAGTCGCGCAGTGGAAACGAGATTTGCAGCAGCAACAGGTGCGTCTAAAGAATATTCAGGAAGAGTCGGACGCTAACGTAGGGGCAATGTCGTCGCGACTGGGTTTGTTGCAGGCACACGTTATGCGCCTTGATGCTCTTGGCCGAAAACTGATTAATATGGCTAAAATCGATCAGGGCGAATTCGATTTCGATAATACGCCAGCTCTGGGTGGCCCAGAGACGACATCTCAAGAATTTTCTCAACCGTTGGAGTTGACGCAGGCTATTGAACAGTTAGGTCTGGAACTCGAAAATCGAGAAAGCCAGTTATTGGTGCTAGAAAGCCTTGTCATGAATGAAAATCTACAAAAGGAGGTTCAACCCAGTGGTCGGCCTATCACGAAAGGCTGGTTATCCTCTAATTATGGTATGCGTACACACCCGCTGTCGGGTCGAAGGGAAATGCATGAAGGGATTGATTTTGCTGCCAAAATGGGGGGTGATGTTATCGCTGTTGCCAAAGGCGTAGTGACTTATTCAGGTAAGCGCTGGGGGTATGGCTACGTGGTCGATATCGCTCATGGTAACGGTTACACCACTCGATACGCCCATAATTCAAAAAATCTGGTATCTGTTGGGGATACGGTTGAGAAGGGGTTTCGTATCGCAGAGATAGGAACTTCTGGTCGATCCACTGGCCCGCATGTGCATTTTGAAGTCTTGAGAAATGGCCGCCAGATTGATCCAACGAAATTTATTTACGCATCGAATTGATCGATTATTATCCTATAATAACGATTAACCTTGCTTTTATAGTAGTAGTCCCCACCTCCATTAATCCCTGATCTGATTACCCGGTCGTAGCCTGATGTTGTCAAAAATTACTCGTAAGATATTCGGTAGTCGTAATGATCGAATTATTAAAAATTTCACTCAACGCGTTGCCAGTATTAGTCAGCTCGAAGAACCATTGCAGGCACTGAGTGACGAGCAACTAAGCCAGAAAACTGGCGAGTTTAAGCAAAGATTCGAATCAGGAGAAAACCTCGAGCAACTACTTAGCGAGGCATTTGCGGTTTGCCGTGAAGCATCGGTTCGAGTGTTAGGAATGCGTCACTACGACGTCCAGCTGGTTGGCGCAATGATTTTGAATAATAATCAAATCACCGAAATGCGTACTGGTGAGGGTAAGACACTAGTCGCTACTCTGGCCGCCTATTTGAATGCGCTCAGCGGAAAGGGTGTACATATTGTCACGGTAAACGATTACCTGGCCGAGCGAGATGCTGCCTGGATGGGGCAGTTGTATAATTTCCTGGGCTTAACTGTCGGTGTGGTGCTCAGTACCATGGACTACGACGACAAACGCGAAGCTTATAAGGCGGACATAACTTACGGTACTAATAATCAATTTGGTTTTGATTATATGCACGACAATTTGAGTTTTACTCTGGAAGAGCGTGTTCAACGAAACCTCAATTTTGCAATCGTCGATGAAGTCGACTCGATTCTTATCGATGAAGCACGAACACCACTAATCATTTCTGGTCAGGCCAGCGATAGCTCCGACTTATATACTCAAATAAACCAGGTCATTCCCCGATTATCAAAAGTAGAGATAGAAGAAGAGCCGGGCGATTACAATATCGATGAGAAATCCAAGCAGGCGTTTTTAACCGAACAGGGTCATGATACTGCCGAAAGCCTGCTCGTAGAGATCGGTTTATTAACCGAAGGTGAAAGCCTCTACGATGCAGCAAATATTGCATTGATACATCATTTAAATGCTGCATTACGTGCGCATTCAATTTACACCCGCGATGTCGATTATATTGTCCAGGATGGGCAGATTGTTATTGTCGATGAATTTACCGGTCGTACCATGGCTGGTCGGCGTTGGTCCGAAGGCCTGCATCAGGCTATTGAAGCCAAGGAAGGGGTTAGTATTCAACATGAGAATCAAACCGTTGCGTCGATTACTTTTCAAAATTATTTTCGACTTTATAACAAACTTTCGGGTATGACGGGTACAGCTGATACGGAGGCGTTTGAATTTCAACAAATTTACGGCCTCGAAGTTGTTGTGGTGCCTACCAACCAACCCATGATCCGGGACGATATGGGCGACCTCATCTATCTGACGGTTGGAGAGAAATACGATGCCATCATCGAGGATATTGAAGATTGTGCTAAACGAGGCCAGCCGGTTCTGGTGGGTACTACCTCGATTGAAACTTCCGAACTTTTATCCGGACTACTGGATAAGCAAAAAATTAAGCACCAGATTTTAAATGCCAAGCAACACGAGCGTGAGGCTAGAATCATTGCTGACGCGGGTACACCAGGAACCGTGACTATCGCGACCAATATGGCCGGGCGCGGAACCGACATCGTACTTGGCGGTAATCTGGAAGTCGATTTAAAGGAAATCCCTGAGGATCAGCTCGATAAACGAAAGCAACTAAAAACCGAATGGCAGGAGCGCCACAATAAGGTGCTAGAAGCAGGTGGGTTGCACATCATTGGTACCGAACGGCACGAGTCTCGACGTATCGATAATCAGTTACGCGGTCGATCCGGTCGACAGGGCGACCCAGGCTCAACCCGTTTTTACCTATCCATGGAAGATAGTCTGATGCGTATATTTGCATCCGAACGTGTCGCCGGGTTAATGCAGAAACTCGGTATGGAAGAGGGCGAGGCGATAGAGCACCCCTGGGTGAGTAAGGCAATAGAAAACGCGCAACGCAAGGTCGAGGCGCATAACTTTGATATTCGTAAACAGCTACTCGAGTATGACGATGTAGCTAACGACCAACGTAAAGTAATATATCAGCAGCGCGATGATTTGTTACATTCTGATAGCATTTCGGACGCTATAAAAAACATGCGCATGGATGTAATTGAAGGCCTGTTCAGGTCTCATATTCCAGTGAATAGTATCGACGAACAGTGGCAGGTTGAAGAACTGGAGCAGGCTTTCACCAATGAATTCGGCATGGAATTATCAATCCAGCGCTGGCTTGAAAGTGATGACGAATTAACAGATGAGTCAATTTTGGCTAAAGTCATCGAGCAGTTTGAAGAGAGCTATACTGAAAAAGTAAATATTCTTGGTGGTGAGTTAATCGGCCGCTATGAAAAAGAACTAATGTTGATTATTCTGGATCGACACTGGAAGGAGCATCTTGCTGCTATGGATTATCTGCGCCAGGGAATCGGACTGCGTGGATATGCACAGAAAAATCCAGTGCAGGAATATAAGCGAGAATCATTCGAAATGTTTACCGACATGCTTGAAGGTATCAAATTCGAAGCGATTCAGGCTTTGACGCGGGTGCAAATCCGAAGCGAATCCGAAGTTGAAGCATTAGAACAAAGTCATGCAGATAAACCGTCGGTGACCATGGAGCATGCTGCTGCTGATAGTCCACTCAATGCCGAAGAAGATTCAGGTGATCATCATCAGCCCTTTGTGCGGAAAGAGAAGAAAGTTGGGCGTAATGAGCCATGCTGGTGTGGATCAGGGAAAAAATTCAAGCAGTGTCATGGTAAGTTGAACTAAATTATTTTCGGGAATTTAAAATATGCCTGTTGGTTTGAAAGCTCCTGAAAACCTCCTGCCGATTACCGGGATACGTCTCGCCGCGATCCATAGTGGTATCAAGTCGGATCCCGAAATCAAGGATCTGGTTCTGATCGAAACGAACGAGTCGGCAAATTGTGCAGCCGTTTTCACTACCAATAAATTCTGTGCTGCTCCGGTTACCGTGGCCCTGGAGCACCTCGCTCTAAACCATTCTCCACGGTATCTATTGATCAATTCTGGGAATGCCAATGCAGGTACTGGTGAGTCTGGATACCAGAATGCGATAGAGTCTTGTCGGCAGCTGGCGGAGTTACAGGGGCTAGACAAGAATGTAGTGTTACCGTTTTCTACAGGCGTCATTGCAGCCGAGCTACCAATTAAGAAGATAAGTCAGGCAATACCGGCTCTGGTCGATAAGCTGGAATCCGATGCCTGGCAATCTGCCGCTGAAGGCATTATGACTACCGATACGCTACCCAAAGCTTTTAGTCGTGAAATCATCATTGATAATGTAGTTGTTTCTATCACCGGGATTGCCAAAGGCTCTGGCATGATTAAACCGGACATGGCCACAATGCTGGCTTTTGTGGCGACCGATGCTAGGATTGAATCCGAAGCGTTAGATAATTACTTGAAACAGGCGGTGGCAGTATCCTTTAACTCCATTACTGTCGATGGTGATACGTCGACGAATGACGCCTGCGTGTTGATCGCAACGGGTGAATCGGGGGTGAGTATTCCCACGAACCATCAGGCGTTTACACAAGGGTTAAACGAGTTGTTTCAACAACTGGCTCAATCAATAATTCGCGATGCTGAAGGAGCTACCAAGTTTGTCGAAATCGAAGTAAAAGGAGCTAATTCCGACGACGATGCCAGAGAGGTCGCCTACACAGTCGCACACTCGCCGTTGGTAAAAACTGCGTTATTTGCTTCAGACCCCAACTGGGGGCGAATCCTGGCGGCGATTGGACGAGCCAGAGTGGCATCACTCAATGTCGGTTTAATCGACCTTCATCTAGGTGATACCTGCCTGTTAAAAAGCGGGTTGCCTGACTCAGGTTATAATGAGGCTATGGGGCAAGAAGAGATGAACAAGGAAGAAATAAAAATCACCATCAATCTTGGTGAAGGATCCTCAGGGGCCAGGATATGGACATCTGATCTGTCATACGATTACGTGAAGATCAACGCTGAGTATCGAAGTTAAAAGGGGTATCAGGGGTGGGTGAGAGTAATTCCGCAGACGAATTCATACACGTAGTCGCTGCTATCATCTGGCATCCATTAGAACTAGATAATATTTTGATTTCGCGCCGCAAAAGAGGTACCCATCTGGAGAACTACTGGGAGCTCCCGGGTGGGAAGCTAGAAACGGGCGAGTTTCGGTTAGAAGGGTTGCGGCGGGAGCTTGGCGAAGAACTAAATATCGTCGTTAACCAGGCGAAACCATTTAAGCAGGTTGCGCACCAGTATAGCGATAGAAATATTTTGCTCGATGTCTGGACCGTCTCAGGCTTTAGTGGTGAGTTGCATGGTCGTGAAAACCAGGAGATATGCTGGATTTCGATTAACGATATCGATAACTACCGGTTTCCCGATGCCGATGCGCCGATTTTCGAGGCTATAAAGAACAACGCGAGAGCATAAACGGCACATCCACTTTCACTTGCGTCGGGGCTGAATCTATTGGTAGCGGGTCAAGAAAGCGAACCGAATAACGATGTTTGCCAGCACTAATTTCCGGATATATCTTCTCATCGATTGGGATGCTAATGCGTAATAACTGGTTGGTCTGTTGCGGCTTTAATGACTGTTGAAAAAAACCGTTTTCTGCTATCTCAGGTCTTGGCATCGCGCTATCTCGAATGACATTAAGAATCAGGTCTATTACTGTTTCTAATACGAGATAGGGTGCAGCCCAGCGTCTTAAATCGGTCTCCCTTTGCTCATGTGATTGATTGAGCCAGAATCTCAATTCGGGTAAATCAAAATCACAATTACCGCCGGGAATTGAAGTACGCTGTCTTATCGATATCAGGAAGTCGACCCGTTTCAAATGCTCGCCGAGCTTACCGGCAAGCTGGAGTATTCTTTCCTGAGCGCTCTTTTGCTTGCTGAGGATGAGTTCCAGTTTGGCAGTATCGACACCCTCGTGCGTCGACAGGGATTTTAGGGCGATATTTTGCCGTTCCAGTTCTTTTAGTAACTCCTGTTTTAAATCGCCGCGCTCGAGTAATGTGGTCAATTCGAGTAATGCGAGAAGCGCAGAATAGCCGCTCCAGCCACCTTTCAGAGCGAGAAAATAATGAAATCGTTTCATTAGAGTTTCGACTCGCAGGCACATGCGGATACGCTGGTTTAGTGGCTGTTCAAATATATGTTGTCTAACCGACATTTTCGTTGTTATAGGTTAAATTGGCGCCGATTATAACTGATTTGAGGTTGAATTTTTCAGGTATTGTTGGTGGAGTTGATTAATTTGCTCAGACAAGTTTTCATCGTTATTGTTATGTATCACATCGTTAGCCAGAGCTAGTCTTTCGGTATTAGACCACTGTTGATCCAGCATCTTTTTGGCCAGCGATTCATCGATATTATCTCGTTCTACTAGTCTCTTAAGCTGGTTGTCTCGTGAACAATCTACCACGAGCGCCCTGTCAATTAACGAAGTAAATTTCGACTCGAATAGTAGCGGAACTACTAGAACAACATAAGGAGCCCCATTGTATTGATTTACTTGATTATTAGCAGTTTGAAGTATCAGCGGATGCATCATAGTTTCTAGCCATTGTTTAAGCTCACCGTCGTTAAATACTAACTGTCTAAGCATGGGGCGATTGATGTCACCATTCTCGAGTAAGATTTGATTGCCGAGCCTACTAAGAACTTCTTCATATCCGGGTCGATTTTTGTCTAATAATGCGCGACTTATAATATCTGTATCAACAATAGGAATTTTGAGATCTGAGAACAGGTCGCTAATAGTGGTCTTGCCAGAAGCAATACCACCAGTAAGTCCTATAACAAGCATTTCGAGTTTGAAGACCTGTTATAAGATCGAGAAATAAAACTGTGACAGCTCATGTCCCCACAGCAAAGTTATCCAGCCGGCACCTGCGAGATATGGACCAAACGGAATTTGTGTATCGCGTCCATTTTTCTTCAGCACGATGAGCGTTATACCGACGACCGCACCAACGACCGAAGAGGTCAATATAATGATAAATATCATTTTCCAGCCAACCCAGGCCCCGAGCAGTGCGAGCAGCTTAAAATCACCGTAACCCATACCTTCCTTACCGGTGACTAATTTAAAAATGATAAAAACGCTCCACAGGCTCATATAGCCAGCCATGGCACCAATAATACTGGTTTCTAAATCAACGAAAATTTCGAAAAAGGATAGAAGAATTCCTAACCAAAGCAACGGCAAGGTAATGTTATCCGGCAATAACTTGTGCCCGATATCGATACCACTTGCAGCTATTAGACACCAACTGAAAAATAACGCGGCTATTGTCTGTACGCTAACACCGAAATGCCATGCCACAACAACAGAAATTCCAGCGGTGAATAGTTCGACCAGAGGGTATTGGGCCGAAATACCCGTTCCACAATTTCTACACTTACCTTTGAGAGCCAGATAACTCACAACAGGAATGTTTTCCAGCGTAGTAATTTGATGCCCACAATTTCCGCAACGCGAGCGAGGCACCGACAGGTTAAATTTCTCTTCTTCCTCAGAGTTAGGTTGTTCGAGAAACTCAAGGCAATCACTGCGCCACTCTTTTTGCATCATTACCGGTAGACGGAATATGACCACATTCAGGAAGCTACCAACCGATAACCCGAAGATAAAAACGAAGCCGAGAAAGAAGCCCGGAGCTAACTCGAAAAAAGCGACTATATTGTCAATCAAGTCAAAAACCTTATACCACGGAACCGATTTTGAAGATTGGCAGGTACATCGCAATGATTAAACCACCAATAAGTACACCGAGTACCGACATGATTAAGGGTTCGAGCAATGAAGTCAGCGCATCGACCGCATTATCGACTTCGGTTTCGTAAAAGTCGGCCACCTTGGCTAGCATGTCATCGAGGGAACCGGCTTCTTCACCGATGGAGACCATCTGGATCGCCATGTTGGGGAAAAGTCCGGTATTCCTCATGGACGTTTGCAGTTGTGTACCCTGAGAGACTTCGTCTCTAATTCTAATGCTAGCTTTGTAATAGATAATATTGCCACAGGCACCCGCGACCGAATCCATAGCTTCGACCAATGGAACACCGGCTGCTGACATGGTTTCAAGCGTCCGAGAGAAACGAGCGATGGCCGACTTGGTTGTGATTTCGCCAATAACAGGTGCTTTTAAGGCGATACGATCGACGGCTTCCTGCAATTTGGGCGAGGTTTTCTTAATCCGTAAAAATATAGTAACTGCGCCACCGATACCCCCGGCGATTACCCACCACCAGGCTTGCATAAATTTGGAAAGGTTGATAACCATCTGCGTTAACGCAGGCAAATCAGCTCCAAAAGATTCGAATAATTTTTCAAATTCCGGAACGACGAAAACCAATAAAATTGCAGTCACGACAAATGCGATCACGAGTACTGCAATCGGATAAAACAAGGCTTTTTTAACTTTGGCCTTAAGCGCTTCGGTTTTTTCTTTATAGGTGGCCAGTTTATCGAGCATGGTTTCGAGTGCGCCTGATTGTTCGCCAGCCGACACTAGATTAACAAACAACGGATCAAAATAAATAGGGTGCTTCGACAATGCCTCGGCGAGCGGTACACCGCCCTCTACCGCTGATTTTATTTCGAATATCAGCTTTTGCATGTTTTTGTTTTCGTTACCCTCACCGATAATTTCGAAAGACTGTACCAGCGGTACGCCTGCTTTCATCATGGTAGCTATTTGTCGGGCAAAAATAGCGATATCCGCAGGTTTTATTTTAGCGCCGCCAAAAAGGTCTTTGGGTTTTTTCTTAACCTTGGTCGGATTAATACCCTGTTTCCGAAGTTCACTCTTGGCCAGTGCGTCAGTAATAGCAAATATTTCCCCCTTGACCTTTCCACCACCACGATTAGTGCCTTCATAAAGGAACTCAACTTTTACAGCTGCTGCTTTTTTTGCCATTATTTGAACCTAGTCTTTAGTCACGCGATTAGCCTCTTCGAGACTGATCATACCCTGTTTTATTTTCTTCAGCGCCGATTGGCGCAAATCGGGGATACCTTCTTTTTGTGCCTGATCAGCCAGATCGAGGGAATTGGCACCATCCATGATCAACCTGCCCATTTGTTCCGATATGGCCATGACCTGATAGATACCGACCCGACCTTTATATCCATTCGTACACTTGTCGCAGCCTACGGGTTTGTAGACAATAAAATCTTCCTTCAGATCCGCTTCGGTAAAGCCTTCGCTTAATAAAATATCTTTAGGCAGGTCGTCTGGTGTTTTGCACTCTGAGCAGAGCCTTCGGCCCAGTCTTTGAGCAATGATTAAATTTACCGAAGTTGCGATGTTGAATGCAGGGACGCCCATGTTCAACAAACGAGTCAGAGTTTGTGGCGCATCGTTAGTATGCAGGGTCGACAGAACCAGGTGGCCGGTCTGAGCAGCCTTTATGGCGATACTGGCCGTTTCCAGGTCACGAATCTCACCTACCATAATAACATCGGGGTCCTGACGCAGGAAAGCCTTCAGTGCTTCGGCAAAAGTGAGTCCGACTTTATCGTTGACGTTAACCTGGTTAATGCCTTCGAGATTAATTTCAGCAGGATCTTCTGCTGTGGAAATATTAGTTTCAGGAACGTTTAATATATTGAGTCCGGTATAGAGTGAAACCGTTTTACCACTACCCGTTGGGCCGGTAACCAGGATCATACCGTAGGGATTTGATAAGGCCTTCATGTAGAGGTCTTTTTGCTCTGGCTCGTAACCCAGTGCGTCAATACCGAGCTGAGCACTAGAAGGGTCGAGAATACGCAATACTACTTTTTCGCCAAATAGAGTCGGGCAGGTATTGACACGGAAGTCGATGGCTCGCTTCTTAGAGAGTTTGAGTTTTATCCGACCATCCTGTGGAACCCGTCGCTCGGAAATGTCCATACGCGACATGACTTTTACACGTGCTGTCAATTTGGGGGCGATACTAATCGGCGGTGATGCGACCTCGGACAATATGCCATCGATACGATAACGAACACGGTACCGTTTCTCATAGGGCTCGAAATGAATATCCGAAGCACCCTTATTGATGCCGTCTAGCAGAATCTTATTAACATACTTAACCACCGGTGCATCTTCGGTATCAGCCTGAGTGGCCGCTTTTGGCTCGTCTTCCTCGCCGCCAATATCCAGATCTTCAAGATCATCATCAAGTCCATCCATGCCCGAATCCATGGCGCTAACTGCCTTATCGACTAAGACAGCTAACTGATCCTCCTGGACTAATACCGGTTCGGTCGACAGGCCGGTATTAAACTTAAATTCATCCAGGGCCTGGGTATTGGTCGGACTCGAAAGCGCGACAAATAGTTTATTGCCACGTTTAAACAAGGGTACCGCGTTGTGCTTGGCGATCAATTTTTCATCGACCAGGGTTAAGGCAGCAAACTCCAGATCCATCGCTGACAGATCGAATACGGGTAAGCCGAATTCCCGCGAGGAGATCATCGCGATTGTCGCCGAGGGCACAATCTTATTGGTTACCAGATACGAAGTGAGCTGGACAGATTCTTTATTCGCATTTTGAACCGCTTCTATCGCCGCAGCCTTATCAAGGTGGTTTTCCTGTACTAAGGTTCGGGCAATCCCGGTTAAATTCATGTTTGTCGCAGCCATGTGATTGATCTATTTATAAATTTTCAGTCTCCGAGTACTGAGTATATTATAGTTTCATGAATTTGTTGAACATTAGTTTGGTGTAAAAATGTAGTATAAACCGCAGGGAGGAAGGCATTCAGGGATAGATATGACAATATTGGTTATTTTTTGTAATTGTTTGACAAAAATGTCAACAAAGGTCTGGTTGTTATTTCTGTTTTCTTTGTGCTGAAATTTAATTTTACTTATAACTTATTGATATTTATCAATATTATATATTTATTTAAATGTTGGCACGGCAACTGCTTTTATATTCCCATGAATCGGCCTTTCCGTTTCTTAACGAGCTTCGGCTTAGCATTTAAATTTTCAGAGGAATATAAGTAATGAAAAAACAACAAAGTGGTTTTACTCTTATCGAACTGATGATCGTTGTAGCGATTATCGGTATTTTGGCAGCAATCGCGATTCCGCAGTATGGTAACTATGTTTCACGTACTAAAGCTGCGGGCACAGCTGCAGATTTGAACGTTTATAAATTAGGTATATCCATGTGTCGTCAAATCAGTGGTGTTTTTACTGCTTGTAATGCTGGCTCTGCCGATGGCAACGTACCCGCAATATCGCCTAGTGAATTCATAACCGGATTAGCTATAGGCGGATTGGCTGCTAACACTGTCCAATTAAGTGGAACCTCAACGGCAACCACTACCGCTGGTGTTCCTTTAGCATTTACATTAGACGGTAGTTACACTGCAGGTAACGCAGCTATCACCTGGACTATGGGTAGTGCCCTTTGTGAAGCCGTCCGTGGCCTTCCTTCAGGCAAAGCTGGTTGCCCATAGGGTTTCCACTGAATGGAGTTAGCTGAAGTTTGAGCTAGTTCACCTAAGAAGCCACCTTAACTATTAAGGTGGCTTTTTTATGTCAGGAAGACAGTGAAAAATAAGCAGCTTAGGCTTTACCATCCTATCCGGATCGATTATATAATTTACTAACAATTTTTACAGCTGGGTTATATTAAGATGCACACCAACCTCTCCCGATTTCAAGCTTTTGCAATTCATTTATTCATCAGTTCAGCCATCCTGGGCGCTTTTTTATCGATTGTACTTTTCATCTGGTACCCCCAACCTTTTTTTGTGGTGGAAGGTCTGGTTGAAATTGTCTGGGTCCTGGTAGGTGTCGATATTGTTCTAGGTCCTACGCTAACTCTTATTGTATTTAAAGCCGGGAAACCAAGTTTAAAATGGGATATGTCGGTTATAGCCGGTATCCAGATAATCGGGTTTATCTACGGCGCGCATACATTTTTTGTTGAACGGCCTGCATTTGCAGTGATGTATGATGCCGACTATTTTGAGGTTATCCCATCGTCGGGAATCGAAGATGCCAGAAGGATAGACCCTGCCCTGGATTATTCTAGTATCGGTGGGCCGCTTTATGTTTTTGTTGAAGCTCCGACGAAAATAGATGACCTGAAGGTTATTCTGGAAGATATGAAAAAAGGCGGCCCGGGAATTCAATATCGCCAGGAATTTTATAAGCCGTTGCAAGGACGCTTCAAGGAGAAATTCTATTTATCATGGGAGCTGGATCAGCTCTTTACGGATGGTGAGGATGGGTCGGTAATTAAAAAGTTTAAGAGTAAATACGGTGAACAGACGAAAGACTTTGCCTATTTCCCTATTTTGGGAAAAGTTACTACAAGACTCCTGGTCATTGATCGAGATTCAGAAGCTGTCGTGGATTATATCGATATTAAACCGGTGAGAAGTAATTAGATCAGGATCTATTCAACTCTAATTTTTCCATTTTATAACGTAACTGACGCAAGGTAATACCAAGTGATCTTGCAGTAGCAGACTGATTCCAGCGATTTTGCTCCAGCGCCAATGTAATTTGTTTAACTTCAATATCCTGGGTAATTTTCCCTAAATCGGTTTGGCTTGCTGAAAGATCGAGCTCTGTGCTCGGAAGTTGCAAATCTTCGAGAGCTATTTGGCTACTCTCGCAAAGTGCGGTAGCACGTTCCAGAATATTCTCCAGCTCACGTACGTTTCCAGGAAAGAGATAGCCGACCAGTGCCTGTAACGCGCCACTATTGATCGTTATATCAGTGGAGTTCTCCGAATTATAGTTATTGATAATGTTGTCGGTGAGCAATGGGATATCTGCCGAACGATCCGCCAATGAAGGCACCGAGACGCCAATGACATTGACTCGATAATATAAATCCTGACGGAAACTCCCGTCCTTAACCATCGTATCCAGGTCTTTGTGGGACGCGCTAATAATACGCACATCGATGGATTCTTCCTGCTGTCCGCCGACTGGGCGAATGGTTTTCTCCTGTATGACGCGCAGGAGTTTAACCTGCATCGGCAACGGCAGATCAGCAATCTCGTCAAGGAACAAAGTGCCACCATGCGCGGCTTTGAATAAACCGATATTGTCGCTAGTAGCGCCGGTAAAGCTTCCCTTAAGGTGCCCAAAGAATTCGCTTTCCATGAGTTCGGAAGGTATCGCGCCGCAGTTTACCGCGATAAACGGTGCAGCTGCCCGCGAGCCTTGAAGGTGCACCTGTCGAGCAACAAGCTCCTTGCCGGTGCCAGATTGACCTTGAACAAAGACCGGTGCCTGGCTCCGGGCGAATTTCGCGATCGATCGCTTCAGTTCTAGCATGATTGGAGATTCACCGATAATCTGATATCTGGTCTCGATTGCATTGCTGGTCTGTTCCTCAGGCTTGGGTAATGTCAGCGCCTTATCCACCAGGTTTCTTAATGTCTCCAGAGAAACTGGTTTTGAAACGAAATCGAATGCGCCGCATTTCATGGCTTTTATCGCCAGGTCTATGCTGCCGTGTGCGGTAATGACCGCGCTTGGAGTATTCGGATAATTTTGCTGAATGTGATCGACCAGGGTAATACCGTCACCGTCGGGTAGTTTCATATCGGTGAGACAGAGGTCGAACTCCTCTTCGAGTAACATTTTTGTCGCGCTACTGTAGTCTTCGGCGCAACGGGTTTCCAGCCCCATGCGTAACAGAGTTATTTCGAGTAATTCTCGGATATCGGGTTCATCGTCGACGACAAGTACTCGTTGTTTGGTCATATTTCGAAATTAAGTCAGGTTAGGTCTGTGTAAGCTGGGCTGGAGTATAAAACTGGTACCATTATACAAGTTTCTATGCACCGAAATAGTGGCATTGTTTAGTTCACATAACTGATTAACGATGTAAAGACCAAGCCCTGAGCCTTTGTGGCTAGTCGTAAAAAAAGGTTCGAATATCTTGTCACGATTCTCCTGGTCGATACCGGGTCCCTCGTCGGCAATTTCAATATTGAGTTTTAAATTATGATCGAAATATATCTTGATATGTACTGGTTTGTCGCTAATGCCATGGTCTATAGCATTAGCACAGAGATTCGTCATTACGCGGTTTAGGTGATTGGGGTCGAATAAAATGAATACCTGGTCAGATTCAACTTCTAGCTCGAAACAGTCATTCCTGGCCTGATTATTCAGGCAAAACTCAGCTACGAATTTTTCTAACCAGAGAGGTAAATCCAGTGGTTCCATGGCGGTTGGGCTGCCACGAGATATCTGTAATATATCCTCGATAATATGGTTGATACGCTGTGTGTGCTGGTGAATAATTTCTGTCATTCGATGGTCGGTTTCGGCGAGTTCGTCATTCTCGGAAAGTAGCTGGGCAGCATAGGATATAGCGCCCAGGGGGTTGCGAATTTCATGAGCGATACTGGCTGTGAGATGTCCCAGTGATGCCAGTTTAGCCTGCTGCATGCTATTGCGGATGGACGATACATCGTTCAGAAATATAAGTGTATTTTCCTGTCCCTGACTCTCCAGGGAGCGAAAGCTGACCTGAGTGTTCTCGATACCGGTTTCTGACGGCAGGAAAGGCGATTCCCTCTTGGGGTTTTGTTGCCAGCTCTCAAATGCCTGAAGCAATTCCGGTGCATCGATCTTTATGGATATGGTTCGATCAGACTCGATATTCAGCATTTCCAGCGCTGCCTGGTTGATATGACGAATGAAAAAATTGCGCCCAAGCACGACAACACCTGCCTGTAAATTTTCGATAACCTCCTGATTAAGCACGGAAAGCATAGCGACGTCGCGTTCGCGTTGTTGCACCAATAATTCACTGCTGCGAATGCGCAAAGTGAGTAAATGGGTCACAATAGCCGTCGCAAATAAAGTTGCGCCTAATATACCGATTTGAGTGGAGGTGCCGCTGTAGTTCGAAATATTAATCGTAGCGTATATATGTTCGGCGAGTAAGCCCAGTGATGCCAGCGAGGCAAAAATGATTGATAGTGCCTGTTCAGCCAAAAGACCTGTGACTGCGATAGAGATGATCAATAGCATACCTATTCCGCTGGAAATACCGCCGCAGGCATGCATGAGCAATATGATAATGATGGTATCGGTATAAATTTGCAGCGATATCTGGTGATGAAAACCTCTGCGCTCGATCCAGGCTGCCAGCATCCATATCAGAGATAACACCAGGAAAGCCGAGCTCACCCAGGAATATAGCTTCAGATTAACAATATTTAATAATGGTGAGTCCTGGACAAAACTCTGGCTAACAAATAACCCCGACAGACCTAGCCGATAGACGTTAAGTAGTCGGATTGAGGTCCAGTTAGTCGAACGAGGCTTATAGCCACCGCTCAGTCGGAAACTACTATGTGTTGTCTCGGTCTGCATGATCCTGGCTGCAGTAAGGTTGGTCTTTTGAGATGATGACTAAAGACTCGGGCACGTGAGTACCGCAAAATTTGCATTGCCGCATATCTTCGGGTTTTTTCGATTCGGGGGATTCGATCTGCTCGGTTACTGGATCGTCCCCAAACAGGCGTTTTAATAGCCAGAGGACAACCACAACAACCACCAATAATAAAATGATGCGAATAAACATAGAAATTGAGTTTAAAAGTTAAGGTGTCTGTAACACGGTGACACTAGTCTATGATTAATCGGTCAAAAGAACAAACCCGAGCCTCCAAACCAGCTTAATGAAAGATATTAACGCGGTCGCCAAAGATCGGCAAATTAGCACTAAGATCGCTTGCTGTTGCCTTAAAACCTGCCTATACTGCGCGCCTTTTCGATAATTGGCGTTCATTACAGGAGAATTCGCTCAATGACTGTCGAGTTACCAGAAGGTTATAAACCTTCCCCGAAAGAAGAATATATGTCAGCCAGCCACATCGAGTATTTTCGTCAGAAATTACTGACGTGGCGCGCCGAATTGATGCAAGAGTCTGAAAATACTATTTCTCACTTAAAGGAAGAAAACTGGCAGGAGCCGGACATCAATGACCGCGCAACATTGGAAACTGACGCGGCGTTGGAATTGCGCACCCGGGATCGTTATCGCAAACTGGTGAATAAAATTGATTCGGCACTCTCTCGAGTCGCTGATGGCAGTTATGGTTACTGTGATGAAACTGGCGAAGAGATCGGTTTATTTCGACTCGAAGCCCGGCCTATTGCGACTCTGACGGTAGAAGCTCAGGAAAAGCACGAGCGGCTCGAAAAGCAACGTCGGGACGACTGACTCCTAAACAGCCTGCTCATCCCCATTTTTGTACGGCACCCTGGCGGTAGGTACGACCTTCGATGCGGCATCGCAGTGGTGATGCTGGTCGTCGAAAAATATGTGGGGTGAAAAAGAAGCCAATATTTTATCCTTGGATACCCCGCCGAGGAAAAAAGTCTCGTCGATCCGTACATTCCATGCCCGCAAAGTCCTGATCACGCGTTCATGGGCTGGACTATTACGTGCCGTGACTAAAGCCGTCCGGATTGGCGGCGCATCTTGCTGGTTACTACTGGTCAACTCAAACTGTAAGAACGATAGCGTTTTCAGTAGTTTGGCAAACGGCCCCTCGGGTAGCGGTTTTTCGGCATTTTTCTTTTCATGTTCGAGAAATGCTTCCAGGCCCTGTTGCTGATAAATCATCTCCGACTCTTCAGAAAATAACACCGCATCGCCGTCAAAGGCGATTTTGATTTGTTCCAGCGGATTTTGGCGATTGCCTGAAGGAGCATTGTAGATTAACCCGGAGGCGACATTAGATTGTACAGCGGCCTGCACATCTTCCTCGGTTGCCGATAAAAACAGATCGACATCGAAGGCGTTTAAATACTTGGCTACGGGTTCACCGCCAGTGAATGCTGCGCGAGTGATATCGAGTTGATAATAATTAATTGAATTCGAAATTCTTAAACTCGTATCAGCCGAATTACGCGATATGATCACGACTTCAGTACGACGCTGCTCCTCGTTGATTTGATTGATGCGTAGCATCGACTCGATCAGGGCAAAACCGGTACCGGGTTGTAGAATATCGTTCTCGTGTTCGAGTTGATACTGGCAATAAGCTTCCAGCCCCTCGTTTTCATAAATTTCGTTTTCACGATTGAGATCGAACAGGGCTCTCGAAGAAACCCCAATCACCAGATAATTGCTTAAGTCGTAGGCCATCAGATTTGTTTGAGTAAGATTTTTGAACGGCGTTGCTGGTTGTAACTGGTTTGTTTGTGTTCAGGCAACGAGAAATCCTTAGTCTCGACGAAACCATGTTCAATAAACCAGTGGGTTGTTCGAGTGGTTAAGCTGTAAATTTGAGGGATATTTTTCCCGGTGGCAAGATGCTCGGCCATTTGTAGTAATTGTTCGCCGAGCCCTGATTTGCGGTAGTTTTCGTGCACAGCGAGGCATGCTAGCTCTGCGAATTGGTTCGATTTATCTGGAATACAGGCGACGCAGGCGATGATCATGCCGTCTTTTTCTATTACCTGAAAATAATCGATTTCCAGTTCTAGTTGCTCGCGGGATCGCTCGACCAGGATACCGTTTTCTTCGAGCGGTTGTATCAGTCTTAAAATACCCCCAACATCGTCGATATTGGCAGCTCGGATGCCTTCGTAAAATAAATTGGTAATCATCGTACCGCAGCCATCGCGGGTGAATAGCTCAAGCAGTAAACCGCCATCGATTTTCTGGTCGATGATATGCACTCGTTTAACCCTGGCGTTGACGGCATTTACCGCTTGGATGAGCAGGTTTCGGTAATCATTATCGGTATCGGGGTCACTTACCAGAGCACTGCACTCGCTGGTTGAGAGAGTGTCGGCGCGGTCATCCTGATTTTCGGTATGTTGAATAAAGATCAACTTGTCGGCCTGCAAAGCCTGGGCAACTTCGCTGGCCAGTTCTTCGGCGGGGAGATTAAATATTTCACCAGTTTTGGAGTAGCCAATATTTGATAGCAGAATGACATGATTCTGTTCCAGCATGGCATTAACTGCCTCGTGTTTGATATCGCGAACCTTGCCAGAATGTTGCATATCGATGCCATCGATTACCCCCAACGGCATGCCAGTAACAAAGTTACCACTCACCAGCGATATTTCAGAACCCGACATTGGGGTGTTCGGCAAACCCATCGACAAATGCGACTCCAGATAAGTTTTTACCTCGTTAATAGCCTGAATTATATAGGGCAGTGATTCGGCGTCGCTAATACGGATATTGCGATTAAATTCTGACGTGATATCTTGTTTCGCAAGATGCTGGTCAATGCGGTTTCGACTGCCGTGTAAAATAACCAGCTTAATGCCGAGATGGTTGAGCAGGGCGAGATCGTGAATAAGGCCCATAAATTGATCGGAGCCGATAAATTCGTCGGATATCAAAATCACGAAGGTTTTCTTTCGGTGAGCCTTGATATATGGGGCCGCACCTCTAAACCATTGTACCTGAGCCTTATTATTGTTCATAACTGAAAAATCATCATTCACTGTAACTTTGAGTTAAATATATTATATGATTTGGGCTGAGCACGATATCATCTGGTGAAAAGGAATTTGAATATCAATCACGATAATAGCAACAATAATACTGAGCATCCGGTCAGTAGCCTGCAGTTGCAGCAGCAGGAACTGGTGGCTTTTCTCTACGACCGCGTATCCGTGGGCATACTAATCACTTTGTTTATTTCGACAGTCGTGTCGATGATAGCCTATATAGAGCTATCGATTCAGGGTCGACAACAATGGTTGTTTCTCTGGTTCGGTATCCTGTGTATCGTTCTTTATTTTCGCTATTTGTTGTTGAAAAAATTTCGCGTGATCGAAAACACAAGATATTACTCTCACCTTAAATGGCGAAACCGGTTTTACGTCGGAGTCGTTGTCGCCGGTCTCATGCAAGGTGTCGGTGCAGCCTGGTTAATGCCCTATGTCACCACTAATGTACAGTTAATTCTGCACTCGGTATTACTGGGCATGGGCATGGGTGCTATCGCCTACCTATCGACCTCTCTGCTGATATATATCAGTTATTTATTAACTATTATGATGCCGGTCACTATCTGGTTGTTTTCCCAACAGGAGCCTGATAGTTATGTATTAACGCTATTGTATCTGTTTATGATCGGCGCTGGTTCTATGAGTGTTAAACGCATGAATGTTTTACTCAATGATGCTCTGTATTTCCGTTTTGATAACGAAACTCTGGTTAGCGATTTACAACGGTTATTGAAAGCCGTGGCGAGTTCGAATAAAGCGTTGGAAAAAATATCCACCACCGATGAGCTAACCGGGTTGTCGAATTACAGAGCTTTTCGAGTTCGTCTGGAGGAAGTTTGGCAAGAATCACGGGGCACTAATAGCCCGATTTCACTCCTAAGGCTCAACCTCGACTACTACCACGAATATAACGCCCATTACGGCTTGCAGATGGGAGACGATAAATTGTGCGAAGTAGCTGGTTTACTATTTACCGAAATAACCCATCACAGCCAGATGGTTGCTCGGCTTAACGGGGCAGAGTTCGCTTTAATATTACCCGGTATGAGTTGTGAAAATGCCAGATTATTGGCCTTGCGGCTCGAAAAGGGGGTGGAGAATTTGAATATTGAACATATTAAATCAAAATCAGTTCCACGCCTGACGGTCAGTATTGGGCTTAATAGCCAGGTTGCAACTGCTAACTCGTCATCGCGAGAATTACTGACTAAAGCCGATACTGCGCTAAAAATGGCCAAAAACAAAGGTCGGAATCGGATCGAAGTGCTGGAGGATTAATCCTGCGAGATCATTAATAATTCGAGCAGGGCCTTTTGCGCATGCAGGCGATTTTCTGCTTCCTGCCAAACCACACTATGTGTCCCTTCGATAACTTCGGTACTGACTTCTTCGTCACGGTGTGCGGGCAGGCAGTGCATGAACAGAGCATCGTTATCTGCCTTTGCCATCAGATCTGTCGATACCTGGAATCCGGAGAAAACCTGTAATCGTTCCTGTTGTTCCTGTTCCTGCCCCATGCTGGTAAAAACATCGGTGACCACCAGATCGGCAGCTTCTGCTGCTTCGTCAGCAGTATTATAAACCTGGATCTGATTGCCCCCAGTTTTCACCAGTTCGGAATCGGGTTCGTAGCCCATCGGGCAACCCACGTTGAGATTAAACCCAAAGCGAATCGCTGCATTGATATAGGAATGGCACATATTATTACCATCGCCAATCCAGGCCACGGTGGCACCCTTGATATCGCCACGTAATTCAAACCAGGTTTGCATGTCGGCGAGTAACTGACAGGGATGGAGATAATCGGATAAACCGTTAATTACCGGTCTGCTAGAATTCGCGGCAAGGACTTCAACGCGTTCGTGTTCAAAGGTACGGATCATAATGCCGTCAACCATGCTCGAAATAACGCGGGCACTATCTTCTATCGGTTCACCACGTCCGAGCTGGATACTCTGCGGTGACAAAAACATCGCGTGGCCACCGAGCTGGCTCATGCCCGCTTCGAACGATACTCGGGTTCGTGTCGAAGATTTTTCGAAAATCATCGCCAGTACTTTACCGCTTAATGGCGTATGCCTGATGCCTCGTTTTAGTTTCAGTTTGACATCGATAGCGTGGGCGATGAGCGCACGTAATTCGTCGCTGGAGAGATCAAGTAGACTCAAAAAATGACGTGTAGACATAAT
>JAUVCH010000110.1 GCA_030595795.1 Gammaproteobacteria bacterium
GCCGACAGCACCAACCACCACAGTCGCAGTTGTTAAAAATCGCCTACGACTGTTATCTACACCCTCTGAAGACATTCGATATTAACCTCGGGTTTAAAGAATGGAATTTGGAGAATAATCAAACCTGATTCCCCGCATAGAAAAACGGCGGCTAGAATAGCTTAAATTCACTTTTTCGTCGAGCGGAATGAAGAATTAAATCAAACATTTGGCGGATTATTTTATCAAACTGGATTCGGTATGTCGATAAACTGCTGTTGCAGGTCGAAACGCTCGCCCAGCAACACCGCTAGTGCCTGTACTCCATAGCGTTCTGTGGCATGGTGACCAGCGGCAATATAATGGATACCCGCTTCTCTGGCAAAATGGAATGTATGTTCAGAAACCTCCCCACTAATGAATGCGTCGATGCCGTGTTCAGCCGCTTCTTCGATATACGATTGTGCCGCTCCAGTACACCAGGCGATGCTGCGAACTGGTTTATCGCCAGCAGGAATAGCTAACGGCTTCGTGTCGAGTCGCGATGCTAAAGATTCGCTTAATTCATCGAGGCTTGTCGGTGTGGCAAGTGTTCCAGTTAGAACAAGATCGTGAGAACCGATACTGCCAAAGCTACTCTCTACCTGCCAGTCCATGACTTTGGCAAGCTGCACATTATTACCAACCTCTGGATGCGCATCCAGCGGCAAATGGTAAGCGAATAAATTAATATTATTCTTGATTAAAGCGCGTATACGCTTCCCTTTAAACCCACTGATGGCCTGTGACTCACCTTTCCAGAAGTAGCCATGGTGTACCAGCAGGGTGTCGGCACCGACATCAATGGCCGCCTCGATTAATGCCAGGCTAGCCGTTACGCCGCAGACGATATGACTAACCTCGTCTGTCGATTCCACCTGTAAGCCATTAGGACAGTAGTCAGAAAATTCGCCAACTCGCAGATAGTCGTCACAAAATTCGCACAGATCTTTTAAGTGCATTACCAATACCCCTGAAGAATCAAATTCCGATCAAAACACAATATTAACCTTTTTCATGAAACTGAGACGCAGAATTTATTTTCATAGTATTTACTTGACGAATTACTTATTTGGGATTATATTCCCATATATAAATTAAATCGACGGAGAAAAACCAATGAATACACAAGAAACAACCATTAAAGGGCTGGTAGTTGCCGGCCTGGTCAGCACGCTGATAGCCTGTGGTGGTGGTGGCGGTGGCTCAACCACTAACGAGGCGATTGTCGCCAAAGGAGTGATTACCGCTCTAGGCAGTATTTGGGTAAACGGCGTCGAGTATGAGACACCGGATGGCGGATCCTACTCCGATGACGATAGCACTAGTGGCACAGCCAGTTACCAGGTTGGTCAGGTAGTCAGCCTGCGCGGTACACTCAATAGCGACGGCGTTTCAGGAACGGCTGATGAAGTGACCTATGAGGCTGAAATCGAGGGTACAGCTAGCGCTGACAACATCATTAACGGAGTTTCAATTATAACCGATCAGACTTTGACAGCAGGTGTTCGCTACGAAATCTCTGGGTTCTGGATCAGCGACACTTCGATAGAAGCCACGTATATCAAGGTAGACGATGACGGCGATAATGAAGACGAGGTCAAAGGTCTTGTAGAAGCCTTTACAGCAGGCTCGTTAACGGTACACGGAGTTGTATACACTTATAGCGGCGTACCCGCAGTAGCTGTTGGTGATTATGTAGAAATTCACTTCAATGGAACAACCGCTAATGAGGTCGAGCTCGAAGACGATTACTTTGACGACCTGAATGACGGTCAGGAAGTAGAAATTGAAGGCGCTGTCTTTATTCCAGATAATCTTTCTGCACTCTGCCCCGATGGCGGAGACTTCATGATCGATACTACCTGTATTGACATGAGTACGGTGACAGAATGGGAAGATGGGCTTAACGGTCCGGACGATGTATTGCCTGGAATTCGTGTGGAAGCCGAAGGCTACTTTAATTCTGTTGGTGTATTAATCGCCGAGGACATGAAAATGCGTGGTAATCAGGTTCGCGTTCGTGCCATACCAACCGATACAGGCGGAGGAACTTTTACTTTCTTTAGCGATGCAATTACCGTCACTACCAGCGACGCTACAGACATGGATGACATCCCGCTGGCGACACTTCTGTCGGGTGGCATAGAAGCGATAGGTATCCGCACAGGAAGTAACTCTATGCTTGCTATCAGCATAAGAGTCGAAGACGCCATCGAAAGAAATGAAATCCGTGCCGAGGTTGACCTGAACGGCGTTAACTTTGGAGTCCCGACTGTTACTCTGATGGGTAAGGTTTTCACCATTGAGACTGGCGCTACTCTCGAAATTGAAGATGTCCTATATACAGGAACGCTTACCTCATTTCTGGACTTGATCGACGATGACGATAATGTTGTAAACGGACCCCGTGATATCGTTGATCTTGATATCGATGTATTGAACGGCGGCCTGGTCGATCAAATCGAAATCGAAGTAGAAGACGACTAATACGCCCTGCTCTTGGCGGCTCGAAAAGAGCCGCCGATTATTTCCGAACCCCTTTAGAACACTAGCGCTTGTGATATTATCCGCGCATGAAATTAATCAAGACCATCAGTTTTATCATTCAGTTCAGCCTGATCGGCCTCGGTATCGCTGCACTTTATGTACTCTGGCAAGCAGATGATATTAGCTCTGATATTTTCGGCCGAGTTGACCAGACTCATGCTTCGACAACTACTGGGTCAAAGGTCAATTCCTATGCCGATGCCGTGGCATCGTCGTCGGCTTCGGTAGTCACCATCTACACTTCGAAAACTATCAATCGCAAACCTCATCCTTTACTCGACGACCCCATTTTCAAACAGTTTTTCGGTGATCAGCTAAAACGCCGTCAACGCAGTGAGACCCAAACAAACCTCGGATCGGGTGTGATTGTCAGCCACGATGGTTACATAATCACTAACCAGCACGTCATCAACGGTGCCGATGAAATACTGGTCTCCCTTCCCGACGGTCGAGGTAGCCAGGCGATTCTGGTCGGTGAGGACCGCGAAACCGATCTTGCCGTCCTACATATCCCTGTCAGCGGCTTAAGTCCCATCAAGATTGCCGAAAATCAACCGATTCGGGTTGGAGACGTAGTTCTGGCAATTGGCAACCCGTTGAATGTCGGGCAAACGGTCACTATGGGTATTGTCAGCGCCACCGGCAGAAATCGCGTAGGACTGAATACCTTCGAAAACTTCATCCAAACCGACGCTGCGATCAATCCCGGCAATTCAGGGGGAGCACTAGTTAACGCGAAAGGAAAATTAATTGGTATTAATACCGCAATATTCAGTCAGTCGGGTGGCTCACAGGGCATTGGTTTCGCCATCCCGGTTTCTATCGTACTCGACATCAAACAGCAGATTATCGAACATGGCAGGGTATCTCGTGGCTGGCTTGGCGTAGAAGGGACTCAAATTACCGCCAAAGCCGCAATGGCAACCGGTAATCCTAATATTACTGGCGCGCTTATCGTCGGGGTATTTATTGATAGCCCGGCTGATGAGGCCGGTGTTCGCGCTGGCGATATCATCGTCGCAGTCAATCGGGAAGCAGTAACTGACATTCGTGATCTACTGGAAAAAATTACTCAGCACAGGCCCGGCGATATCATCGAAGTGACCCTGTATCGCGGATCGCAGCAATTTACAGCTTCGATGCAAGCGACCGAACGACCATAGCAATAATACTTTGGGATTTTATTCCCTATTTATAACAAAAATCTATTATACTAGCCACCTATGTCGACTATTCGAGAAACATTAAACAATGCGCTGAGTAAAATCCTCAGCGCGCTCATTAAGACGATGCTGCGCAATGGCATGTCTTACGGAGAATTTGACCAAATAGCGAGGAAGAGTTTCGTCGATGTTGCCTATCGGAATTTTACTCCGAACGGAAAAAAGCAAACCGTATCAAATGTCGCAATACTCACCGGCCTGAACAGGAAAGAAGTCAAGAAGCTAAACGAGCTTGATGCAGATCAACCGTTCACTAACAGCAAGCAATACAATCGCAGTATTCGCGTCATCGGTGGCTGGATAAACGACCCTGAATACCTGCGACCCGATGGATCACCCAACGACCTTAAAATGGATGGCAAACACTCTTTTACCAGTTTGGTACGAAAATATAGCGGCGACATGCCCGTCGCGGCGATGCAAAAGGCACTCACAGAATCTGGCAATATCGCGGTCGCCGCCGACGGAAAAATAAGGCTATTAAGTCATGCCTATCTGCCATCAGACGACCCTGCGGAAAAGCTGGCAATCCTTGGCACCGACACCCAGCAATTAATCGAAACCATCAATCACAATATCACCTCCGCCCCGGAAGACCTGCATTTCCAACGCAAGGCTTCCAATCCACGAATACCGATCGACTCTATTCCAGCAATCAAACAATTCACCCAACGCAAAGGTCAGACCTTCCTCGAAGAAGTCGACCTTTATCTATCGCAGCATGAATCAAAATCAGAGGACGAAGAGTCCGTCGAGTTGAGCGTCAGTCTTTTTTATCACGAATCAACTTCAGGTCAGCAGGATCCATCATGAAATCACTACATCTAACTATGCCCCTCGATAAAATCGCTAAAGCAACGGTATTACTACTTTCTTCATTTCTAGTTTCCTGCGGTGGCGGGAGTAGCACTGTAGCTGGTATTGGTGGGACTGGGATTACTTCTGGGGAGATTACGGCGTTTGGTAGTGTTCACATGAACGGTGTCATATTCGATACCGACAATAGTCAGTTTGAGGTTGATGGAGATATTTTTGATAATCAGGATGATGCTACTCAATTAGGAGGTCTGGCAGAAGGCATGGTGGCTAAAGTCTATGGTACTACCAATGGTGATGGAGTTACTGGGACTGCGACTTTGGTTGAATACGATAATGATGTTGAGGGGCCGATTACTAATCTTAGCGCGTTGCTATCCGATGGTAGGATGTCCTTTGATATATTTAATCATAAAGTTTACATCGATCCGATCGACACCACATTTAAAGATACGTCTTTCGGTGCGTTGGCCGAAGATATTATCGTCGAAGTAAGTGGTTTAAATATTTCTGACACAGAAGTTGCGGCTACCTTCGTGAAATTCAAAGATACTCCAGCAATAGGAGCTGAAGTTGAAATCGAGGGCATCATTGACTCTGTCGGAACCGATACCTTTATTATGGGCAGCGTTACAATCGATTATACGGCTAATCCAGAGGTAGATATCAAGTTACCAAATGGTATTCCTGTCGAAGGTATATTAGTCGAGGTTCACGGCTCTTACCAGGGCTTTAATATAATCGAGGCAGTCGAAATAGACGAAGAAGACGACGACTTCGGCAGCGATGTCGATCATATTAGTCTGGAGGGAATAATTGCTAATTTTACCGATGAGGTAATATTGCAATTCACTATTAACGGTCAAGCCGTAGATGCTATCGGCGCGGTATTTTACTATTCTAGCGAAGTGGAATTTACCCCTACGACAGAATTGGATGATGGCGTCAGAATCGAAGTAGAAGGCACTATAATCAGCGGTGTATTATTCGCCGACGAAGTAGAACTCCACTAGAAACTCAGGTGTCGGAGTCAAAGACTTCGACACCTAAACCCTATTGTATCCGATACTCAGCCGACCGAGCATGCGCCACCGGCCCTGCCGCATGCGCCAGCACTGAAGCGAGTTTCCCCTGTTCCGAAGCACCGTCCGCAGAACATCCAATCAAACTAGAACGTTTCTGAAAATCGTAAACGCCGAGCGGCGAAGAAAATCTTGCCGTTCTTGAGGTGGGCAGTACGTGATTCGGTCCGGCACAGTAATCACCAAGTGCCTCAGCGGTATAGCGTCCCATAAAAATAGCACCGGCATGGCGTATCGAACGCGCCATTTCTTCTGCGTTTTCGACCGATAATTCGAGATGTTCTGGCGCAATGTAATTCGCTACTTCGACGGCTTCTTTCATGTCGGACACTACTATCAAAGCACCGCGGGCAGCTAAAGAAGCATCGATAATCTGTTTGCGTGGCATGTCCTCGATGAGTTTATCGATGCTGCTTTGCACCTGGTCGAGAAACGCCGCGTCGTCGGAGACTAAAATAGCCTGCGCGTCTTCATCGTGTTCGGCCTGCGAGAATAAATCCATCGCTATCCAGTCGGGATTGGTCTTGCCGTCGCAAACCACCAGTATTTCAGATGGACCGGCTACCATGTCGATACCGACCGCGCCAAACACCAAGCGCTTCGCAGTAGCCACATAAATATTACCTGGGCCGACTATCTTATCAACTGCGGGGATGGTTTCGGTGCCATAAGCCAGTGCCGCGATCGCCTGAGCGCCGCCAATGGTAAATACCCGATTAACACCCGCCACATAGGCTGCTGCGAGTACCAAATCATTCACCACACCCTGCGGAGCTGGCACAACCATGATTAAATCTTCGACGCCTGCAACATGGGCGGGGATCGCATTCATCAGCACCGATGAGGGGTAAGCTGCCTTACCGCCGGGTACATATAGACCGGCACGATCCAGTGGGGTTATTTGCTGTCCCAATACGGTGCCATCGGCCTCTGTGAATTCCCAGGACTCCATTTTCTGGTGCTCGGCGTAGCTACGAATTCTTGCTGCTGCTACATCAAGCGCATGACGCTGTTCGCCATCAAGACTGTCATAGGCTTCTTGCAGACGACCCAGAGGCATTTCCAGCTCGTCCATCGAATCTACTTTCAAACCGTCAAACTCTGCTGTGAATTCCATCACCGCCGCATCACCGCGACTACGCACCGCCTTGAGTATATTGTTAACCGAGGTAAAAACAGCTTCGTCCGATACTGCTTCCCAGGCCAGCAATTCTTTTAGCTGTGGCCAGAAGCTAGTATCATCACTGTTTAAACGTCTAATTTTATTCATTCAACGGCTTGCTCTATGCTGGCAACCAGTTCTTTTATCGCCTGATTCTTCATCTTCAGCGAGGCTCGATTTACAATCAGTCTCGAACTAATGTCCATAATATGGTCTAGCGGCACCAAACCATTGGCCTTGAGGGTGTTGCCAGTATCCACCAAATCGACAATTAAATCGGTCAGGCCAACTACCGGGGCCAACTCCATCGAACCATAAAGTTTTATCACTTCGACCTGGCGTCCCTGATCGACGAAATACTTGCGTGTGATTGCAGGATATTTGGTGGCCACTTTGAGCCGCCCTTTTGGTAGAGCTTTGTCGGCAAAGCCCGCGGTCATCAATTTGCAACCGGCTATTTTAAGGTCGACACGCTCGTATAACCCGTCTCCCCCATGCTCCAGCAACACGTCTTTGCCGGCTATACCGAGATCAGCCGCGCCGTATTGCACATAGGTTGGCACGTCAGACGAACGGATTAAAACCAGGTTGATATGGGCTTGATTAGTTTCGAAAACGAGTTTTCTGCTCGTCGATAAGTCATCGATGGGTTCGATGCCAGCACGCGCCAGCAACGGTAAAGTTTCATCGAGAATCCGCCCTTTAGCGAGCGCAATAGTTAAACCATCACCAGACATGTTATTTTCTAAATATTTTGTAGAAACGTTTTAATTCGGAACGCGTTGAATCTGGGCACCCAGGCAGGCGAGTTTTTCTTCGATATGGTCGTAACCACGATCGATATGATAAATTCGATCGACGACGGTTTCACCCTTTGCGACCAGTCCGGCCAGAATCAAACTCGCCGAGGCGCGCAAATCGGTCGCCATAACTGGCGCGCCATTGAGGTCATCGACACCACTGATAATCGCTGTATTACCTTCAACTTGCACTTTGGCACCCAGGCGAATAATTTCCTGTATGTGCATAAATCGGTTTTCGAATACCGTCTCGGTAACCGAGCCAGTGCCTTCGGCGACGGCATTCAAAGCACAGAACTGAGCCTGCATATCGGTCGGAAATCCGGGGTATGGCGCGGTCCTGATATTCACCGCTCGCGGTTTTTTGCCTTCCATATCGAGCTCTATCCAGTCTTCACCGACGTCGATCTGCGCACCCGCTTCGACCAGCTTGGCTAATACCGCATCTAGCAAAGTCGGATCGGTATGCTTGATCAAAACCTTACCTCCGGTGATAGCTGCGGCTACCAGATAGGTGCCGGTTTCGATTCGGTCGGGTAATACGGTGTAATCGCAGCCATGCAAAGTATCTACACCTTCGACGGTAATAGTATCGGTGCCCGCATTAGTAACATTGCCACCCATAGCATTGATAAAATCGGCAAGATCGACGACTTCGGGCTCGCGTGCTGCGTTTTCAATAATTGTTGTGCCATCCGCAAGCGCGGCTGCCATCATCAAGTTTTCTGTACCAGTAACTGTCACTTGCTCCATGACGATTCGGGCGCCCTTGAGACGGTCGACCTTGGCTCTGACATACCCTTCCTCGACGGTTATCTCGGCACCCATGGCTTCTAACCCGGAAAGATGCATGTCAACGGGACGGGCGCCTATCGCACAACCACCGGGGAGAGAAACTTCAGCAGTACCGTATCGAGCCAGCAGCGGTCCCAACACCAGTATCGATGCACGCATGGTTTTCACCAGTTCGTAAGGCGCAAATGTATTTTCGATGGTAGACGGGTCGATTTCGATACTCATCTTTTCACCGACAGTAATCGAAACACCCATGCGACCGAGTAATTCCATTGTCGTGGTGACATCGTGCAAATGAGGTACATTGCGAACAACCACCGGGCCGCTAGATAGCAAAGTGCCCGCTAATATCGGTAAAACCGCGTTTTTCGATCCCGAAACGCGCACCTGCCCAGACAGTGGAACCCCACCCTTGATGATCAATTTATTCATTGGCGACTACCGACTATTCCGAGGCCTTCAAAAAGGCCGCTATTCTAGCAGATGCCCACTCGGAATGTAGGCCCTACTTGAGGGTAAATTTGCCGGAATGTGAATTCCTTTACTCTTCCTGGCTTTACTCTTCCTGATTGCGCTCGCGCAGGACTTTAACCAGACCTTCGACACCATTTTTCTTGATCTGGCGGGCGAAGCTGGAGCGATAATTAGTCACCAGACTAATATCATCGACACTAATATCGTACACCTTCCAGCCCTGATCGCTTTGTCGGAGACTATAATTGAGTGGAATTGGGAATCCCCCGGCCTGTTCGATTTCGGTTCTTACGGTGACATCACCGTCGGCCACCGAGCCCTCCATCGGCAAATAAGCAATAACCTGTTCATTGTATTCGAGCAGCGCTTTACCGTAAGTCCGAACCAGCAACACCCGAAATTCATTGGTGATCAGCGCCCTTTGTGTGGCATCGACTTTATTCTTGTAGCGCCCTAATGCCAGATTAGTCATGGCTGCAAAGTCGAAATGAGGTAGTACCACTTCGCCCACCAGGGTGTATAGCTTACTCGGGTCATCACGATATGCAGCCGCATTCGCCTTGATTTCAGTAAGAACATGGTCAGCCGTATTTTTGATCAATTGTTCCGGGCCGACTTCAGCGGCGATTCCACTGTTGAGCAGAAACATTCCAATTAATATTCCGATTAAATTTTTCACTCGTAAACTCCACTAACGCTTTGTAATTTAGACACATGATTGTTGTAGTCATTCACCACCTTGAGGTATTCGGCATAAGCCAATACGTATACCTGCATTGCGGTTAATATTTTGGAGGCTTCTTCAAGGCCCGCCTCAAAATCGGCATAGGCGGCAATCATCCAGCGACGGGCCGATTTTGCGCTTTTGCGCATGGCCTGCGCCGATTTAAATTTAGAATGCATCATCACATATTGCTCCTGCACCTGAAAAGGAATGCCATTACGGGCAAATAAAGCCTTCTGAATCAGGGCGTCGAGTTCGGCCTGTGCCTGTGCTACTCGAGCCGGTTGAGCGCCCTGCTCCCACTGCCAACGCATACCTAGCAAAGGTGACACGGCAGCATGGTTGAAAGCATCGAACACATGAGGGTTGTCGAGCGCTTCTCGGCCCGGTGCATAGGCGAAGGTTCCGGCAACACCGGCGAAAATTATGGGCTTACTCTCGGAGCGGTTAGCTTCGACCAGCGCTCGTCTCGCTGCCAGTCCGGCTTCGACCTGTTTGAACTCAGGTCTGTTGTCGAGCGCTAACTGAGTCCACTCTTCCAGATCACGACCGGGCAGAGCTACTAATTTTAAACGACGTTCTTCGAGTTCGATGGTGTCGCTTTTAATGCCTGTTAATACCTTTAGACCCGCCATGGCAATAGTTTCCAGCGCGGAAGCCTCGGAAAGAAAGTTATCGATCAAGCCAAGGCCAGACTCCAGCGCATACCGATCCGACTGACTAACTGTTCCTGCGTCTTCGTCCAGCCATTCGAGCACCAGTTCTAACGCCGATTCCAGTCGCTTGCGCGTATCTTCCAGTAACAAACGACTATCTTTTGCTGTCAGATAACCGTAATAGGCACGCACCACATCGAGCCGGATGCTGTCGCGTTGCAACTCGACATCCTGCCGTTTGACCAGAATATTGTGCTGGGCGGCATTTTGATAGCTCTCTAATCTACCGAAAGTCGCTAAAGGTTTAATAATACTAAAAGTTAATCCGCCCCATAGCGAAATGCCTTCATCAATATCGAAAACATCGTCTCGCGGCGTGCAGTTGCTGGAGCAGGTGGTTTGCCCATCTTCAAAAAAGCCCCCTTCTACGTCGTTGGTTAATGCGAGAAAGGTATTGACTCCATAACGCAGACCACCTGAGCCTTCGGCTTCGGCCAGTAAACCCTGCGCCTGGCGCACGAAAGCCTCCTTTTCTTCGACCCGCGGGTCATGCGCGAAAGCAAGCTCGATAGCCCTGTCGAGACTTAAGGGTGATTGCGCCAACAGCATTTGCGGTGTTAACAGCAATGCCACAATCGTGAGTGTTTTGAATGATCTGAATATCATGTGTCGTATTATTCCTCAGTTAACCTGAACTGTACCTGACTCGAACCAGGAAAAAATAACGTCATAATTCCCTTTCTGTCGATCTAGCAGGCGTTGAATATACCCCTAATAATCAACCGTTGGAACAGCACATCAAGCATTGCCATTGAATCGGCAGATTTTTCCGAGATTCCAGACATTTTACTGGCAAATTCTTCTCATAATCGTTAGTGTTCGCAGCCAGTTTTCGAAAATTAAAGCCACATGACAAAACCACTCACAGATCGAAACAGTTTCTCCTATGACGAGCTTATTGGCTGCGGTAAAGGTGAACTATTTGGCGAAGGCAATGCACTACTACCACTTCCACCAATGCTCATGTTCGATCGTATCGTCAAGATTACTGAAGATGGTGGTGAATACGGCAAAGGACAAATGATCGCCGAGCTAGACGTTAACCCCGATCTCTGGTTTTTTAAATGTCATTTCGAAACCGATCCGGTTATGCCGGGCTGTCTCGGACTTGATGCCATGTGGCAACTCATCGGTTTTTACCTGGGCTGGAAAGGCGGACCGGGACATGGTCGAGCTCTAGGTGCCGGTGAAGTCAAATATTTTGGTCAGGTGCTACCCGACGCCAAAAAAGTCACCTACCGCATCAATATGAAGCGCGTCATTATGCGCAAACTGGTAATGGGAATTGGCGACGCCACGATGGAAGTCGATGGTCGTGAAATTTACTCAGCGAAAGATTTACGCGTAGGTCTGTTTACCTCGACTGATAGCTTTTAGTAAACAAATTAGAGAATATTTCAAAGGTATGGCCAACCATTAAATCAGTTTTTTCCGTTCCTCATTCAGAAAAAGAGTATTTGGCATTGGTTAAAACATTGGATAGTTTAGTCGATGAAGTTGGGAATAATCAAAAACATAAATTGACACCCGCGATGGAAACGGTTGGAAAGTTAATTCAAAATTATGAAGACCAAGCCTATTCAATATAAAGAATCCACACCAATAAATGCATTAAAATATCTTATGGAAGAGCATGGATTAAAGCAATCTGACTTGCGAGAAATTGGTAGCCAGGGTGTTGTGTCTGAAATACTGACAGGGAAAAGAGATTTAAACCTGGATCAAATTAAAAAAATTAGTAAAAAATTTCACGTTGCTCCCTTAGTATTTTTTTAAACCGATGTTCGTGGCAATAAAGTGAAATGCTCTATTATCTCCGTGCCAATAACATCAAATTTACTGGTCATGCACAGAATCCTATACAGTTTTATCCATACCCCTCCAAGAACCACTATTGGTGCGACATAAGGCTCCAAAACTAAGGTCGTTACACACTTAAAACTTGATATACCATATATGATATATATACTATATTTAGTATGTGGAGAATATATGAGCACAAAAACGCATTAAAGGGGCTAAAATCCCTGCCTACTGATATCCTTAAGCGATATGAAAAGTGGAAGGATATCGTTGCAATATCAGGCCTTGCTGGACTAAAGCAAATCAAGGGCTTTAATGATGAAGCATTGCATGGTGAATGGAAAGACTATCGTTCATCTCGCCTCAATATTCAATACCGCATAATATACAAAATTGAAAATGAACAACTTTTTGTAAAAGTAATCAAAGTAACAGCTCATGATTACCGGAGGAAAT
>JAUVCH010000152.1 GCA_030595795.1 Gammaproteobacteria bacterium
TGATCTCCGATGATATTACCCGGTTTTCGCGCATTTCTCCCGATGTCATCGATGGCCGCAGCCCAGGTCTTTTAACCGATTTTATGGAAGTACGCGGGCTGGGTATCGTCAATATCCGCGCAATGTTTGGTGCTAACTCGTTAAAACGCAATAAATCCCTACGCTTGATTATCAACATGGTACAGCTCACCAGTGACAATTCTGACCAGTTTGATCGTCTCGGCAATACAGTGGAAACGAGAAATATTTTAGGCCTGGATATTCCCGAAGTAACCCTGCCAGTAGCGCCCGGGCGGAATCTGGCAGTTATCGTCGAAGCTGCAGCAAGAAACCATTTATTAAACATGAATGGTTATAATGCGGCGGAAGATTTTATCGAGCGCCAGCACCAGGCCATCAACAGAAACCAAAAGTCGACATAAGCGGAACATTTGAATGAAACTGGTCATCGTTAGCGGCCTCTCGGGATCGGGTAAAACCGTCGCATTACATACCCTGGAAGATGCCGGTTATTTTTGTGTCGATAATTTACCGGTGGCCCTTTTGCCAGAGTTTATCGACACGACAATTCTTAGAACTCCGGCATTCTACGACCTGATAGCAGTCGCCATCGACGCAAGAAGCGGTGTCGATGACGTACACCAGCTCGACGATGCGGTGAAACAAATTCGACAGCTTAAATTTACCACTGAAATTTTATTCCTGACTTCAGACACAAAGAAACTGGTGAGCCGATTCAGCGAGACTCGACGTAAGCACCCCCTCTCGCGAAGTGGTTTACCCTTGGTGGAAGCCATTAATTTAGAACAAAATTTACTGCAAAACATCTACTCTAATGCCGACTTGATCATCGATACGACCAATCTTAACGTTCATCAGTTACGAGGCAAGATTGTCCAACGACTATTACCCGATACTGGCGCCGAGATCGCGATTCTGGTGCAATCGTTTGGTTTTAAACATAGTTTGCCCAACGATACTGATTTCGTATTCGATGTCCGTTGCCTGCCCAACCCCCATTGGGAAAATGCGCTAAGACCCCTGACCGGCAAGGATCAGGCGGTCGTTGAGTACCTCGAAGGCTATGCCGAAGTCGATGCCATGTACGAGTCCATCATCGGCTTCCTGAAAACCTGGCTACCCAGTTTCGTACGGGAAAACAGGAGTTATATGACTATTTCTATCGGCTGTACCGGGGGCCAGCATCGCTCGGTATATATGGCTGAGAAAATCGCCAACACCTTACAGCAATCAAGCTATCATGCTTCCGTTCACCATCGAGACCTGACATGAAGGTGGCAATACTGATAATCACCCACAACAGCATTGGGCAGTCGCTAATCGAAACTGCGGCTTCGATGCTTGATAAGGAAGCGCTCGAGGTGAAGTCGCTATCGATTCCGGCCAGGCTGGAACCTCAGAATCTCGGCTACTATGCCGATCAGATTCGCGACAGCATTACTGATTCCAATTCTGGTGACGGCGTCTTAATATTAACCGATATTTATGGCGCGACACCCAATAATCTGGCCCGATATTTCGGTAACGAAGAAAATGTCGAAATTATCAGTGGTCTTAATCTACCGATGTTATTAAGAGTGTTAAACTACCACCATAAACCTTTGTCGGCGCTTGCTCAAATTGCGATAGAAGGTGGTCATAAAGGTATTCAACCGGATTCATAACATGGCTGATCAATAATATGGTTTCTCAACAGGTCACTATAATCAATAAACTTGGGTTGCACGCCCGCGCCGCTTCGAAGCTGGTGAACCAGGCGAGCCAGTTCGAGAGCGATGTTTATATCGACAAAGAAGGTAACCGAGTAAACGCAAAAAGTATCATGGGGGTGATGATGCTGGCAGCGAGCAAAGGTACCGAATTAGTCCTGGAAGTCGAAGGTGCCGATGAGCAAGCCTGCCTCGAAGCGGTGACTCTGCTAATTAACAATCGATTCGACGAAGCTGAGTAAACCTAAGGGAACCCCAGGCACTAATGGTTCAGAAACTGACGATTAACGTCTGTTATTTCATCTTTCGCCAAAGCCCATATTTCATCGAGTTCGAATAGCTGCATCCCCAGTAGCTGCAAGGCATCGGGGTTTATTGGTATTTCAGAATCTTCACCACTACCCGCCTTCTTCTGATGATTAACCCAGGCATCTGCTATATTCACTGCACAGGCCATAGGTGTAAATTCCTGAGCCTGTAATGGGTCGTGGTGGAAATTAACCGGTTCATAAATAGAATGTGGAACCTTCCAGTATTCAAGTAGACTTCCGCCAACATCAGCATGTGAATAGCCGAGTTGCTCTTTTTCGAGCACCGTTAAATTCAAATTCTGAGACTTCACCCGCGCAATTAAGCCCCCCATCATACTGGGTAATTTCAGATACAGGACCAGACGCCCGATATCGTGCAATAAACCCGGTATGTAAAATCGTTCAGACTGCGGTAAGCCCGCGTATTGCGCGACCGACCGTGAGAACACTCCGACCGAGACACTATGCTCCCAGAAAGACCGCATATTCACCTGTTCTATAGGTACACTGTTAAAGATTTCGATTACCGAAGTCACCAATACCAGTTCACTGATCTGGCGCAGGCCAATCGTTTTAACCGCGCGATCGATGGTCTCGATCCTGGCGGGGAAACTATAAAAAGCGCTGTTTGCCATTCGCAATAAACGAGCACATAAATCTGGGTCGACCGATAGCAACCGAGAGAAATCATCGGCTGTCGAAGTTGGATCCTCAATCGCTGTTTCCAGTCGATAATAAATCTCTGGAAGCGTGACCAGCTTATCAATATTTTTGACGAGGTAATCGAGCCCTTCCAAACCACGAACTTTATCGATATCTATTGTATTGATACTGGCCATAAACTTTTCAAATTACTGCGTCTATTGGAGCATAGTACATAGGTCAGAGATTTATCTAAAATTACGCGATGCCGAAGTAGGCCCTCAGCTTCATAATCATTGATTTTATTTATAGGCATCCGCAACTAATAGTATTTATTAATTAACTACTCCAGGCAAAAGTTGCCAGATAATCTTTACAGGCCTCTCATAGAGCCGCCCGAGAGAGATATCCAATAGTTATCCACAGCTTACACCCTTTTACTCCACAGCCTAATACACAACATAATGTACTTGACCTGAGAGCAAAACACATTATATTGTGTATCAGGTTTTTGAGGACTGAAATTCGAAACTTTAAACTGAAATATAAAACTGGTTGAAATCTCCCTTATTCATAGTAGTTCAAGCACTTGAATCGGATAGTTATAAAACACTTTAACTATTTGCAAACGGTAGACTGCCGGTTTTAAACCAATAATCGGGAACAATTTGGAACGTTGATTTTGGGTACCGATCAGTAGTGATGCGGTAACAGATAATCCGGCATCTCCGGTTTCTGGACTGACTATTGCAATGAATTGGTATCTTTGAACAAGCTGTAAATACTATCGGGCTTAAAATAAATGCAAAATATAGAATCACCACTTACAGATGCTGACACCTCCCCAGTCAGCCCTGTCAATCCAGCGACCACCGACAAACAGGATTTAGCGCTGGGAAATTTATACAACGTCGTTCGCCGTAATGGCAAATTGACCAGTTTCGACAATAACAAAATCGAAGTAGCGATGACCAAGGCTTTTCTTGCGGTAGAAGGCGGTCAGGCAGCAGCTTCTACCCGAGTGCACGAAACCGTAGCGCGCCTGACTGATCTGGTGGTCGATACTCTAACTCGACGTCAGCCCGATGGCGGTACTTTCCATATAGAAGACATCCAGGATCAGGTTGAGTTGTCATTAATGCGCAATGGCGAACAGAAGATCGCTCGCGCCTATGTGCTATATCGTGAAGAAAGGTCGCATGCTCGTGCCGAAGAGACTAGTCAATCAGAGGGTCAGCGTAGTGATGACGAAATCACTGGCCTGAACGTCAAACTGGCCGATGGCAGTATTCGCCCTCTGGATATCAAACGGCTTAGAACCATTACCACCGATGCCTGCGAAGGCCTCGAAGGTACCGACGCCAACAGAGTCTACGACGAAACCCTGCGCAACCTGTTCGACGGTGTGCCAGAGAAAGATGTCAGCCCTACCGTAGTCATGAGTGCACGCGGCCTGATTGATCGCGAACCGCAATATTCTCAGGTCGCCGCACGATTATTGCTCGATGAATTACGCACTGAAACACTGGGCTTTATCAACGATGGCGCGCCCACCGCGACTTATCAGGAAATGGCAGATCGTTACCCGGACTATTTTCGTCACTACATCAAAAAGGCGTCAGAACTCGAGCTACTCGATACCGAGCTACTGAAATTCGACCTGCATAAACTCGGCCAGGCGTTAAAGTCTGATCGAGACCATCAGTTCACTTATCTCGGCCTGCAAACTCTGTACGACCGCTACTTTATTCACCACCAGGATATCCGCTTCGAATTACCACAGGCATTTTTCATGCGCGTGTCGATGGGATTAGCCATCAACGAAGTGCAACGTGAAGACCGCGCCATCGAATTCTACAACCTGCTGTCCTCTTTCGACTTTATGAGCAGTACGCCTACCCTGTTCAATTCGGGTACTTTGCGGCCACAGTTATCGAGTTGCTATTTAACCACCATACCCGACGACCTCGACGGTATTTTCAGTGCGATTAAAGACGATGCCATGCTCTCGAAGTTTGCCGGTGGACTGGGCAACGACTGGACTCGCGTACGCGCCATGGGCTCACATATCAAGGGCACCAACGGCAAGTCGCAGGGCGTGGTACCTTTCCTTAAGGTCGCCAACGATACCGCCGTGGCGGTGAATCAGGGCGGGAAGCGTAAAGGTGCAATGTGTGCCTATCTGGAAACCTGGCATCTCGACATCGAGGACTTTCTCGACCTACGTAAAAATACGGGCGAAGAACGTCGTCGTACCCACGACATGAATACTGCCAACTGGATACCCGACCTGTTCATGAAACGTGTCGCTGAAGAACAACAGTGGACCCTTTTTTCGCCCGAAGAAACACCCGATCTGCACGACTTATACGGTGCCGAGTTCGAAGCAGCCTATGTCGCCTACGAAGAAAAGGCTGATCGTGGTGAAATCAATTTATATCGTCGTGTGCAAGCTACCGATTTGTGGCGCAAAATGCTGGGCATGCTATTCGAGACTGGTCACCCCTGGGTGACCTTCAAGGACCCCTGCAACATCCGTTCGCCACAACAGCATATCGGCGTCGTGCATTCGTCTAATTTATGTACCGAAATAACCCTGAATACTTCAGACACAGAAATCGCTGTCTGTAACCTGGGTTCGGTGAATTTACCGCAGCATGTCGATGAAAACGGATTGAATCTGGAAAAACTCGAAAAAACCATCAACACCGCGATGCGTATGCTCGACAATGTTATCGATTATAACTATTACAGCGTGCCGCAAGCTCGTACCTCGAACCTGCGCCACCGCCCGGTCGGACTAGGAATCATGGGTTTTCAGGATTCACTGTTCAAGCAGCATATTTCTTTTACCTCGGAAGATGCCATCGAATTTGCCGACCAGTCGATGGAAGCGGTGAGCTACTACGCCATTCAGTCATCGACTCAACTGGCCGAGGAACGCGGTAGCTATTCCAGTTTCCAGGGCTCGCTATGGAGTCAGGGCATCTTGCCAATCGATTCAGTGGGCAACTTAAAAGCGGTTCGTGGCGATTACCTGCAGCAGGATGAGAGTTCGAAAATGAACTGGGACAGCCTGCGTGAGCGCGTCGTTAGCATCGGCATGCGTAACTCCAACACCATGGCGATTGCACCGACTGCGACCATCTCTAACATTTGCGGTGTCAGTCAGTCGATCGAACCGATTTATCAAAACCTCTACGTCAAATCGAATCTTTCCGGTGAGTTCACCGTCGTAAACCCCTACCTGGTCGATGACCTCAAAGCCGAAGGCATCTGGGATGACGTCATGGTCAACGATCTGAAATATTACGATGGTAGCGTACAAAGCATCGATCGTGTCTCAGACGAACTGAAAGCGATCTACTCAACCGCCTTCGAAATCGATTCGCGCTGGTTAGTCGAAGCCGCTTCGCGTCGGCAGAAATGGATCGACCAGGGCCAGTCGCTAAACCTTTATATGGCCGAACCATCGGGTAAGAAACTCGACAATCTTTATAAGTTAGCCTGGGTTCGTGGACTAAAAACTACTTATTACCTGCGCTCACTCGGTGCCACTTCGGTCGAAAAATCCGCCACGCAAACACCTGTAAGCGCACCCGTAGAACCAGAACCAAAAGTTTGCTCGATTCTCGACCCAGACTGCGATGCCTGTCAGTAGAGAAATGACAAAACTATTTATGTTGATCAACAAGAAACAAAGTCGGAGAACACAATGCTAAACTGGGATGACCCGTTTGCGCCACAACCAGCCAAAATTGCAGAAGCCAGTATAGAACTGGAAACTGCGGTTGCGAGCAACGAGCCTGTAAAACCTATTAGCCAGGACATACCGCCAGCTACAGGTGTTAAGGCCAGAAACCTCGATATCCCCAGACCGGAAATCAATCCAGTCGCACCGAAACCGGTAAACGCCGACGACAAACGTGTGGTGAATGGTCTTGCCGATATCAATCAGTTAGCGCCATTCAAGTACCCCTGGGCCTGGGAGTATTTTCTTAACGCTAACAAAAACCACTGGACTCCGCTCGACGTCAACATGACGCAGGACATACACGACTACCAGCATAAGCTCACGCTGGAAGAACGTCACGTCTACGAAAATGTACTGTCCTACCTGACCACTTCTGACATACTCGCGATGCGCAATATCGGCCTGGCGGTAATGGAAAAAATGACTGCGCCTGAGCTACAGATTTATCAGGCGCGCCAGGTATACGAGGAGGCCATGCACACCTGGGCATACCAGCATTGCATCGAAACCATCGGTCTCGATCAGGGCGAGATATACAACCGCTATCGCGTAGTGCCCGAAATCAACCACAAGATTCAGCTCTGTAATCAACGGCTCAACTCGGTATTACGCGCCGATATCGACCTAACCGACCGCGACGAACTGGAAAACTTTGTCATGGCCTATACATTCTTCGCCGGTGTCTTCGAAGGTACCTGGTTTTACAACGGCTTCAGCCCGATCTTTGCCCTGCAACGTCGTGGCTTAATGAAAGGCACCGCCG
>JAUVCH010000094.1 GCA_030595795.1 Gammaproteobacteria bacterium
TGTTTGATTTCTTTTTTGACTTACGTAATAAGAAACGGGTGGCAGAGTTGCTTAGTCCCGCTCAGCCAGAAATACTGTTACATGTCAGTGGTATGTTTCCGGCTGATCAAGGCTGTCTAGCGCCAGTCTTTCCACTGCTAACACATCCTGTGAATAGCAACGAAGTAATCTGTTATAACCTGCGTTTTAATCCAGAGGCTTTACTGCAACTAAGCGTAGATGAAATTCAGCAAAAACTTTATACAAAAACACTCGACCTGGCCGAAGGCGAGCAGCGTCTACCATTGAAGGGTGTGCATTTAAATAAATCACCGGCTTTGGCACCCGTATCGACATTGAATTCTGCGCAGGCGGAAAAATGGCAAATTGATTGGGATGAAATTAATCGGAATAGGGATTTATTAATGTCCGACCCTAATTTGACATCACGATTAACCGAAGTTTATGGCGCTGGACGAGGTTACGATGAGGTCGATGCTGATAGCGCACTCTATGATGGCTTTATTGGCCAACAGGATCGACTCAGTTGTAATCAGGTGCTCGCCGCAAGTCCGGAGAAGCTCGCCGAATGGCCGGATAACGCATTTCAGGATAAACGACTGAACACACTGTTATTTCGTTATCGTGCACGAAACTTTCCTACGAGTTTGAGTGAAGACGAGTTGTTACGCTGGCAACGGTTTTGTCACAGTCGCCTGGTCGATGGAGAATTTGGTGCAGGCTTGACGGTAGAGCAGTTTCAGCAGCATTTGTTAACTCTGGCCCAGCGAGAGCAGGGTGAGCGAGAGCAGCAATTGCTCGATCAGTTGTCAGGTTGGGTGCAGCGGATTTTTAGTTGAGATAATGTGCCAAGTTTCTCCGATAGATGTTTTTTCCCTTAAGAGTAATATCAACATTAGAATTGCGATAGCATGTAAATAGTATATAGCTCAGGAATTCATACCGTGGTTGACTGGATTTACAATAATGAGGCGCTGGCCGAATTGTTACTGGTTGTGTCTGTCATCTCTTTCCTGGTGACTCTTATTGCTGTTCCGATAGTATTAGTGAGGATGCCAGTGGACTATTTTTTCTATCCCGACCGGCATCGCGTCGCATGGAATAACCGACATCCATTGTTGCGTATCCCTTTATTCGTCATCAAGAACCTTCTCGGTGTCTTTTTTATGATGGTTGGGATTTTGATGCTTGTGCTACCAGGGCAGGGCATACTGACCATGATTATTGGTCTTGTTCTAATGGAGTTTCCTGGGAAATACCATGTAGAACGCTGGGTAATCTGTCGCCCTTCAGTGATGGAATTCGTTAACTGGATGCGGATAAAAGCTGGTAAATCAAAGCTTGTGGCACCGCCTGATGATCAAAATTGAATAGTTATGTGTGTTTGGTCGTTTAGTGTTAATTTGAGTTGAGAATCAAGGTAGAAAGATAAGTGTCTTTAAATAATCATAAACAAATAGCTTTCAACTTATTTAATATCCTGGTATTTCATGTATAGCAGGCAAAATATTCATAATCTTCCAAATTTGATCAGCTTAATCAGGATACTGATGGCGCCTCTGATGCTATATCTTGCCTTGCAGAAAATGGAGTTTTGGTTTTTAGCGGCGCTATTGTTCTCGGGTTTTACGGATGTGCTGGATGGCTTTCTAGCCAGAAAGCTCAAGCAGATTACCAGGCTGGGTTCGCATCTCGACAGCTTGGGCGACTTCGCGATTTACAGCACCATGGCAGCCGGTGCCTGGATTATCTGGCCTGATATCGTAGGACAGGAGATTCTATACTTTTCTTTGATATTATTTAGTTTTTTAATTCCCGTCTGGATTGGCCTTATTAAATTTGGTCGGCTAACTGGGTATCATACCTGGAGCGTAAAACTGGCCGTTTTTATTACCTTTATTGGTTATGTGGCATTGTTTTCCGGTTTCGCTAGCTGGCCTTTCAAACTCGCCAGTTATCTTTGCGTCTACGCGGGCATTGAAGAAATTCTAATCACCATCGTGATGCGACACGAGCGGGTGGATGTCCGTTCATTCTGGACTGCTTTAGGATATGAAAAGACTGAGTAATAGATAATCGACTAGAGGATTCAATATGAGCCTGCTACATGAATGGTCAGCTAAACAAATAACAACTGGTATCCAGCAAAAGGAAGTGACTGCGCGAGAAGTAACCGAAGCCACCCTGGATCGCCTACAAGCGGTTAACCCCGCTATCAATGCGGTGGTAGATGAGATGTCGGAACAGGCGCTGGCAACGGCTGACTTGATCGATCAAGAAGTTGCTCGTGGCAATGATCCTGGAATTCTGGCCGGCGTGCCGGTGACTGTTAAGGTGAATATCGATCAGGCAGGCTTTGCGAATACGAATGGGCTAAGAATTCAAAGAGATTTGATCGCCGAAACCGATAGTCCTGTGATTTGCAGCTTACGCCAGGCTGGTGCAATTATCATCGGTCGGACCAATACCCCTGCATTTTCGTTACGCTGGTTTACGCGCAACTCTTTGCATGGTCATACTCTGAATCCTTACAACAAACAGTTAACACCGGGTGGCTCATCGGGTGGTGCAGCTGCGGCGGTTGCTTCGGGTATTGGTGCCATTGCACACGGAACCGATATTGCCGGATCGATTCGCTATCCGGCCTATGCCTGTGGTGTGCATGGGCTTCGACCGACCTCCGGTCGAGTCGCGGCTGCTAACCTGTCGAGTCCTGATCGACACATCGGAGCTCAGTTGACCGCAGTATCCGGGCCGATTGCGCGCAGCATCGATGACCTATGGCGGGGATATGCTGCGATGTCGATTGGTAGTCCGCTAGACCCCTGGTGGGTGCCAGTCGCACACGATCTAGGCGAATATCCGAAACGTGTGGCTGTGTGTATCGCACCAGAAGGCTGGCAGGTTGATTCGGCGATTGTTGATGCCCTGAATGAATCGGCTCGACAGTTGCGTGATTCTGGTTGGGAGGTTGTTGAAACCAGTTGTCCGCCATTACGCGAACCGATGGCATTACAACTGCTGTTGTGGATGTCCGAATATGCCCGAACAAACGGCGCTTTATTTGTTGCCGAAGATGATCCAGATGCGAATTTTGTTTACGCCCAACTGCTGGAGAATTCTCCGGAAGTTACGTTAAACAGTTTGATGGATGCATTGCAACGTCGCGCAGCCCTGGCGCGCGAATGGCAGCAATTCCTCACCGAGTTTCCAGTGATGTTATGTCCTGTATCAGCAGAATTACCGTTTGAGGATTTACGCGATATCAAGCCGCGCGACGATTTTAAGGCCATCCTCGAAGCGCAGATGACTCAGATCGCACTGCCTTTTATTGGTATGCCGGGAATGACCGTGACTACCGGTTCGAGTCAAAACTCACCGGTTGGGGTGCAGTTGATTGCTGCACGGTTTCGAGAGGATGTTTTATTTGACGCTGCGAGAATTATTGAAGCCGGTAATCCGCCGATTACCGTCGTCAATCCAACAAAGTAGTTCCATGTCGAGACCAGAGGTCGAATTACTCGTGGACATGATCGTCTTACTATTAGCGGTATTGGCCTCCTGAATTTCCCCCGCTTTCCACAGATCCTGAGTATGAGGATGTAGCAAACAGCTATGTTAAAGAAGGTTTGGTAAAAAATTTATTCAAGTTTTTTAATAATGACCGATATATTTTCTAACACTTTCAAAAATTCAACCTATACTAAAAGCGAACTTACAGGGAAAAGACATGACTAATTACTCCAAAAAACAACTTCACATACTTCTTTTAGCGGCCAGCTTTGTTTTGCCAATGCAGGCTATCGGATCAACTTTAAAAGCGGGTGATACCTCATTACAGAAATGGCTTTTACCCGGGGAAGTGCCACAACCCGATAATAATAAGATGACCCCAGACAGAGTAGAGCTAGGAAAAATGCTATTTTGGGACACTCGGTTATCCGGTGACGGCAATATGTCCTGCGCCAGTTGTCATAATCCTTTGTTTGGATGGTCGGACGGTTTGCCTACTGCCCGTGGCAGTAAGTCTAAGGTGCTAGGCAGGGCTTCTCCGGTGGTAACAAATACGGCTTTTAACGCGATGCAAATGTGGGATGGGCGCAAAAAGACCCTGGAAGAGCAGGCTATGGGCCCGATGGAAGCGACTGTCGAAATGAATATGGATATCGGCAACTTGTTTAAGTGGATAAAGTCCAACAAGGGCTACAAGACTGCATTTGACAAGGCTTATCCGGGTGAGGGTATTAATCAGAGTACCTTATCACGCGCGATAGCGTCCTTCGAGCGCACCATTGTCAGCAATAACTCACCGTTTGACCAATGGGTTAAGGGTGATGCTAAGGCGATGTCAAAGGAACAGGTAAGAGGGTTTGGTGTTTTCCTCGACCAGAATAAGGGTAATTGCGCGGCTTGCCATGGCGCGCCCAATTTTGTCGATAATGGTTTCCATAACCTGGGTCTCGCTTCCTATGGCGACGAAAAACCGGACATGGGCCGGTTCGTTCAGCTGCCCCTGGCCAGAATGAAGGGTGCTTTTAAAACACCTACTCTACGAGATATCAGCTTGAGCGCGCCTTACTTCCACGATGGATCGGCAGCGACTCTAATGGATGTTATGCAAACCTACGCGGATCATGGTTATGTCGAAGGTAATATTTCACCCGAGATCGACAGTATAAACCTAACTAAACAGGATATGCAGGATCTTGTCGCTTTTATGGAAGCATTAACTACACCTCCTAAACCATTCACCTTACCAATTCTACCCCTAGATTAACGGAGATCTTACCAATGAAAAACTTTATTGTAGTATGTTGTTGCCTGGCTTTTTCCACGATGGCCAATGCAGCGGAATTTACCGTTGACCAAAAGGATAAGAAGTTTACCGAGTCAGAAATGAATATTGCCGTTGGCGATACGGTTAATTTCCGCAACGACGACCCTTTTAGTCATAACGTTTACAGCCTGTCGGAAGCTAAGAGCTTCGATCTGGGTTCTTATCCTAAAGGTGAGTCAAGACCAGTTACATTTGATCAGGCCGGACAAATCGAGGTTGGTTGCGCCATTCATTTCGATATGGCCTTAATCATAAATGTCAAGTGACTAGATTATGAATATCTATTACTCTTTATTAATAGTTGGTCTACTAGGCTTTTCGATATCAGTGCAGGCGAAGGACCAACGCATAGATCCTACTATCGAACATGGCGCTACGGTTTTTAATCAACGTTGTACGTTATGCCACGGTAATGTTGGAATGGGCGACGGTCTTTTATCTCGACTGGTACCCGACTACCCGAATACTAATTTGCGTAATCACACGGAAGGTAAAGACCCCGATAGTATTCGTGAAGCCATAATTTATGGTGGCCAGAAAGGCATATTGGATGAAAGAATGCCGCCCTACGGCGATGAACTGACCTGGCTTGAGATTGAATCTCTGGTGGTTTTCATGCGCTTATTTTACAGAGACGCCGAAAGGGCGATCGCCGTATTGGGCAGTACTCATATACCCAAAAAACCTAGCCGCGAAATAGGCCGAGCTATTTATAAAGGGCGTTGTATTTTATGTCACGGTCCTGAAGGAGATGGCAAGGGTAAGATGGCTAAAATTATTAAGAACCCGCCGCCATTTAATTTCCAATATAGCCGTTTACCCGATGCCATGATGCTTGACATCATTCGCACTGGTGGTGAAGCGGTCGGCCGATCTCCTAAGATGCCGCCCTTCGGTGAAGAACTTAGTGAATCGGATATAAAATCATTAATTCTATACGTTAAGGGTTTCAGGGAATAATGGTTTAATACCTGATGTTATATCCAGCGAGATAAATGATTATTCGATCGAGCGACGCTTTTAATTTACCAGAATCAGAAGTTACCGATGAAGGATTTTTCAGGAAACGCCGCCAAATTGTAAAGGCAATGGGTATTCTACCCATTGCCGGTTTACTCCCTGCCCCAGTAGAAGCGGTATGTGAAAGCCCGTTGTTAAACTCCGATATCGGAAAGGCGAACTCCCTGCATCAGATATCGCATTACAATAATTACTACGAATTCTCTACTAATAAACAGGCAGTCGCATTGTTGGCAAAAGAGATGTCGCTTCGACCCTGGACACTGGAAATTTCCGGCGAAGTTGAAAAACCCGAAATTATCGATATCGATAATCTTTTACAACAACAGGAAATTGTGGAGCGTATATATCGCTTTCGATGCGTTGAAGGCTGGTCTATGGTAATCCCCTGGAACGGAATTCAATTGTGTAAGCTGTTAACTCGAATTAAACCGACATCCAGGGCTAAATATGTCCAGTTTATTTCGCATGTCGATGAATCCAGTATGATTGGTCTCAGCCTGACCGGCCTCGACTTTCCTTATATGGAGGCGCTCCGGCTCGATGAGGCGATGCATCCACTGACTTTATTGGCAACCGGGTTATATGGGAAAGACTTACCGGCACAAAATGGCGCGCCCTTGCGACTGGTTGTGCCCTGGAAATATGGTTTCAAAGGCCCGAAGTCGATCGTCAAAATCATCTTGTCCGAACAAAAACCCGAAACTAGCTGGAATAAAATCAGCCCTACAGAATATGGATTCTATGCCAATGTAAACCCGCGTGTTTCTCACCCTCGCTGGAGCCAGCGCAAGGAAAATAAAATTGGCGAGTTGAAGAAAAAGAAAACCCTCATGTTTAATGGTTACGAACAACAGGTTGCGGGCCTTTATCGGGGCATGGATCTGGAAAAAAACTTTTAAACGTGAACCCTCTAAAATTTCTAAACAAAAATACAGCCATTCTAAAAGTATTTGTTTTTGCCGCAAGCGCGTATCCCGCGTTGCAATTACTCTACAGTTATAAAACCGCCCAACTGGGTATAAATGGACTGGAGACTTTGATACACACCAGCGGTTTTACGGCGTTAATATTATTTATAATTACACTGGCGATCACGCCATTAAGACGCCTGCTCTCCTATGCAATGATATTGATCCGTAACCAATATGGAAAGCGCCTTGGTGACTGGAACTGGATGGTTAAACTGCGTCGAATGCTTGGTGTTTTTTCGTTTTTATATGTCTTGTTACATTTCAATATATTTTTTTATTTTGAAATGGATTTTGATCTGAGCGAATTGCAGATTGAAGTACAGGAACGGCCTTATATTCTAGTTGGACTTTCAGCCTTGATATTGTTGTTTCCTTTGTTTCTAACTTCGACAGATTTTTCCATGCGCCTGTTAAAAAAATATTGGCGTCGATTACATCGGCTGATGTACCCGGTTGCTGTCCTCATAGCGGCGCACTATCTTTGGCTCACTAAGCCCGGCGTCTACGATGCGTATCCTTACGTACTGATCATCTTTCTATTGTTAATATTCAGGTTGCTGGATTATTTGAAAATAATTTTTAAACGAGAAGACGATGGCCTTATCGCTAAAAGGTAAAGCCATTAGTTTATTTTGAAATGGGCTACTGCACTAACAAGCGTGTCGGAGGCATTGCTCAGAGATATCGACAGTGAGCGCAAATCATCCGACTTCATGTCGTTCTCGTTCGAAAGCTGAGACAACGACTGGATTGATTGATGAATGTCGGTAATCGCAATTTGTTGTTGGCTCATGATCTCCACCAAATTGCTCATCACCGATTTAATATCGGTTGCTACCTGATTGTTACTTGAAGTTTTTTCTGACGCCTCTTTAAGTAGTTCGATATTTTTATTGGTATCTTCAACAGCCACCTGGATCGATTTCGATGTCGTTTCAGCCTGACCTGTAACCGTATCGATCAGCGACGCAATTTCTTTCGCGGCCTGATTAGTATTACCGGCTAGAGAACGCACTTCATCGGCCACCACAGCAAATCCCCTGCCGTGTTCACCGGCCCGGGCAGCCTCAATAGCGGCATTGAGCGCCAACAGGTTGGTTTGCGAAGAAATACCAGAAATGGTTTGAGTAATAGTCGATATTCTATCGGCAATAACCGACAACTCTGCGCTTTCTGAAGCGGTCTGTTCCATGTCTGTTTGAAACCTGGCAAATTGAGTCACAGACCTTTGAATAAGGTCCGCCGAATCGTTTGCCAGGCTAGCCGAAAGATCAGCTTTATTGTTGACATTCGCCATTTCGCTATTCGCCTGCTTCATTGAGTTGCTAACTGTGGCCGAACTATTAAGCATGTTTGCAGCATATTGCTTTAAATTAGCACAGACCGAGGAGATATCGTTAGCATTGGTGACGATTTGAATAGAGTCCTCAGCCACCGACTGACTAGCCCGATTAATATCGAGGAATGATACGTTTAAATTTTTAATGGTGTTATCGATTGACCGTAGCGTATTACCGATTTCATCATGCCCAATGTTATCGATATCAATTTCTTTGGTTAAATCGCCCTGTGCCACCGAAGACATGATTTTTTCAATCTTAATCAGCGGCGTTCCCATCATTCTCACTGCCATAAAGGCTATGATGATGCCGAACACAATACCCGAAATCATAGCTATGCCTAATATAGTGATCAGTTTATGTGCGTCTGCTTTTGCATTTGCCAGACTGTTTTTCAATGACAGCGAAGCCAGTTCAATAATTTTATCGTTTAAGGTATTGATTTCTTCGAGTTTAGGCTGGATTTCTGTACTGATTTTTAGAGCTTCAATATCGGCATTTTTACGCGCTTGTTGAATGATTTTGAGCTGGATTGGGCGTATTTCTGTTATTAGCTGGATGAGTCGTTTAACCTGCTTAGAGTCAGCGAAGTTATGCTCAAGTTTTTGCAGGTTTTCCTCTAGATAAGAGCCTGCTCGGATTGATCCAATCGCACTGATCTTTATGGTTCTTTTATCGTAGGCGGAAATTAATTGCTGGATAGATTTATCCATATTGGTAATAGATATCTTTGCGGCGTTCGCCGCAGATACTCTATCTGAAGACAGGTTTATTGCGTTTTCCAGAATATTATTTTGATTAAGTAGCGCGTATCCACCGATGACTACTATTGTGGCTATTCCCGAAAGGAACAGAAACGAAATGCCATAAATTTTTGCTTTCAACGGCGTGTTGGATAGTAGTTTCATTAATATCTGCATGTAGTATGTTATCGATGTATATGTTATCGGCTAGTTAGCAAAGTACTTTAATGCCTGATATAAATAACTTTAGTTCAATTGTAATAAAAAGCTATGAAAGAAATAGTGAAACGGAGAACACTGGATCAACTGGCGCCAGAATAGCAATGATAGCGGGTATACGCCGGAATTGACTCTGTAAGTGGGAAGATCAATTGTCTGTTACAACAGGAATGAAGCCGAATAGTAATGGAAGATGGGTTATTTTGGCATTTCCTTAATATACAAATCCTGTTTACTATAAGGGATCTCAATTTTTTCTTTAATAAACGCTTTGTAAACCTCGCAGTTCAAAGCGTCGATTACTCGTCCGCGCAACACGGGTTGGTCGATCCAGCCTAGTAGCTCGAAGTCGAGACTCGATGCGCCAAACTGGCGGAAACGTACCCGTGGTTCAGGGTCTTCGCAAACTGCCTCATTGTTGAGCGCAATCCCCATGAGTATTTCGCGTACCTTGTCGATATCTGATCCGTAAGCCACACCTACCGCGATGCGAATGCGGTATTTCTCTGCTGGTCCGCCAGATTCGTTGGCAACTTTAGTATTGCCCATTACCGAATTTGGGATAGTCACTTCAACATCATCGCGTGTGAGAAGGCGTGTGCTGCGAATACCAATGTGGGTGACTTCACCGCGTTCGCCCGAATCGAGTACGACGAAATCGCCAATTTTGTAGGGTGCATCGGCAAGTATGAAGACACCGGAAAAAAGATTGGCCAAAGTATCTTTAGCGGCAAAACCAACCGCGATACCGACGATTCCAGCGGACGCCAGCCAGGCGGTCATATCGACATTCCAGGCCGTAAAGATGATATAAATCGCGAATACCATAATCGCAATATTGGCGATGTTTAAAAACAGGGGCAGGGTTTGTGTGTGCAAGACCGGGAGGTGCTTATCGTCCTGCGCAAAATGACTTAGTACCGCACGGGTCAGGGTCAACAACATGAGTGTCCAGACCAGATAAGCGATGCTTTGCAGGATGGAGAAAATGATAAAATCGAATGGGTCGCCAATGCCCATTATTCGAGTTGCTAAAGCCAGTCCGAGTAATATAACGCTGGTATGAATGGGGCGATGTAACAGGTCTATTAAATGATTGTCGATGTCAAAACTGGTTTTTACGGCGAGCCTTTTCAGTGTGTTTATGACGAATCCGTTAAAAATCCAGGCGATAACAAATGAGGCTATTATGACGACTAACGCCTGAACCCAGGTATTATCTCCGAAATAGCCCAGATAAGGCTTTAGGCTAACTTGCAGGTTGCCCAACATTTGGTCGTTGCTTTCATTCATGATTAATCAACACTCAATAATATTAACCGCCAGCCCGCCGCGTGACGTTTCCTTGTATTTAGTCTTCATATCCGCACCAGTTTGACGCATGGTCTTAATGACTTTATCGAGAGACACAAAATGCTGGCCGTCGCCCCGCAAGGCAATACGAGCCGCGTTGATTGCCTTCACCGATGCCATTGCGTTACGTTCTATGCAGGGTACCTGCACCAGCCCGCCGATTGGGTCGCAGGTGAGTCCCAGGTTATGTTCCATTCCGATTTCAGCGGCGTTCTCTGTCTGTTCTGGTGTGCCGCCGAGTACTTCGGTGAGTGCGCCAGCCGCCATCGAGCAGGCGCTGCCGACTTCGCCCTGACAGCCGACTTCGGCACCAGAGATCGAGGCGTTTTCCTTGTATAAAATTCCAATCGCGCCCGCTGTCAGCAGAAATCTGACGATACCATCGTCGTCTGCGTTGGGATAAAAGTACTGGTAATAGTGCATTACCGCTGGAATGATGCCGGCGGCTCCATTGGTCGGTGCGGTGACCACACGACCCCCGGCAGCATTTTCTTCGTTGACTGCTAGCGCGTAGAGGTTGACCCAGTCCAGAGTGGTTAGTGGGTCTTTGTACGTTAGATGAGGCTGCGAATTCAATTTTCGATAGAGCTCGGCGGCACGTCTCTTTACTTTCATACCACCGGGTAAGATACCCTCGTTACGGCAGCCGTTACTCACGCAGGTTTTCATCACCTGCCAGATCTTCAATAAACTAACACGAATTTCTGTTTCGCTGCGCCAGACTTTCTCGTTTTCGAGCATGATATCGCTAATGCTCATATTATGATTGGCAGTGTGGATAAGTAGATTTACTGCAGTGGTAAACGGATAGGGCTGTTTAGTGTCATCCTCGATGATTCGGTCACTGCCACTTGCACTTTCGTCAACAATAAATCCACCACCAACCGAATAAAAAGTGGCTTCACGCAGGAGATCTCTAGCGGCGTTGAAGGCTCGGAATGTCATGCCGTTCGAGTGGAAGGGTAGAGTTTTACGACGATGCATGATCAGGTCATCTTTTTCCTTGAAGGAGATTGAGCTTGACCCCATTAAATTTATTTTTTGTGCGCTTCGGATTTGCTCTAGCTTATCGTCGACTGTTGTCGTATCTACCAGTTCGGGTAACTCTCCCTGCAAACCGAGCAGAATTGCTTTATCGCTGCCATGGCCTTTGCCGGTCGCGCCAAGCGAGCCGTAAAGTTCAGACTTAACGCGGGTTACTGAGTCCAGCAGGTTGTCATCCTGTAAGGCCTGAACAAATTGATTTGCCGCCCGCATTGGTCCAACGGTATGCGAACTCGAAGGTCCGATACCGATAGAAAATAAATCGAATACACTAATTGCCATGAGATGAATCTACACCTGTCGAACGATTTCAAATACGGCCAGAATAGTATGAACTTTCAAACCGGATTGGCCTGCCTGCGACTTCCGGTTATCAAATTCACTCGTCTTCGTAACTCGAAAGTGGCGGGCAGGAACAAATCAGATTAGTATCGCCGTAAACATTATCGACTCGACCGACTGGTGCCCAGTATTTGTAATCGCGCAACGATCCGAGCGGATAGGCTGCCTGCTGACGACTATAACTATGGTTCCATTCGTCGGCGCAAACCATATCGACGGTGTGCGGCGCGTTTTTCAGTGGATTGTCTTCACGATCCATTTCGCCGTCTTCAATCGCCTTTATTTCCTTGCGTATCGAAATCATCGCATCACAGAAACGATCAATCTCTTCCTTCGACTCGCTCTCTGTCGGCTCGATCATCAGCGTTCCTGGTACCGGGAAGGACATGGTCGGTGCATGAAAGCCGTAATCGATGAGACGTTTTGCGATATCGTCTACGGTAATTCCGCTGGTTTGCTTGATGATGCGCGTGTCAATAATACATTCGTGGGCGACGTAGCCGTTGGTACCGGTATAGAGAACCGGAAAATGTTCATTTAGCCGATGGGCAATATAGTTGGCGTTTAAAATCGCTATAGCAGTTGCTTTGGGTAAACCCTCGCGTCCGAGCAATGCGACATAAGCCCAACTGATTGGCAGGATACCGGCACTGCCGTAAGGCGCTGCAGCGACTGGTGGTGTGTGACCGTGATGATTGCTTAACGTAGTCGATGGTAAGAAGGGTTTAAGGTGTTCACGTACACCAATCGGGCCGACACCCGGGCCACCACCACCATGTGGAATACTAAAGGTTTTGTGTAGATTTAGATGCGAGACATCACCACCAAATTTACCCGGTGCGCAGACGCCGACCATGGCATTCATATTCGCGCCATCGATATAAACCTGGCCACCGTGATCGTGAATCAGCCCACAGACTTCGGTGACATCGTCCTCAAACACGCCGTGCGTCGAAGGATAGGTGATCATAATCGCGGCCAGGTTATCGCTGTGCTTTTCTGCCTTGGTTTTGAGGTCATCCATATCGATGTTGCCGGATTTTGCCACTGCGACCACTACCACTTTCATACCCGCCATTTGAGCTGAGGCGGGATTGGTGCCATGCGCCGAAGCCGGTATCAAACAGATATTACGATGCCCCTGACCCTGACTTTGATGGTAAGCCTTAATCGTTAATAATCCGGCATATTCACCCTGAGCGCCTGAATTCGGCTGTAGTGAGATCGCGTCGTAACCTGTACAGGCACATAACATTTGTTCGAGTTCGATGAACAAATGGCGGTAGCCCTGCGCCTGGTCGAGCGGCACGAAAGGATGAATGCGACCAAAGCCAGGCCAGGTGACCGGAATTAACTGTGTCGCGGCATTGAGTTTCATAGTACAGGAGCCGAGTGGGATCATGCTGCGGTCGAGTGCCAGGTCCTTGTCCGCAAGTTTACGCATGTAGCGCATTAAGTCCGTCTCCGAGTGGTATTTACGAAATACCGGGTGAACTAAAATATCGCTGCTACGGATTAAGTCGGGATGAAGCGCAGACGAAGTATTAGCGTCGAGATTATCCAGTGTTACCTTGTCGCCATAATCATGGGTGAAAATATTGAACAGGGTTTCTATATCTTCTCTGGTCGCTGTTTCATCGAGTGCAATGCCGACCCTGCTGCCATTGACCTCCCGCAGGTTAATCTTTTCGGCTCGCGCGGCGGCCATAATAAATTCGGTGGCATTGCCCGTGTTAACCGTGATGGTGTCGAAAAAGTGCTGCGTCGGTATGTCATGACCTAATTCACGTAAACCTTCTGCCAGTATAACGGTCAGCCGATGAATGCGCTGGGCGATGCGTTTTAGTTCATCCGGGCCGTGGTAAACCGCGTACATGCTTGCCATAACCGCGAGCAAAGCCTGTGCTGTACAAATGTTGCTGGTGGCTTTCTCGCGTCTGATATGTTGTTCGCGAGTTTGCAAGGCGAGCCGCATAGCGGGCTCGCCGCGGGTATCAACCGAAACTCCGATCAGCCTGCCCGGCATGGATCGCTTGAAAGCTTCGCGCGTTGCCATGTAGGCTGCGTGCGGGCCCCCGTAACCTAAAGGCACACCGAATCGCTGCGAGGTGCCGACCACGACGTCGGCGTCGAATTCACCGGGAGGTGTCAGTAAAGTCAGGCTGAGTAGATCGGCCGCAACGGCTACCAGCGCTTTTTTCTCATGGGTTTGTGCGACCAGCTCACGATAATCAAGAATTTCGCCAGTAGAGCAGGGGTATTGCAGCAAAACGCCAAACACATCGAGATCGGTCAGATCGGTGAAAGGGTCGCCGACAACAACTTCTATTTCCATATGAAGGGCTCGATTTTTGGTCACCACAATGGTTTGTGGGTGACAGGAGTCGGCAATAAAAAATGTTTTACTCTTACTTTTCGACATGCGCTGACAAAGGGTCATCGCCTCGGCGGCCGAGGTCGCCTCGTCGAGCATCGAGGCATTGGCGATTTCCATGCCGGTTAAATCGCTAATCATGGTCTGGAAATTCAGCAAAGCCTGTAGGCGTCCCTGCGAAATTTCCGCCTGATAAGGCGTGTAAGCGGTGTACCAGGCGGGGTTACGTAACAGGTTACGCTCGATAACCGCGGGGGTCTGTGTATTGTGGTAGCCCATGCCGATGAATGATTTATATAGCGAATTTCGTGTCGAAATTTCATACAGGCGATCTAGTACCTGCCGCTCGGTACTACTGGCTTTAACCGCGAGCGGCTTACGGCGCCGAATGGTTTCGGGTACAACCTTATCGAGTAACTCGTCCAGGCTCTTCAAACCGAGCTCTTTCAGCATCGCAGATTCATCAACCGAACCTGGTCCAATATGTCGTCGAATAAAGTCAGTGGTGATGTCGAGTTCGGATAGTTTTGGATCGAGATTGGACATGTCGTAGGGCTCCTGAATAAATGCCAAAGTGGCATCTGGTTGGGCGATATTTTAGCGAATATTTATTATTATTATGGTTTATAGTTATAATGCTACTATTAATTATATAAATATTGTTTCGTGAATTTACCGACTGACCTACTGAGAACCTTCGTCACCATCGCCGACCTTGGCAGCTTCACCCGCGCAGGTGATAAACTGGGTCGGTCACAACCTGCGATCAGCCTGCAAATAAAGCGTCTGGAAGACCTGTTACAAACCCGTTTATACGATAGAAGCAGCCGAGAATTATTACTCAGTCACTCGGGACAACAACTGGTCGAATACGCGCGTAAAATTTTGTCATTAAACGACGAAGCGGTAGTGAAATTATTACAGCCCGGCGTCGAAGGTAAGGTGCATCTTGGTATTCCAAATGAATTTGCCGCGTCGCGATTATTTCCGGAAGTCTTAAGTCGGTTCTCTCAAAGCTACCCTCAGGTGCAATTACAGGTGACCTGCGATTTATCGGTGAATCTACTCGACAGACTAAAACGCGATGCCTTCGATGTGGTGCTCGCGTTACACGATGGCACACAAACCGACTATTACAAGGAAAGCTGGTACGAAGAAATCGTCTGGGTCTGCGGCCCGGATTCTGAAGCCAGCCAGCGAGATCCGCTACCGCTCATCGTCGCCCCCGAAGGTTGCCTCTACCGACAGCGTATGATCGAAGTGCTGAACAATCTCGGACGATCCTGGCATATCGTTTATACCAGCCAGAACTACGGCGGAATACGCGCCGGGGTGATGGCAGGTTTGGGAGTGACGGCACTAGCAAGGAATACAGTGAGCGAAGGCATGGTGGTCATGGGCAGTGCCGAACGCATGCGCCGTTTGCAGCAGATAGAAATGGGCATGCATTATGATGACGGAAAGGCCTCTACGGCGGCGCGGAAGCTAGCCGAATTTATTGGTATGCATTATGGGGGGAAGTAGGTTTTTTGGGTGGGCTTAATTCTGAAGTGATGTAAAATAAAGGGGAGATTCATCCCCCCCCCCGGACGGTATGTTTAGCAATCAGCCGCAATTACCAATTTTGTGTTGTAGGGGGTTGGTATGTGCCATCTCCGGCGGCATCAACTTCCGGAGTGT
>JAUVCH010000096.1 GCA_030595795.1 Gammaproteobacteria bacterium
TGTAAAGTAAAATCGAATGCAGGCCTAATTTACTTTCCCGCAATCTTGCCAAAGCGATTGCTTAGCGGCAAAGCGCTAATGCCATGCAGAAACACACTCAATAATACGGTGAGCACGATTACCGCGAGTATCCGCTCATAACCTTCGACGCCGAGCATATTAGCAACCAGCAGTAAATACAGCACCGAGGCAATGCCCCGGGGCCCGAACCAGCCGACAAATAATACTGTAGGCGTACCCAGCTTCTTACCGTACAGGCTGATCGCCACTGGTAGCATGCGAATAAGTGTTAGGCTAAGAATGGCATACAGCCAGGCGTTAATATCCCAGTAGCCCACCGCCTGCGGCACCATGGCCATGGCAAATATGAGGAAAACGAACAATATTAATTGCTGCCCCTCGGATTCTCCAAACTCCTGAATGCGCTCGAGAATCTGCTCAGATCGGGTACTGGCCCCGAGTAACAGGCCGCCGGCAAATGCCGCGATAAAACCGTTTCCGTGAAAGTGCTCGGCGATGGCAAAGCAAAGAATCGCAAGCGACCCGGAAACCAGGCGCTGAAAAGTACTATTCATCCAGCCTTTTTCAGAGAAGAAGCTCACCAGGCTACCGCCGACCCAGCCCACTAGCCCGCCTATCGCTGCGCCCAGGAAAACCTGTTGCAACAGAAACATAATCCAGTGTTTATCAGATTCACCGACACCGAGGGAGAGAACCGCAATACAGGCAAAGATCGGCGGCAGCGCGATGCCGTCGTTCAAGCCGCTTTCGACACTAATCCAGCGACGTACTCTTTCGGATACCTGCTCACTTTTGACCACCGCCTGCCCGAGCGCGGCATCGGTTGGTGACAATATTAATGCCATCAGGATCAGCAACCAGATATTAACATCGGGGAAAAGCAGGTAAGCCACTAACGTCCCGAACACCATCGATAGCGGCAGGCCAGCCAGGAGTAACCGAATTGGAACAGACCGGTCATGGATGAGTAGCCGCAGATTGATCGTGGAAGCATCTACAAACAAAACCAGCACTAGCGTCACTTCGGTAAGAATATGCACCAGCCCACCCCTTGCCTCCAAATGGAACAAGTTAAGCCCAAGTGGGCCAACTAGAATTCCTATAGCAACAAAAACCATCGGCGCGGTAACCGGTGATCGATCGGCTGCTTTTGAAAACAAGCCATAGAAAAAAATCATCGCAGCAGCAAAAATAATCGCCGGATGGTCATTCATTGTTTATTCTCCAACACAGACTTTGCGCTTACACCTTCATGGACGCTGGTGAAAGCAATCGAGGCAGCATTTAGGGCCAGAGCAACCACGATACCCGTGAAAATCAATCCGATGAATGCTATCAGTATCGACAACATCCGGGACAGCCTCTGCGTCGGGCGAATGTCACCATAACCAACCGTGGTCGCGGTAATAAATGACCAGTACAGCGCATCGAATCGGGTCCATGACTCGCGCTGACCCACGATCTGACCCAACGTAGTAATTATAATGACCATAAAAAGCAGTAATGGTATCGCCAGTTCGAGACCATAGAAAAAATATTTCAGAAATTGAAAGGTGAATTGCACGTTATCTTTCCGACTATCGATTAACGAACATTCTAACGTGAAAGTTCGTACGGCGGATATAGCATGTTAATCTGCGGTTGAGAATTCAGGGGGACAGAATTCAGGGGGACATAACTTAAATAACTCGATCCGGCGACTGATAGGCGCCTGGCATACAGACTTGGAATTTTTTCATATGAGTATTTCTCTAGTAAACACCGCTTTCTGCAATAGTGCCCTGATCTACCGTTCTGGGGAAGTGGAAAACCATGGTTGGGGATGGTTATTTGAATATATAGCTTTTATACTTCCTATACTTTTTTTTCTGTTTGCCACCACTCTTTGATCGGTTGCAAGCAGGATTGGTAGCCTCGGATTTCAGCAAAATCGACCTTGTCAAACTCCAACAGGCCGACGTTCTTGACGTGGATGTTCTGGTAGTAATCTGCCAGTCCCTGTTTCAGGTCGTTTTTTCTGGCGATACTTGAGCCTAAAACAAATGATTGCATGATGACGGCGCCGATACTCGGAGAGCTGATTTTTTTCTGGAATGGATTCAATGAACTAAGCAGGATTCGCCAACCCGAGAGTTCGGCTCCGTAATCCTGCTTAGCCCGAGGGCCTGTCGGTGGCACGACGTCAATCGCCATCACAATACCCGATGGGTTCAACGCACGCATCACACTGATTGGCAGATTATTCAGAACACCACCATCGACCAGCAGATTACCCTCGAACGGAACCGGTGGCAGTATGCCTGGTATTGAAATACTAGCTCGAATGGCTCTGGCGCTGTTACCGCGTTGATGAACAACCTGGTGTGCTTGCGTCAGGTTGGTGGAGATGCAAAAAAAAGGTATCCAATAATCCTCTATCTCCCAATCGCCTGTATGCCGTTGTATTGTACTTGCGATCCGTTTACCCCGAATCATCGAAGTCAGTGGGAAGGTCCAGTCGATGAGTCGTTGGAACTGTTTTTTGATCAGTGCTTTAACGTCGTCGGGTTGGTAACCCTGGGCAACAAGCCCCGCTATCGGTGCGCCAATACTGGTTCCTCCGATCATATCAACCGGTATATCAAGTTCTTTCAGAGCTCGCAGGACACCAATATGAGCAAAACCTCTGGCACCCCCCCCGCCTAGAACCAGGCTAAATGCCTTACCTGAGAGGATGCGACCAAGTCTCGCAATATCGGCTTTATGATTTTTGCGAACATGGAATACACGCGCCGCTCCTGAGTTATTCATCCATTCAGCGGTATGACGAGGCCGATCAAGATTTTCTGGGTGTAACAACACCAGGCTCCATTTCTGTCCTGTCGGAAGTACGTTGTTACGGAAGGAATCAAAATCACCATTTTTATCGGTATCGGCAATAATAATCAGCTCATCAGCTTGAGCAATACATCGTAAGGTCCAATTACTCCAGTCTTCGTCAGCTCTGTAGATAATGTAGTCGGAACGGTCTTCAAGGCTATTGAGCCAGTGCATCAATCCAATATTAATCGTCTCTGATTGCGCTATGTTTGCTACCCCCGGTGTGGCCAGCTTTGCATCAACCTCTTCGCTCGTCAGCAGTTGGGTTGACCCAAGCAGTTCGAAGTGTTCATGTAATGCCACTATGAACTCAGCCGTGGCGGTAGTCTCGGATGCAGTAAATAAAGCGATATTGGGTTTTTTGGGACGATAGGCTGTTTGATTTCTGCCATGAATAAATCTTTCAGATATGGTGCGATAGATGTTAAACATCAAACGAGGGTATTGATCGGCTATATTTCTAAAGCGGTCTGCGGATATTTTAAATAGCTCGCAATTTCTAATCGCGACGAGGTTGGCGCTCCTACTTTCATCTGCGACTAACGCTATTTCTCCGATAATTCCTCCATGATTGACTCGATCTATTTCTATCTCACCATCATCTTGTGGCAGAGTCACTGCCATTACACCTGATACCAGGATATAGGCGCCAGTCGCCTTGTCGTTCATACGAAACAAATACTCTCCGCGACTAAGATTAATCCATTCGACAGTATCTACTAACTCATCGAGAACCTTAGCCTCAAATTCATGCCAATCCTGTTCTACATTCGATTTGTCTGCTGCAGTGGAAACGTCGAGTTTAGAGGCGCTCAACAAGTTTGACAGGTATTTTGTTACCAGTAATCGATAGGTCTTTGGATGCGCATAGGCTGATAATTCATCAATCACATGCTCCTTCAATGCCAGGATATGCATGTAGTAACTGTACGGCATACACAATAACGTGGAGTTTTCCTCAGCGATTAAATCGCATTGGTAACAAACTTCGTTCTGAAGCTCAGCCTCACCGAGTATGTATCCTGTTTTCTCGTGCTCCAGAATTTTCTTTTCATTATCTTCCGTGGTCAAAAGTGAATTTACCTGACCATCAAGAATTATATAAACCTGCTCGATAGGATCGCCGCTGTTGACAAAGCAATTGCCTTTACGAACTTGTTGCAAAGAAGATGCCTGAACCAGCTCTTCCATTTCATTATCGGTTAAATATTGTAGTGCTCGACAGTGTTTTTTTAATATTTTTAGTGTATCCACCGGCATTCTTTTCCTGAATTAAATATTGGGTAAACTCCAGACTGTGCCAGGAGAACTTAAATTGGTTTAACAGATGCTCCGATCTGCCTGGCCTTTGAAATTCGACCAGGGGATTTAGAGGGCAACCTATGAGAGACTAATAAGAGTTAGGCGCATACATACTGGAATTGTAAACACTACCTGCGTTTTTATCCGAAATCAAGAAAATAGCCGTAATGGGGGGGCCTCATAACTTAATTTATCCAGAGAAGTTCTATCCAAACTATCACATACTAATAGAAGCCTGCACCCCAGTAAAAACTTCCGACTCGGCTTCCCAGTATCGGCTATCGATTTCTCTTAACCGGCTAAATGCTTCAATTTTCAGCGGGCCAGCCTTCAGGCCAGCGCCGACTCCGACAAACGCATCGATATCGTCATGAAATTCATCGAAAGATCCATCATAATTATCATAGCGAAGGTCATGAAATAAGAACTCGGTCAAATCCACACCAATCTCTGCATAAAGTGATAGATTGGAGAAGAGTCCAAATCTGGCTGCCCCCTGCCAGGCGAAGTAGTCTTCAATATAACCGTCAGTTGCTCTGACTTCGGCATTATTGAATGATGTGCTGAATTCGAATCCGAGTTTTGTTTCTGGGTCGATATGGGCAAACCCTATACCAATACCCTGGATATAGTCGTCACCATTGGCTTCGTAGGTTGTGAATAGCCTCATCGATGCTTCCTCGTTTTTGTACGCGTGATCGGCGTGAGCACTCGATATTAATGAAAGCAGGCAAAAACCGAGTAATGACAAGACGCTTAAGCTGCTATTTTTTATTGGTGTATGAGGCATTGGCTGAACCTTTTAAATAATGAATAATAGGTTCATATTAGAAGTTGTCTGCTGAATTCTGGCTGAATCCCAATTGTGTCAACAAACTGTATAAATCCGACCCAGTTGACAGTTGATCTCAGCAAGATGAGAATAGTCGAAAAGCCGAGGAAAGGTACAGCGCTATTAACCTGTTTAACGTTTTGATATCCACTTTATTTGTTCTGACAATTTCATCTGTATTTGCCGCCGATGAAATCAAAACTGTCAGCATTGGTGGCTCGAAAGTATTTTACCACTACCAGCCAACTAAAACGGGTGGTGCGATACTGACGCTGAGTGCGCTGGTTTCTGAAACCAACAATCCACTACGGGGTCTGAAAAATACAGATCAGCGCCGCTTAAGCAAGCTCGGACAATTAATCTACCAGTGCAAACTGATGCTTTACAATTCTGCTAAAAGCGATCCTGCTATTGATGCAAACGACCTCAGCCTGATCTCCAGGAATTACAGCCTGTTTACCGGCGTGGACTTGCTAATGGCCGCCGACGAACGCCTGGGCATCCAGGTCGAGGCGCTGCAAGCAGTGGATGATAATAGTCTATTCACCTCCACCCTGGGTCAAGGGGAAACACTGAAGAGACAGTGGGAAACCGTGGCCAACCGTTTCCCGATTAACCTGAAACAGTTTGATGTCAATATATTGAACGAAACTGATTTAGTCGAGACTTCTGAAAGTATTGAAATCGTTGCCCGGTTCCCTATATTTCAGCTGAAAAAGCCTGCCTCTCAATGGAGTTACAACTTTAACCTGAAAGACTTCAAACAGGCAATTCAGCATATTAATGAAAATTGTACGCCGACCAGGCTCATGGCGCTGATCAAGCAGAAAACTTAGAGGTTTTAAACGCTACTCTATTCCAACATCTCACCGAAAATCCAGCTCAACAAAATGAGACTTAACACCCTCGGCAATATAAGTCACATCTAGTCCTACAGAAATTATATCCACGCCTAATCCATGCAGCATATTGGCGGCTTTAGCGTCGAATGAAAAAGCGGCTGTCTTTATGCTAGCCTGTTTACAGCGAGTGACGATGTCTTTAACCACGTCGATGGTATCCACCCCATAGGCGTCGGGTATCGGGTTTTGTCGAAATGAAATAGAAAGATCCCCGGGGCCAATTAGCACTCCGCCGATACCGTCGACAGCAATAATTTGATCCAGATTCTGATAGGCTTCGCGCGTCTCAATCATTGCCAGTGCGAGCGAACATTGATCGAAATTTTGCAGGTATTCATTGCTCTCTATGCCGTATAGCGAGGCAGCATGCCTCGGCCCGAAAGAGCGCTCGCCGACTGGTACAAAACGCGTCGCAGAAACAAAAGACCTGGCATCCTCGGCTGTGTTGATCATCGGTGCGATCACCGCGAGTGCACCAAAATCCATCACCCTCGCAGCAGTATCCCAACGTGCCAGGGGAATACGCACCAAAGGCGCCTTACCGCGAGCAATCAGTGTGGCAATCGCGTTTTGCACTGTGGTCTCGTCGAAAAACCCGTGCTGCATGTCTAACACGATGGCATCGAAGTCGTACTCGGCAATGGCTTCCAGATAGCGTGGGTCGGTGATGCCACACCACCCCGATAGCACTGTATTGCCAGCATCGAGAACCTGTTTTAAACGTCGCATTCATTCACTCCTATGTTTCACCTGCAGACCTTTAATGAAATTTCGCAGTATCTGGTCTTTGCATTCGCGGTAATGTTTGTGCCCCGCTTTTCTGAAAAATGCGCTGAGTTCGTGGCGACTCATGCGTAGATCGACAAGTTTCAATATGGCGAGAATATCGTCATCTTTAAGATCTAGCGCAATTTTCAATTTTCTAAAAATGATGTTATTCGTCAGTCTGGTTTCCGGCGTAGGTTGCGCACCCTCTTTTTTGCCACGTCGGTCATTGATTAAGCCGTTTAAAAATTCCGCCAACTGGGCATCGCCAAGCGCCTGATAATCATCTTGATCTTCTTTTTTCAACCAGTTGCTGACTTGCTCTCGGGTAACTTCGCTCTCTGCCTGGGCAAATAGCGCAATCATTTTGTCGTCACCATAATCAAAGATATAGCGGATGCGACGCAAAACGTCATTGTTCATCATGTTTTTAATCCAGGTTTTTCCAAACAAACATTGTAACTGTAGCTGACCGATTCGACGCTATTGATTTTGCCACGTTTAATAGAGAGCGCCACCTTAATCTACTTCCCTGGATAGGAAATATCGCCAAGGCTGAGTTGAAATCTTCAACGCCTGCCATGATATTATTCGATAGCAACTCAGGCAAATTCATGGATCTTATTCAGATAAAAATTCCGGATACTTCAACGCTTCGGCGTATTCAGCCGATTTCCACATTATCGGAAGATCACCTGATTGCGCTCGCCAATCAGTTGAATATTGCGACGGCCAAAAATAAGCAATTGTTGATGAAGGCCGGATCGGCCGAAAAAACCAGCCTTTACATCGTCAGTGGAAAAGTCTCATTAAGTGCACGGGATGGTAAAACCAAATATCTGGTCGTTGACGAAACTGAGGAATTGAAGCCCATAGCCCAGTTGCGTCCCTGTATTTATGATGTGAGAGCGCTCGGCCCTGTCACTTATATGAAGATCGACGCTCAGAAAATTATCGATTTCACCCATTTATCGGGGGTGGCTGCTAGCGACATTAGTGTGCACTCGCTGTTCAACGACGATAGTGGGGAAGACAATTCGGTGGTTAATCATCTATACCGTAATCTGATGGATAACAGCATCAAATTACCCACATTGCCTTCGGTCGCCGAAAGAGTTCAAGAAATTTACAGTGGCGAATCTACCGACCTGGATGCCATGGTGAAGATACTGGCTTCTTACCCCGACATCACTAGAAAGATTAAAAATATAGCACGCTGCCCCAGGGGTAATGATTTGAGTGCGACAGAAAAAATTCGTTATTCGGTCGGGCAACTGGGCATGCTGCCGATTTACTGCATTGTTATGACCTACGCGGTTGGCAAGCTCGTCAGCCGCCTGCCCGAGCCACATATGCAACGCGTCAGTTCATTTTGGAATCACAGCCTGAATGTCGCAGCCATCAGCAGGATTTTGGCCAGGACGACTAAATCGTTTCCACCCGACCTGGCAATGCTCGCGGGTTTGCTCCACGGCATCGGTATACTGGTAATCGACGACAACCTGTTAGAGCACCATCATCTGATGCTCGATCACCTGGAAATTAATCATGCTATCCAGGCCATGCGCCCCGAAATTTCTGGGTTGTTGTTGCAAAAATGGAAATTTGATAATGATATTATCCGGGTGGTTGAAGAATGCGGTAACTGGTCTCGCGACAAGACGGGTTCCGTCGAGTTATGCGACCTGATCCTTGTCGCAAACTACCTGGGATTGATGCAAAGTGATAGAAACCATTCTCTACCTCACGTCGATTCCATTCCGGCGATGGCAAAGCTGGGCATACCGCCGGAAACCAGCATTCTCGCAATTAAAGAGTCGGCAGATGTGAGAAAAAATATAGAAAAGCTATTTATCTAGGTTGCCTCTGATTAAGTCTGGGCTTGATCTAATAAACAGCCTACATCACCGGCGGCTCAGCTTTGTGCCGAGCTTGCATAAAGGAGGAATGCGGGAGATATAATAGCTCGGCAACCTGTCGAATCAGGTGTTCTTCGTAGTGATCCAGATTTCCATCGGCAAAAACGATTTCCCACATCATCTCGATTACTCGCGTTTTTTCCTGCTCGCTGAACTGTTCGTTGAGCTGGCGGGTTATATGTTGCAAGGATACCAGGTGATCCGCTTCGTGCTTTGCTTCGACTAGTATTTGCTCTAGTTCGCTATCGGCGAGCTGGAACTGGCTTGAGAGCAACGCCCACAGCTTGTCCATTTCGCTTTGTTGTACTTCGAAATCGGCGCGAACCACTTCGAGCAGCAATGTTGCTGTCGCAACCTGGAGCAGGCGCGCCCTGCTGGGCATTTCATCGGCGATTTCAACTGATTTAAAAAGCACTTCGATTAAAAATTTCATACTACGATTCAAAAATCAACTGGGCTGCGAATTCTAAATGTTTAATCGGCTCCGGTCTTGTGGTTTATTTTCAGGCCCGTTTTAACCACCCCCTGGCGTATTTTTCCTGGCTGGGGTCACCTTCCATAATCGCTACATATCGCGCACCTTGCTGAATATTCAATAGCTTCAGTAAAGCGTTCGAGTTGCCATCCAGTCTTAGATACGAAGTCAGGGCATCGATGGACTTCTGTCCGATCAAACCATCGACCACCAGATCCTTATAATTTTTCTGGTTTCGATTTAACAGGTTTAATCCGTTTTGCAAAAAACGGCCCGCGCGTCGAACACCCATGTTAACCCCGGTATCGTATAACTCACTTGCGATTCGTTGATCACCGACCTGATCACCCATAAATTTATCCCAGTATCTTTGCTTATACAGTTTCTTAACATTTGCCTGCAAAGTGCTATCGGATTCGAGTGATGCGGGAAATTTCGCTTTGCGCCTGGCGGCATCGATGCGCGACCAGCCGTTCCAGCTCGGATGATGTATACGAGATATACCACGATAGGTTTCACCGCCACGGTCGGTAGCATCGTTGACGTACTTGCCTTCGTGAGCGGAAGTCTTTTTATAAGCTTCAGTGAAATTTGCCATGCTGATAACCTCCTTAGTAGTCCAGAGATTTTTTATCGAATGGTAGCTTCGGCTCCTCGCCGAGTATGGTTTCCAGCAAACTGTTCATGGTATCGAGATCGTTGTCGAATCCGCCGTGCGTTTCACTTTTACTAAATTCGCTGGTTCGCCCATTACTATAATGAATCTTCAGTCTGTCGCCGAGCGCCTTTACTTCGGGTTCTTTCAATAGCTTATCGGTATATTTCTTCATCCCCAATATGGCCTCTGGGATTCTCTCCTCGAAGGCCCGTGAGACCAGATAAAGCAGGGATTTTCGATAAACCTGGCCTACCTGATCGTCCTTCTCCAGTTTATTGCTCAAGTTGTAAATCAGCATTTGATTAATACCAAAACTCTCAGCGTCCGAAACCAGATAAGGATAGTAATGGCTACGAAATAAATCGACCGAACAGGCCGGTGCCAATAAAGAGCAGGTGCTTATACGCAGTTCGGGTGACATCTCTTCCATCGCATTGAGTAGATGAGCCTGTAATATGCCGCCCGTGCTATGACCTGCGATATGTATATCCGGCCCGTTACCAGCAACTGATGCAAATTCTTTGAGGAATATCTCCAGGGTTTCGGTTCCTGCTCCGGCAGGCCGAAATGGCAAGGATGCGCCGGATTTCATTTCGCGCCACAGGGCTCTACCGGGAATCCGACTCGCCCATTCTAGCAACTTGTCGGTCCAGTCACTAAAGCCACCGACTCGTGCTTCTGCTCGCTTTTTACGCCGAAATATAACATCGCCCAGTTCTTCGATAATGCCGGTATCGTACATAAAGTGATAAGGGTAAATGCCATTGGCTTTAAAAGTTTCCTTCATCGCTGCGATACGCTTTGCCGAGTCCTTGGGCGAGTTCAAACCGCCATGGGCGTATAGCAATAAATGCTTAAAGGGCTTCTTCTTCCTGACAACTTCTTTCGCAGTAATGCGAACATCTTCGGCATTACTCCAGTATCGACCCTGTTTGTGAAACTGACCATCATCAACGTGGACAAAATGCCCCGCTATTTCGCTGCGGGTAGGTGATGGCTTAAACGACAGACCGCTTCGATTCTTCTCGCCCTGATCCGGCAGGTGCCATATCTGGGGTGTCGATAGAGCCAGGTTAAACACCCAGGCATCCATGATATTTTCGTGCCAGTCTTCGTACGACCAGAGTCCGAGACCAGATTTTCCCCAGTTTTTACTCCAGGAGTTTTGCACCCAGAAGCCCTTAGCATTGTAACCAACGATGGCAAACGCATGGCCACCCGCCTTCTTATTATCATGAGGGATTACCCCAGTGGTCTTATGCGGTTTTTGCCAGCCAGCATGAGTACTAGCCGAACAAAAAATCGCCCCGGCCTCGTTCAGGGCGGCATGGAAATCGGAGATTCTCGGCTGCACTCGGTAATAGGCAGCAATCGTGTTTTTGCGGGCATCTTTTGCTTTCTCAAGGCTAAACTCTCCCGGCTTGTTCTCGACATACTTCCACTTCTTATCCTGACAAACGCCCATGTTAAACCAGCCTTTTATTGCGCCACGACAACTGGAACCGGCATAACTCTCGCCCGGCCACTCGTCGTGCAATTTGGCCATTTCGTAAAGCATTCGTGGGCTTACTCTGGTTTTGTTGTCACGCTGCTGATTTAATAGATTAATAATCGCCGCTAGACCAAAGCCAGTACAGGCCCCTTCTTTTTGCTGGTCGAGAATGGCCAGTTTCGACGGCGGTCGAAGCTGGATTTTTAATTGCGTCAGCGATGGCTGGAAAGGCAGGTCGCGTAGGTCGGGTACATCTTGCAAGGCGCTGAGTTGATGACCCTGGGCGGTTTTTTCGATGACTCTACTATTCATGTCGATCCCTCATGATTGAATGTTAGTTAACCGGTAACTTCTCCATGCCGGTAAGACTAATATAAGCAGTTCCTATTCCGGATTCAAGTATCTGTCGGCAGATTGGCTATTTCTCATTGGCCCTGGATAAGCATATACTGGGTCGCCTCTGTCTATCACTAGCCAGCACCGGAGCACCCTATGAAATGGCTTTTCCTCAGCCTGTACCTGTTACCGATGGTCTCGACCGCAGCAAATATCAATGACAACAATAGTATTGCCTGTATCAGCGACGGATCGAGCTTAAAAGGCAGGCACCGGGAATACAATGCGGAAAAACATTCCGAACAGGCAAAGTCCCGATTTTCGGGCTGGTTAATGGCTGAGAATTTCAACGATCAAAAATCTAAAGTGAAATTCATCTGGAAACCCAAAACCGAGAAAGGCCCGTCAATCGAGATATTCACCACTGACAAGGCACATAATCTGATTCGGGTTCGCTCGCAAACCAGGCATAGTCTGATCGTTGTATCTTCGGCATCCAACCCATTTTCTACCGAGAGCTGGACGTTTGTGTTTAATTTTCAGGTAGAAACCATGATAGCTACGCGTGTACAGAGCAATATCGCAGCCGTTAAAGGTGAGGTCATTACCTACAACTGTCAGTTTGATAGCCTGATCACCAGTGGTATTACTGTTCCAGATATTGCTTCATAAGCTACATGTCGCAATGGGGACAGTATCAGGCCCAGATACGCGTTAATTTTATGCCTTAAGCGATATCTTGCCAATAATTAAATCACAAAGGCGCAATATCGTTTTTTTAATATTTACTATTGATTTTGATGCCCAAGATAGCTATGGTTCTTTAGGTTTATCTAATCTTAAGATGTCTGGTCGAGGAGGCTGGGGCCATCTGTTTGATAATCGACAACCATATAAATCAAAAAATTATACTATAACTGAGAGATACGTTAGCCATGTCGAGTGAAAATGCCCTTGTCCGATTCGTTGATATTCAAAAGAGTTATGACGGAGAAACACTGGTTGTCAAAAGCCTGAATCTGGATGTCGCCAAGGGCGAATTCCTGACCATGCTCGGCCCATCGGGTTCGGGCAAAACCACCTGCTTAATGATGCTAGCCGGTTTTGAACCCGCTACTCACGGTGAGATTTATCTCAAAGAGAGTCCAATTAATAAGGTACCACCGCATAAGCGTGGTATCGGTATGGTTTTCCAGAATTACGCGCTGGTCCCACACATGACAGTCGCGGAGAATCTGGCATTTCCGCTCGAAGTTCGTAAAATGGATAAAAGTGATCGTGAAGCCAGGGTTAATCGCGCGCTCGATATGGTTCAGCTAGGTGCCTTTGGTGATCGTCGCCCGGCACAGCTTTCAGGCGGCCAGCAACAACGAGTAGCTGTCGCACGCTCCCTGGTTTTCGACCCCGATTTGGTGTTAATGGACGAGCCCCTGGGCGCACTCGATAAGAACCTGCGTGAGCAAATGCAGTACGAAATTAAACACATTCATGAAAACCTCGGTTTAACCGTGGTTTATGTCACCCACGATCAAAGCGAAGCGCTGACCATGTCGAATCGCATTGCGGTATTCGACGACGGCATTATCCAGCAATGCGCACCACCAGAAGACCTCTATGAAAGACCCGAAAATGCCTTCTGCGCCAACTTCATCGGTGAGAATAATCGCCTGTTGGGAAATGTAGTCGATGATCTCGGCGACAGCGTTAAGGTAGAGATCGATAACGATGCCGGGATAGTCGAAGCGAAAAAGATTAACGTGGGCGGCAAAGGCTCGCGAACCACACTTTCGCTACGCCCCGAACGCGTCACAGTCAACCCCGAGCCGGGCGAAGTCCCCAACATATTCTCAGGTAAGGCCGAAGAGCTTATCTACCTGGGCGACCACATCAGAACGCGATTCACCGTCTGTGGTCATGATGATTTTATTGTAAAAATTCCCAATTCAGCCGCTCATGCTCACCTCAAAGAGGGTGACACGGTCAATATCGGCTGGAATGTGGAAGATTGTCGTGCTCTTGATCCTTCGGATTAACCCTGGATTAAGGCTGCAATTTTTATACTGTTAAGTGGTAAACCGAAGAGGAGAAAATACCATATGAAAATAACGATGAAAAAAGCCCTGCTGGTCTCAATTGTAGCCGCTGCAACCGCAACCGCTACACAAGCTGAAGTCAATGTGACTTCATGGGGTGGTGCTTACACCGCTTCACAGCAAAAAGCCTACGCTGACACCTGGAAAGGCGGTACAGTTAACTTTATCAACTACAACGGTGGTCTTGGTGAAGTCAAGACTCAGGTAGAGTCTGGCAAGGTCACCTGGGATATCGTCGATGTACTGCCGCACGAAGCACGTGTTGGCTGTGACGAAGGTCTTTTCGAAGAGCTTGATCGCAGCATGTTTACCCCTGCGGCAAACGGCGACTCGATGGACGAGGACATGATGGTTGAAGCACCTAACGACTGCGTTGTTCCGCAGATCTGGTGGTCTTATGTACCGTTTTACCAGGAAGGAACATTTAGTGGTGCACAGCCAACTACGATTGCCGATTTCTTCAACATTAAGAAATTCCCCGGCAAGCGTGGTATCCACACATGGCCGAATGCTTTGATCGAAATGGCGTTGCTGGCTGATGGCGTTGCGATTAAAGACGTTTATAAAGTCATGAGTACCGATGCTGGTATTGATCGCGCTTTCATGATGCTGGATAAGATTAAGGATCACTCTGTATTCTGGTCTTCAGGTGCCAAGCCTCTGGAACTGGTTCAGTCAGGTGAAGTTGCTATGTCATTGGCTTACAACGGTCGTATTGGCGCAGCGGTTCTATCCGAAGGTGCCAAGTTTGTTACCGTATGGGACGGACAGGTTCTTGAAGAAGAATGGTTGGTTCTCGTTAAAGGCGCACCAAATGCTGAAGAAGCCAAGAAGTTCCTGGTTCATGCATCCGCACCTGCACAACAGGCGGGTCAGGCCAAGTACATCAACTATGGCCCAATGCGTAAATCTGCTTTCGATATCATCAAATCTGGTGAGCCATGGTTCCATAATGGTAAAAACATCATGGAGCATATGCCTAATCGCCCAGAAGTTATGGCGCGTTCAGTGGTTGCAAGCCCCGAATGGTGGGCTGACTACGGCGACTCGGTTGGCGAGCGTTACACAGCCTGGATGGCCCAGTAAGTTTGTTAGATCGGGAGACGGACGATGTTTGTCCGTCTCCAATTTTTATTAATGATCGATAATCAATAAAAAAACCATGACGACACAAACAACAATGCCCGAAGGACCAATTCTAACAGCTGATGGCATACCGCTAAAAGCTAGCCTGCAAAAGTCACTGCGTCAAAATAAATTACGCGCAATGTTTCTAGTCGCCGGCCCCCTGGCTTTCCTGCTTTTTTTATTCATTATTCCTATCGGCAACATGTTGACACGTAGTATCGACGACTCGCTTATCAATCGCGTTCTACCCTCAACTATAGAGGCGTTTGAGGCCTGGGATAAAGTTTCCGAACCACCAGAAGCCTTATATGCTGCTTTCGTTAAAGACGTGAAAGCTGCCGAAAAAATTAACGTAGGCAAGGTAAGTACCCGCATGAATTACGCCAAACCTGGCTGGAAAAGCCTGGTAAAACGTACCGCGAGAAAAATCAAGAAATTCAAGGGCCCAGAATACAAAGCCGCTTTAATCAAATTAGACGAGCGCTGGGCCGATAAGGAGTTCTGGCTGTCT
>JAUVCH010000055.1 GCA_030595795.1 Gammaproteobacteria bacterium
TTTAATTTGTCCTGCTGATCTTTATAGCTAGGAACGCGTTCCAGCCAGCCCAGAGGCGTAATCATCGACAGCAGGGTATGTAACTCAGCGTGCTCGGGCACCCGTGACTGGATAAATATCGTCGAATTACCGGGGTTCACGCCAGTCGCTAACCAGTCGATAACCATATCACGCGAACTCTCGGCAATAATCGAAGGGTTTTCGTAGTGTGTGGTCAATGCGTGCCAGTCGGCGACGAAGTAAAAACATTCGTAACTATGCTGAAGTTCGATCCAGTTCTTCAATACGCCGTGATAATGACCTAGATGTAACAACCCTGTAGGACGCATTCCGGAGAGTACGCGGTTGTTTTGGCTAATTGCGATGTTCAATCAATGGTTTCCAGAGGATAAAGTCGGAAAGCAGCAATTATACTGCATGAAATTACGTTACGTCGATAAATGAAACTTATTCTTCGAAGAATTCCACACTGCCCTTGCCATAACGCAATATTTCCGGCACGTCGTCGATCAAATTGATGACAGTCGTTGGTTCAACACCGCAAAACCCACCGTCAATGATCAAATCTACCGAATGCTCAAAAGTCTGTCGAATTTCATAGGCATCATCGAGGGCTTCCTGACCACCTGGTGGAATTAACGTGCTACTCATGATTGGCTGCCCGAATTCCCGTAACATCTCATGGACGATATTGTTATCCGGTACACGCACGCCAATGGTTTTTCTCTTTGGGTTCATTAGTCGACGCGGAACAATCGAGGTTGCTTTCAAAAGAAACGTATAAGGCCCTGGCGTCAACGACTTCATCAATCGATAATCAGAATTAGATACCTTGGCATAAGTACCTATGTCGGATAAATCACTACAAACCAAAGTGAAGTGGTGTGAGTTATCAGTTTTCCGGATACGTTGAATCCGTTCCATCGCCGATTTATCACCAATATGGCAGCCCAATGCATAGCTGGAGTCGGTCGGGTATATAATCAGGCCACCCCGATCGATAATCGAGACAGCCTGCTGGATCAACCGCTTTTGTGGGTTATCCGGGTGGATTTCAAAAAACTGAGCCATTAAGTTTGTTGCCCGATTGTCATATATTATTCAAAAGTGATGCATAATTGTGACACATGCAATCAACAAAAAGAAAGCTGCAGCGGCAGGTGAGTGCTTGAAATCCATTTAATTTCAATGATTCAATCTATTTAATGTTGTTTTTTTGCCACTAACTGCGATTATTGTGGTTTTTAAAATAAATTAACTTGAAATCGTTGCTTTTATGGTTATCATGCTAGTCCATAAGTCGATCAACGCAGCTTTGTGCTGTTTTTGAGAGGTTTATTTCTAAACATATAACCACACTTAAGGGTAATCATATGAATTTTAAAAAAACTTTAACTGCTTTAGCAGTAGCTGGCGTCATCGCCACTCCTATGGCTGCACAGGCTGATCTTTATGCATCTGCACGTATTGGCTTAGTCAACACTGATAATGGTGGCGTATCTGATCTGGACGTAAGCAGTGTTGCTTCTCGAATGGGCGTAAAGAGTGAAGCTGATCTGGGTAACGGTATGACTGGTTTCGGTAAGTACGAATTCAGCGTTAACGAATCAGGTGGTGGTGCTCTTGGCATTCGTCACTCTATGGTTGGCCTGAAAGGCGACTTCGGTAAAGTAACACTGGGTCAAACTTATCACACTTTCTACAACTTCGTAGTTGGCCCTAACGATAACCCCTGGAGAGGTTCTGGCTTCTCAATGATCTCTTACACTGGTCGTACCGGCGATGCAATCTCTTATGCTGGCGGTTCTGGTGGAGTTTCTTTCGGTGCAACTGGATACTTTGTAAGAGAAGGCAATGAAGACGCGCCTGACGGTACTGAATTCGGTGCTAGCTTTGGTATTGGCGGCATGACTCTTGGTGTAGCTATGCAAGACTCTGAAGCTCAAGATGATGCTACGATTGGTCTTGCGTTAACAGGTATTAGCCTGGGTGGCGCATCTTTAGGTGTTGGCTTCCAGTCTCAAGACGACGACAGCAGCTTTCTGCTTGATGTTGGTATCGGTAACGCTTATGTCCACTTCGAGCAAAATTCTCCTGACGTAGGTGCTGAAGATTCAATCATCACTGTTGGTTACACCAAGAGCCTGGGTCGTAAAACCACTGCATACTTCGAGTTCTACTCATGGGATGCTGATACAGGTAACTCTGACGATGATGAAACTTCAATCGCTGCAGTCCTGAAATACGACATCGAGTGATCTAGATAGTTGTAAAGTAGTACTTAAAGGGCTCCTTCGGGAGCCCTTTTTTATGCCCGTCATAATATTCTTCTCTTTAAAATGCCACTTAGTCACCAGAACGCTGGCTTTTGCTGTAAAATCCAGTCTACTCAGAATACTTCGATTGATTAATGAAACAGCTTTTAGATTTTTTCCCGATATTATTATTTTTTATTTTTTATAAGTTTTATCTCGATCTACCAGAAGAGTTAATCCTGGGCATTAATGAGCTAATCCCCTTGATGCGATTAACACCGGGGGAATCCAGCGACGCCATTTATCTGGCAACCCTGATCGCAATTGTCGTAACCCTGATTCAGGTTTCTATCTCCGCAATTGTTGTCAAAAAGGTAGAGAAGATGCCGTTGATAACGCTGGCACTTCTGGTGGTTTTTGGTGGTGCCACATTACTGCTCAAGGATCCGGTGTTTATCCAGTGGAAACCGACCGTAATCAACTGGTTATTTGCGCTAGGATTTGCTGCGAGTCAGTTCATCGGTGACAAACCGTTGGTCGAACGAATGATGGCAAAAGCCCTCGAAATCGAGGACAGTAGAATCTGGTTTAAGCTAAACCTGGCATGGGTCGGATTTTTTATCGTTTCCGGCACAGCTAACCTGCTGGTAGCCCCCGAAATTGACCCACTTAATTTTCAGTTCAGCGAAGACACCTGGGTCGATTTTAAACTCTTCGGACTACTTGGCCTGACTATCGCGTTTGTGTTTGCACAGGCAATGTACCTGGCCCGTTATATGCCCTCTACCCCTAAGGAGACCGATTAATGTTATATAGTATCATCGGTACCGACGTTGAAAATAGTCTTCAAACACGGCTCGCCGCAAGGCCTGAACATGTTAACCGTTTAATTGCTCTGAAAGATCAGGGGCGACTGGTTTTGGCAGGACCTAATCCATCGATTGATAGCGAAGATCCTGGGGAAGCTGGGTTTTCGGGAAGTATTATCATTGCAGAATTTGAATCGCTGGGTGCGGCACAGACATGGGCCGATCAGGATCCTTATATTCTAAGCGGGGTATATCAGTTTGTGGTAGTGAAGCCATTTAATCAGGCATTACCCTGATAAATTATTAGCTACTCCCAGCGCTAAATGACCGACCACTCATCTCGCTTAGCAGTTTGTCCTCCGACTCGATTCTTTCAGCCAGCGCTTCACCAATATTAGATAAATCATCGCGTAAGCCGAGTAAGCTTTCTTTATCGTCTACGCCATCGTATTTGTCATTAAACTCGACAAATTTCTCGGTAGTTTCTGAAATTTTTGGATATACCCTATTCGCCACCTGGCTCACCGAAACCCGCCGCTCTTTACCTTCGATGATTCTTTCGTAAATTTCAAAATGTCCTAATGCCGTATAATCGACCAGGGCCTGACTAAATGATTTTAAACTATTGACGATTGTCTCAGCATTTGTAGACTCGAAACCGAGATCAGCCAGTCCGCACATCTCGACCAATACCTCATCTCGTTCAGATAATAACTGATCTATGGTACTTGTTTGCCGAAATCTACGATCATTTTCGGCAGATACTTTCTGCGCAATCTCAGCGATAGTATTGATTTGTGAATTATCCACAACTTACCTCTATTAAATTCGAATCCTGATCCATATAGACGTCATCATGCCACAGATTATTGCTGTGCGCGATAGCTTAGGGAAACTCTGGCCGTTGCCTACAGCAATCAGGCAGTAGAATTTGATAGAATGCGATTAACCCTATGAGAAACCCGTGCAATGACTACAGAAATAACCCGAAAACTGACTGAACTAGAGACCCTGTATAGTGAACAGGAATATACGGTACACACACTTAACGAAATAGTCACACGTCAGGATAAGGAAATCAGTCGGCTCAGCGTCGATCTACTATGGTTAAAGCAGCAGCTGATAGCCCTTAAAGATCAAATTCCCGCATCGGGCGACAACATCGTCGATGAAATACCTCCGCATTATTAGCTCCTGGTCGGTAAATGACTCAACCAAAAAAAAATAATCCTGTTGAAGCAGAGTTTAGAATAACAGGTTTAAACGACGGGGAAAGAATCGAATGGAGCGATGGCTGCAATACATTGAACTATACACATAGCTTCAATCATCCCAGCTTTTATCGTCGGATTAACGCCACAGGACAGGCGATAATTAAAGCCTGTAGCAATAAACAACGCAGTATTCGCAGTGTACTGGATTTAACGGGTGGCTGGGGCGTTGACAGTTTCATTCTGGCACATCATGGAAAGCAAGTTACGATGCTGGAACAAAATGATATTGTCCATTCGGTAACCGTACAGTCACTGGAAAAAGGCCTCGGAAATCCGATCTTAAAGGACACAATAAGTAATATTAAATCAATAAATATCAATAGCTTAGACTACCTATCTGCGATTGACGATAATATTATTTTTGATTGCATTTATCTCGACCCTATGTTCCCGACACATAAATCAACCGCAAAACCGGGAAAGGATATGCAGCTCTTACAGAAGCTTACTGGAAACCTGGATATCGAAGCCTGTTTTGCGCTAGCTTTAACAAAGGCATCTAATCGTGTTGTCGTCAAAAGACCGCTTAAATCGACTTCTATGACTACTCGCCAACCCGATCTGGTTTACAAGGAAAAAACTGTCCGTTTCGATGTCTATCTGACGACTGCGTAACCCGCGATCCTGACTGGATTTAGTCTCTAAAATTATTAAACTGCAACGGAATGCCGAGGTTTGCGTCGCGTAGCAATTGCATCACCTGCTGTAATTCATCCCGCTTCTTTCCTGTCACACGAACCTGCTCACCCTGAATTGCAGCCTGTACCTTTAGTTTCGAGTCCTTGATTGCTTTTACCGCTTTTCTGGCAATATCCTTGTCGAGGCCTTCGCGTACCACCACACCCTGTTTTGCCCGCTTATTCATTTCGATAATATCAGCGTATTCCAGGCAAGCAACGTCGATGCCACGCTTCGATATTTTTTCATTCAAAATCGGTGCTATCTGTTTGATTTGAAATTCGGACTCAGCTTCGAGAGTGAGTTGATTTTCGCTTTGCTCAACCCGGGCATTTGACCCTTTAAAATCGTAACGCGTGCCAATTTCACGATTAACCTGGTCTATGGCGTTCGCCAGTTCGTGGTGGTCTACTTCGGATACAGCGTCAAATGAAGGCATAATATTTATCAAGGTCTAATGGTTAATGTTTTAAAGTCGTCACTAAAATTATAATCGGGTATGTGTAAGTTTTGAAACTGATTTTTCGTATTTAATGCCCTGCCGGCGAAGTCATATTCTGCGGTACCACATACCTCAGCCAATAATGAGGTCGTTTTCTGTTCAACTATACAGCCAAGATCCGTGCCAAAGGCATAACTGACAAAGAAAACAGCATGTCGGGATCGTAGAGAATTTTGGGCGAAATCAGGTTGCTGACTTTTACTGGATAATGAATCCTGTAAATTTTCTTCCTGTTTCAATACTTTGATTATCGACCTTGATCTTTTGATTACCAAAATACTGAGGTTATCCTGTTGTAATCGTTTTGGTTGATCGTAAGGAATATTACCGATGGTAAAGCGGTAACTACTGTGTATTTCAGAAGGTCGTAAATCGACCATGAAGTCGATAGACACGTATGCGATTGCGATCAGCAAAATAGCGGTTAAGTATTTTGTTACCCTAAGGAGGAATTCACGCCTGTCAGACACTAAATTATCGGGCTTTTATGGGCACTGAGATGCCGTACCACCACATATGGCCCCTTCGGCTATCCAGTTGGCGAAAAGGTCGTAGTTTGCTCTACCAGCAGAACCGACTAGTTCCAGGGTATCAAATCCTCCGTTAACTCCACCAACTAACCCACCATTATGATGTTTTCCTGATGGCTTTCTTAAAAGCAGGCTATTTCCTGGATCATCAAAATTAACCCGCGCCATCACCTGTTCGTAAAGACCCAGGCCTGATGGTTGCGTAGTATCATCAGTCCACCAAACAGGAACGCCGGGCACTGACCCGCCCGACGAATGACACAATGTGCAATTAGCGGACATAAATGGTTCGATATCCGTATAAAACGTCAAACTTCTCGGAGCAACAACAAGCCCGCTATCGACTACTACGGTAATTTCGTCAGTGTCAGAAGTATTATTAAGCGATGAACTCGCCGTCAATCTGAATAAATAGCTACCATCGGTATCAGCCTGAAAGTCTGTCTTGTCACTATCTGACATAGCTATTGAAGCGGTAGCACCATTGGGTGAAGAAATCAGCGACCATTGATATGAATCAGCAAACAGGCTGGCCTTTGCATCGAGGAATATCGGCGCATTTTGCTGGGTAACTCGATCTGAACCAGCATTGGCTACGATTCTTCCAGGGGGAATGACATTCCCATTGACATCGACGTGATCCGCTGCAAAATCACCAACATAAGGCGTAATGAAGCTGCCGAGTAATTCGGCTTTATCCGGGTCATTCCAAAAATTATTATAATTTAGTAAGCCTAGCGGCATTCGCCCTTCATGGAATACAAGACGATCAATGTCATCGGCGTAAGATATAAACTTCGCCCAACTACTAAAGTCAATATCTGTACCGTCACCAGCTATATTAGTCGATGGACTCAGCTCGGTTCCCTGCTTGCCATGACAGACCAGGCAGTTGGGGGCTATAACCTTCTGAAATAGCACATCGGCCCCACCCGGTGGACCACCGACAGAGGGCATCCAGCCCACAGGTACAAAGGAACTATCGAATTCTGAATTGACTGTCTCCAGGGTATTGCCATACCAGCCAAGCAACATTTCGCGAGCAAAATCACCGCTCCATTCACCAGTGTCTGAGGCAGCGGCGGTACCACTACCATAGTTAGTACAGGCGGCATGCCCTGCACTATCGGGATAAGAGCAATAAATCGCCGCGTTCATTTGCCTAAGCACATCTTCAAAATCGGCTCGCGTATAGCTCGAGTCCGCAGAGAATTCGAAGCTATCGACTTCGAGCGCCTGTAGTCCTGCCTTCATGTCGCCAATCTGACTCACCGAATCATTTGCGTGTACCGCAACAATCCGGCCATTTCTATCTAACGGTTGTAGCTTTCCACCGTGGCAGGTAATACAGGGCTGTGGCATAGCTTTTTCGCCCCGACCATCGAGGTCTACAGCGAGCAATCGTGGGTGGGGTGCGCCTGGCGAACTATAGTCCGATCGATAGGTGTAAAATTTTGCCATAGGTTCGGGAGAACAGGTATCGCCGGTAGAAGTAACTAGACCTCGTGAAAACTCGATAGCATTGCTACCAAAATGATATTGTTGATCATCTGCAATCGCGGCTTCGAGATTGACCGGTCCATAAGCAAAACCATCGACGATATCGACTGAAAAGTTTCTCACGTAAAACGCGACGACCTGCCCACCACATTCAGTGTTAGGGTAGCTACGCATATACATGTCACGCCCATAACCAAGATCCTTCGAGTCACGAAATATTGCGTGTTGATCAGCACCCAGGGTATCGAAGCCGTGCAAACTTAAAAATTTCTGTAAGGTATCGCGATTATTGCCAGGATCAATCGCAGTATAATAGGCAGTCGCGTAGACAGACTCGGCGAGTGCCCCTTGCTGGCTATTGAAAAAAGTTAAAAATTTGTTGGGTGTGGCAAGCGTAACTTCATCATCAAATCCATCATAATTACCATCTCCACAAGCTAGAAGCGACAGGCTGAGGATCGATAGTATAAGCCATTTCAGGTTTTGATAAGCTCGCAGCATTTTCAAAATCTCCCCAATAAACTGGCTCGGATAATTTCACGTTCGTAATAGATGCCGCCAACAGCCTCTGTGTCTACGAACTGGTAAGAGAAATCAACCGACGCCGATCGAGTCAGAATTCGATTATAGCCAAGCGTAATGACATTGGTATCCGCATCCAGCCGGTAGGCAAATTGATTAAAAACAACACCACCAAAAGCATCGTCTGGCTCTATCGCATCGGACCAATTGATGAATTGCAGGGATGGGGTAGCACTGGAAACAATATCGCCAGTCAGGTAGGTATAGGTGCCATATATGACTGCGACTCTGGAGATATCGACATCTAAATTGATAAATGCACGAGCTTCCCTTGTATCGAATACTTTGCTTTTCGATTCGCGTAATTTATAGCCGACTCCAGTTGTCATATTGATGGTTGTAGTTAGCCATTTATTCATGTCCGCCGAAATGGAGAAAAGCGTCGAGTCGCGCATTTCAGACTCCGATTCGATACCACCAATTTTCAATCCAAACGTGTAGGATGGTGCCGTAAATCCGACTGAATTAGAAAACCGGTATTTGGTGTTACCTAGAAATTTTAGATTATCTAATTCATCAAATACATCGAAATGCTGGTAGGTAATACTCCCGCCGTACAACAATAAAGAAGACCCACTCAGCGGCCTGGCTGCACGCGCGTTCAAGGTAAAGCTACTAACCAGGTCACCGCGGATATCCGACTCGTTTTGCGCACGGCGGATATTATCGTCATTAGCTATCGAAACATCGTAACTATACCTAAACCTGGGTTTTTCATGGTGTATCCCGCTATGTTCATGTTTTGCCTCCAGGGAGGGCATTATTTCTGAGCTGGCAATCGGCATCTGAGCGGCCAGTACCGATTGCTCGCCCTGCTCTAAACCTGACTCTTCTGTCAGTTCAGACTTAATAACCTGGTCGACCAATGCTAATCCTGTTGACTCATTTTGAGTCTCCTGACCGCCATCGGACGATTTGATACTCTCCTGATGAAGAAATGCCTTGTATGCTTCGATTTGAAGTTTAATTTCTCGGTATGCTGCACGGTAGTCGATCGCTCTTATTTCCTCCTCGGAGGGGATAGCGAGCATAGAACCGGGCTTCAAACGATTGATATTATTGCTAATAAATGAATCCGGATTCTTTTCATAAATCGCCATGACCAGCTGCGGCATCGTGGTATAAGGTGGTTGAAAAGGCTTGGCAATAATCCACAGGCTTTCCTTTTTCTGCACTGGCCCGTAAATAACTTCCGGGTTATCCGATGATAGTTGATTAGAGCTTACCTGAGCTAGCTGCAATCCCTCGAATCGCTGCTGGCCGGTCAAATTTAGCGCAAAGACTTGCGTCGAACCAATACAGATCAGTACCAACAATGGTAAACCAAGAAGCTTCCGTACAGACTGATTCAAAATTTATTTTTTCTTTTGCGTTGAGCCGTTACCAGTAAACCGGCCAGACCTAACAACCAGACGAGTAGCCAGGGATGAACCTGCCCACCACCGCGGACAATCGGAGTCACTGCATCTGTGAGTTGCAAACCGACACTGCCAGGATCTTTAATAATACCGTTAGCGGTCGCATCGATATCGTTCGGCCCACCGTCCTCAATCGTCAATTGCAGGCAGTTATCCAGGTAACTTAAACCGGCTTGATAAAGATTACTACCAGGCTCGGGACAAGCGCCTAACACACCCGGCGCACTGGCTACCTGGTTGGCAATATCTTCGATAAAAATACCCCAACCGGTGGTCGGATTAAATTTTCGATACTCCGCGTCGTTTGGAATCGGCGTCTGTAAAGGTAGGACTATCGAAGCCTCCGATCCTGGCAGCAAGCCTTTAATTTCAAAATCGTAAGTACCGCCGACATGATTGAAATCATCATCCGGGCTTAATGGGGCATTGCCCGATTCACTCCCAAAAGTCTCGATATCGGCATCGGTCACCATGATGCCAAAGTTATTAGCTGCCATCGACGTATTGCCGAGGGTGAGAGTCAATCCGGGTTCGGTTTCGATCAAAAATTGAGTAGTCAGATCGACAGTCTGGTTGGTCAGCAGGTTAGATTCTCCAGCAGTTCCATCGTAAGCGTCTAGATAGTCTGGAATGCCATCGGTGTCGGTGTCACCAAGACCTTCAACATCATCATTGATACCGTCCCCATCCGTATCGACAGCAGTTAATATCGGTGCTGTCGAAGCAATATTTAAAACACGACTAATACGGTTTGAAAGCGCAGGACTACCGTCATCAGTCACATTGACTTCCAGCAGGAAAATACCGGCTGCCGGACTAAAGCTCCAACCTGTTGTCGTGTTATCAGTCGGCGCGGACAGGCTATTGTCCGTATTCGTCCAGTCAATACTATGACTTTGGGACGTGTTTACATCGCTAATGATGACGTCAACGGTTACCGGCCCCTCTGATGCATAAGCCGATGCTACGGATAAACCACCCTGACTCACCAGTATCTCAACCGAAGGCATAACATTGCCTTCGGTGATGGTTACCAAGTGCCTATTACGGCTCCCAATCACAGCATTTGTCGCACTATTGGCAGTAAAAAAGACTGTCTCGTCGGCTTCTGCCGTCGCATCATTGGCGACATTGAAGGTAATACTGCTAACCTGGTCGGGATTGGAAAATGTGAAACTACTATTTGTCGCATTATGATCGGAGGCGCCCGCCGTACCCGATATTGAATAATTTACGATAACTGGATAGGTAGCCGCCTGACCATTTAAACTCGCGCTCACTGTGACCGTATCACCCTCTTGTGTAAATTGATCGACGCTAAAGCTGAATATCGGTCGAATCGTTAAGGTTTGAATCGAGGTAGCGACACTAATATTATCAATATCATAGCCAGTCCAGATAATTTCGTTTTTGCCAGGACGGTATGGCCCTAGAGGATCGAACCCTGCCAGAGTTGTGCCATTGAGATCGATGCTGCTAGCCTCGACTCTGAACGCAGACGCATCAACAGAGGTGGGCGATGGCGGGGTTAATTCGACAGGCGTCAGGTATCCGGTTGCATCAATCACCAGATCGGCAATAAGGGGGTTTGTACCAGCACTAAATTCAGCGAGATTGCTGATACCATCGCCGTCTGCATCGCCTGTCGCATCAGCGGCATCAAATTGATCTAGCCCGTAAGTGATTTCGAAAGTATCGGGCATACCGTCGTTGTCATCATCGAGGTCGCAGGCGTCGCCGCCGTCGTTAATACCGCCATCGCTGCCAGGCGTACCGTCGCCATCATTGTCCGCGTTGGTGGAATCGGCAATTGTCAGGCATAGATCGTCATAGTCGGCGACATTATCAAAATCGCCGTCAGGAGGACTGACCGAGAGACTAAACGACACCGTATCAGAAAGCGGCTCACCATCGACCGCTCGAATAGTGAGCGGCCCGTAAGACTGATTGAAAATTCCGGTTTGCGGTAGCGTCCAGTTAATGACGCCAACATTCGAGATCGTCATACCGGATTGCAGGCCACTTTGAATACTCCAGGTGATATCAGCGCCATTATTAGCATCATCAGGATCGGTTAAAAATGCACCAACGTCGAAGCTGAATAAGGCGTTTTCAGTGGCGGTTTGAGTGCTGATAGCAGCGAGTACCGGGGGATCGTTAACCGGCGTTATGGTTAAGGTTACGGTGGCGCTACTCAAAGATGTGAGAAAACCATCACTGGCCGTATATTGAAAACTAGCCGAAGTTGTTTCCGACCCATCATGTGTGAAAATAACAGTTTGGTCGCCCTGCACAACTGCGGTGCCATTGGTTTGGCCCGTAATGCTACCCACCGCGATAACCGAAGTTTCCGGATCGGTATCGTTACCAATAACGTTAATTGCAGAGCTAGTTCCTTCTTCCAGGATAGTAGCAACGAGTGGATCGTTCACTGCGGTTGGTTCGGTATTGGCAATATTTATATTGACCGTAGCATTCGACGAATAAATAGTCCCGTCCCAAACCCGATAGGTGAAAGAATCGAAAAGATTATTAGTTCCGTTATGGGTATAGGTAAATGTTCCATCGGTAGCGAGGGATAATGTACCGTAGGTAACACCAGCAACTTCAAAGGACTGTTTAATCGCTTCGGTAGAATCAGGGTCGGTATCATTTGTTAATACTGAAGTAGCGCCACCTACAAGTACTGTGGCTGCTCCATCAATTCCCACGCTTATTGTGTCTGCAACAGCGACAGGGGGGTCGTTAGCACCGTTTACTGTCACGCTAACAGTGCCTGTATCAGTCAAATTTCCATCACTAACCGTGTAGGTAAAAGTATCGACTGCTGGCTCTCCTGAATCCAGGCTTTCGTACTTCCCATTTGGATTATAAGTAAACGACGATCCGTTATCCGTAACAAAAGCTAACCCACTGGGTTGACTAAATCCTGTGACCGAGAGCGAATCCCCATTCGTGTCGGTATCGCCGGTGAGCAACGTAGCATCGGTAATAATTACTGTACTGTTTTCGGCTACACTTGTGGATTCATCATCGGCAACTGGAGCAGTGTTAGTCACGACGAAGGTATCGGTGTCACAGGCGGCATCCCCATCACCCGTACTATCGAATGGAGATAAATAGTTAACTGGATTCACGCAAGCGTATACGGTATAAGTTCCGAGAGTCGAAGGAGCGGTCCACCTAAAAGTCCAGCTTCCCAAAGTTTGCGGCGCGTTGTGGGTTAGTTCCCCGCTATTAGCATTAACGCCAGAACTTAAACTACTATAAACCCCATTTACGAATACACCCGAGGGGTTATATACCGCTATATTAAAACCCCGCCGGTTCCCCCCCGACCCCGATAGTGTGAAGGTTCCTGACAATAGGCCCCGCCCAACAGAAGTCGGTGCAGTAATGCTAGCGGTGGCAGTGTAAGCCCCAGCGTTATGACAAACGGTACAATCTGAGGGATTACCATGATAGCCTAGAATACCAGTCGAAGAGGCTTTGACTCCAGGGGATAGAAGAAAACACAATACTGCTACCAAGGCTTGCAAAAACCTTAAGCGAGGCCCCAAAAACCTAAAATCCCCCATCAGCAACAACTGATTCCCCTAACTCAAAAAGATCGACTGGTATAATCCAACAGATCAACTCAATATTATTATTCGTTCTTCTTTTATTTCTTTTCTACCGACAAAACCGTCTCTATTTCGGTTTTTGATTCATGTCTAGCGAGTTATTGTACCTTTCTTATACTACTTTTTTTTGATTGACTTCAAGATTATTTTAGTTTAACTCGATTATATTCCGAGCAATTAGGATAGTATTAAAAAAATAATGAGAGGGGATAAAATGGCCTTTGACGAAGATTTACATCCACAGGACGAGTTACGGCGGGCTAATTTAGTCCGGCTCCTGTCTATTGGTGCTTTGACGATGACACCTTTCGGTGTTCTGCGTCCAGCCTGGTGGGGTGGTAGTCCAGACAAGCTGGCAGACAATAAATCAATTTTCACTCTTAACGGTGATGTTACAGTAAATAGTCGCAAGGCCAATCTCGAAACCCGTATTAGCGCTGGCGACGTTGTGGCAACGGGCAAAAGCAGTGAAATAGTTTTTGTTGTGGGTAGCGACTCATTTATTTTACGCAGCAATAGCCTGATGGAAATCGAAGGTAGTAACTTTTTCGTCAATACAATGCGCTTGCTCTCTGGGGCTGTGCTTTCTGTGTTTGGCGAACGCAAGAATGGCCAGGGTCTGACGATGAGTTCGGCAACGGCTACGATTGGAATTCGCGGAACTGGAGTTTATATGGAGGCAGAGCCTGATTTAACTTACCTCTGCACCTGTTACGGAAGGGTGAAACTGGCATCCAGCGCAGATCCCAACGATGCTGAAACTGTTGTCGCCGAACATCATGATGCACCAAAATATATCACCAACAAGGCTAGTAAAGGTACACGTATTCAACCCGCTCCCTTTATTAACCACACCGATATCGAATTAAAATTACTCGAAGCAATTGTTGGGCGTGAAGTCCCGTTTGGCCTGGAGCCGGAATCGTATAAAGGCGAGAGACGGGAATACTAAAACTCCGGCTAGAACTCGATAAGAGTGAATCAGCGGGATCACTGCAACCCGAAAGCGCAGTTAAAAAGAATAAGCCAGCTAAAGCGGCCTTTGTTAAAGGACTGATTGACATTGATATAAATACGACCAACTAACTATCCAGATACGGTCGATCTTATCACTGATACTGAATTAACTTCTGGTAAATATATCCTATTCTTTGAGCTCTATACTTCTACCTGTCTGCTCCGAACAATAGATACTAAGTTGGTCGAACAATTCCTTTTTCGAATCGCTATTAAGACACCATAGCTGCCTGCCTGCATCATAGTCAAAATGAAAGCCACCCGAACGTGCCGCCACCCAAATCTGGCTGAGCGGCGTCTGTTTATTGATAATAATCTGACTGCCGTTGGTGAATTCCAGGGTCAGAATATCACCCGCAGTATCATAATCGATATCAGCTCCTGAGGCTTCGACGGCGTCTTCGATGGCGACTTCAATGGCAATAAAGGTTTCTTCTGCCAGTGCATTAAATTCTGATTCATTCACTTACGTCTTCCTCTTCAAAATTTAGCGAAGCTGAATTAATGCAAAAGCGTTTGCCTGTCGTCTCACGAGGCCCATCATCAAAAACATGACCCAGATGGCTACCGCAGTGGTCACACATTACTTCAACACGAATCATGCCCAGCGTTTTATCGCTTTCATAGCGAACCACTTCTTCGTTAGCAGGCTGATCGAACGACGGCCAGCCGCAGCCTGAGTCGTATTTTTTTTCTGAGGTGAAAAGCTCTTCGCCGCAACATTTACAGAGATACTTGCCGTTGCGTACATTATCGTAGTGCTCGCCGGTGAAAGGTTGCTCGGTGCCCTTTAGCCGGCAAACTCGATAGTCTTCAGGTGAAAGCTTTTCGCGCCATTTATCTTCTTCTGTCATGTTTTAACCTTTTAAATAGAGAGCCTTTCCATCGACCAGATAAATCCAGCCTTTGGCAATTCGATAGATTAACCAGATCGTGGTAAATCCAAGCACTGCATAACCGATGAAAATAGGTGTTGTTAATGTACCCAGCACAATCCACAACAGGCCATACCAGAAAGTATTTTTTTGCCAGATAAAATGCGATTGTAACCAGGAAACACCTACATCATCGTCTTTAATGTAATTGACGATGACACCAATTATTGCGGTAAATAACAGGAGGAATGACAGCGCCTGCAGTATATAAACCGCAAAGGCGTACTTTTTTAGCTCGGCGTCAACATCGTGGGTCTTCATGGGGGTAGTTTAAACTATTTAGTTAATTGACAGATAATGCTTAAGACCAATTATTCAAGTAGCAACTGGAAGGCCTGTTGATCAAGTACTGTTACACCTAAAGATTCAGCTTTAGTTACTTTTGAACCTGGCTTCTCGCCCGCGATAACCGCCGTGGTTTTTGCTGAGACGCTACTACTCACCTTTGCTCCTTTAGCTTTTAACATGGCCGCCGCCTGGTCTCTGCTTAAGCCTTCTAGTGTTCCGGTAATGACGTAGGTTTTACCCGAAAGAGGCTGATCCTGAATACTTTCAGCTTTTTCGATGTCTGGCCAATGAATACCCTGTTCAATCAGCCTAGTGACAATGTCGATATTTTTTTCCTGTTGGAAAAACAGTCTGACATTTTCGGCAACCACGGGGCCCACATCGTCAACCGTCTGTAGGCTCTCGATGTCCGCCTCTTGTATAGCCTCTATCGCAGCAAAATGATTCGCCAGGGACTCGGCGGTTGTCTCGCCGACTTCACGAATACCCAGCGCGTAGATAAATCGAGCCAGCGTTGTCGATTTGCTTTTGTCCAGAGCGCTTTTCAGGTTGCTCGCCGATTTCTCGGCCATGCGTTCAAGGCCTGCCAGCTGAAGAATTTCCAGATGATACAAATCACCAATTGAATCGATCATGCCCTGATCCACCATTTGCTCGACCAGCTTATCGCCTAAACCATCAATATCCATTGCCTTGCGCGAAGCAAAATGTTTAATCGCTTCTTTGCATTGCGCCGCACAAATCAGTCCACCGCTACAACGATAGGCTGCCTGTCCTTCCAGGCGTGATACTTCCGAGCCACAGATCGGACAATGCTCAGGCATCTGCGGTAATACTAAATTCTCTTTGCGCTGATCGACAACAGCAGATACCACTTCCGGAATCACATCTCCTGCCCGCCTGACAATAACCACATCACCGATGCGGATGTCCTTACGCTGTATTTCATCCATATTATGCAAGGTTGCATTACTCACCATGACGCCACCAACCGAGACTGGTTCGAGGCGAGCCACCGGTGTCAGCGCGCCGGTTCGACCCACCTGAAAATCGACATCGAGTAGTTTGGTCATGACTTCCTGTGCGGGGAATTTATAGGCGATGGCCCAGCGCGGCGCGCGGGATACAAAGCCTGCCATGGTTTGTTGTTCGACGTCGTCGAGTTTGAACACCACGCCGTCTATTTCGAAGGCCAAATTGTCACGGTTTGCCAAAATTGACTGGTAATAGCCGATACAGGCCTCGATACCGCTAAGACACTCGATATAAGGACTAATTGGAAACCCGAAAGACTGTATTAATTGCATGCGCTCGAAGTGACTGATGGGTAATTTGTAATCCTCTACGATGCCCAGGCCATAACAGCAAAAAGTCAGCGGTCGGCTGGCTGTAATCCTTGAGTCCAGCAAGCGCAAACTACCGGCAGCCGCATTGCGAGGATTGGCAAATACCTTGGCGTCTGACTTACGTTGTTGCTCATTCAATGCCTCGAAGTCAGCGTGCATAATATAAACCTCTCCACGCACCTCAAAACGTGGTGGAAAGTTCGCGCCCTGTAAGCGGAGTGGTATCGAAGACAGTGTCCTGGCGTTCGCGGTGATATTTTCACCCCGATTACCATCACCACGCGTTGCTGCACGAGTCAATATTCCTTGTTCGTACAAAAGACTAACCGCGAGCCCATCCAGTTTTGGTTCGGCCGTATAAGACAACCCAACATCCTGATTATCCAGTCGGTCTTTCAGGCGCTTCTCAAAAGCCAGCATCTCATCATCTTCGAAGGCATTATCTAGTGATAACATCGGCATTTCGTGCTCGACTGTGTCGAAATGAGTCGCTGGCGCGGCACCCACTCGTTGCGTTGGGGAATCCACCGATTGCAGCTCTGAGTGATCTGCTTCGAGCTGCTGCAGACGGCGCAGTAATCGATCATAGGCCTGATCGGTTATTTGTGGATCATCCAGCACATAATAACGATGATTATGCGTGTTGATATCATCCCTGAGCTGATTAACCTCGGTTCGAATTTGTTCTGCTGCAGTCATAATCAGGAAGACAGATGTTGCCTGATTTCAGTGACATCGCTAATCGTTAAGAGTTGCTGATTAGACTGATAAACTTTGACGTTTAGGAGCCGAACCAGTTCATCAATTTTTTTCAGCATTAATTCATAATTCTTAATTGCATCGACACAATTATCTCGATCGAAATAGCAATTTAGGCCCAGGGTCGTAAATTCCAGCTCTTCAAGATCAGAAAAATGCCCTGGTGACGACAGACTCGCCACAGAAAAACCCTGGTCTTCGCTCTGTCGATATTCCATTATTCCTTCGGCATTGATGTCGAATCCGGTATGGCCCATTGCCGAATTAATTTCCTCACCGGTGATGAGCCGATGGTCGGAATGCATGAGTAAATGGCTAGTTAGCTTGTCATCGTCGATTGAGGCGACTAAATCAGGGATAAATAACTCAACTTTTTCAATCAAAGTCGATGAAATATTGGCTTCCAGCGCGGGATTGATATTGATCGCACCCAGATCGGTGTTTTCTGCATCATCATTGATTATTTTTCCAAGGTTATCCAGCTCTTCGCGTAACTGTTCGTCTTCGATAAAGGCAGAATCAACTTCTTCACGAGCGAAAGTTTCACGGGCAGCACGTTTTCGTAAACGGTTTTGCTGCACGCCATAGAGATAAATGCCGACCAGCAGGACAATACCGATAGTAGCCAGAGTCCAACGTAGCGCCGATGCATCCATCAACCCACTCCTTTATCCCGACGATTAACTGGTATCACGGTCATCGCTAGGCTTCGGTCATCTCTACGGCTTCGCTGACATCTACCGATACCAGGCGCGAAACACCGGGTTCGTGCATCGTCACACCATTCAGATTTCGAGCCATCTCCATGGTGATTTTATTGTGCGTAATCATAATAAACTGTACCTGTTCTGACATTTCATCGACCATCGCGCAAAAGCGACCAACATTGGCATCATCGAGTGGCGCATCGACCTCATCCAGCATACAAAAAGGCGAAGGATTGAGTTCGAAGATGGCAAATATTAATGCCACTGCGGTTAACGCCTTCTCACCACCGGAAAGTAACTGTAGATTGGTGACGCGCTTACCCGGCGGCCTCGCCATAATAATAACACCAGTATTGAGCAAGTCATCCTCGGTTAATTCAAGCCGCGCTTCACCGCCACCGAATAATTTGGGAAATCGCTCGCTCATTCGGCTATTGACGTGATCGAAGGTTTCCTTGAAACGTGACCGAGTCTCCTTGTCGATTTTTCGAATAGCAGTCTCCAACGTTGTTAAGGCCGATACCAGATCTTCGAGCTGTGCATCAAGATATTGTTTGCGCTCGAGTTGCTCTTTGTATTCATCGATAGCGGCTAGATTAATGGGCCCCAGGCGATCTATTTTTTGATTCAGCGTTTCAAGCTGGCGCTGCCATTCCTTTAGTTCGGCTTCGGAATCGATATTGTCCGTCAGTTCCTGCATTTCGAAACCGGTCTTCTCCAGTTGTTCCTCAACTGTGTTGCAACGAATTTTCACTTCCTGACATTGCATTCGCTGGCCTTCGAGGCGATTGCGAATTTCATCGCTTTGCTGCTGAAGTTTATTACGCTCCGCTTCGAATCCGCGCTGTTTATTATCGAGTTGGGCTACCTTTTCCTGCGACAGATTCAGCGCCTGTTGTTTTAAATTTCGTGCTTCGAGTAATTCCTGCAACGTCTTTTGTAGGGATTCGAGTGGCTCGTCGGCATCTTTTATTGCAACTGCAAGTTCACCCGCTCGGCGATTAAATTGTTCTCCCTGCTCACGCATACGCTCGATATTCGATTGCGTCGCCCGATGCTCGGCTTCATGCGCCTGCATTTTCATTTGTAGCTGATGATTACTATCACGGCTTTGCTGTAATTCAACACGATAACGACTCAACCTTTCCTGTAAATCGACCTTCTGCGTTTGCAAGGCTGCTTCCTGTTCAGTCATCTGCCCGATCTGTGCTAGCATTTCATTACGCTTGGCGCTATTCGACTGGAGCTCAAGACTATGCTTATTCTGTAACTCGTCCTGTTCTTTGAGTTCGGTTTGAATTTGCTGGTATCGACTGGATACCTGCTCAACACGCCCTTTACGTTGGGTTAGCTGATTTCGCAGATCGGAGGTTTGCTGGTGCAATTGACTAAGAGCGCGTTGGTCTTCATCGCGTTGCTGCTCTATGTGTTGCAGACGCTGACGGTCGCCGTCGGTTTGTGACTTAAGCGCCAGCGCATTTTGTGTTATTTCGTCGAGTTGCTGGCGGATATCCTTGATTTCCTGTTCGCGTGCTAGCATCCCACTACGCTGATCTTCCTCGCCAAGTTGTAATACCCAGTTCGAACCTACCCAGAGTCCATCGCTGGTCACCAGACTTTCACCCGCTTTGAGTTGAATTTTTCGAAGTGCCAGCTCCTGTAAATCTTTACACAGGTAGATATTCGCCATGAGACCGGATAGATCAATATCACAGTCCACCGAATCACTCAGGCGTGGCCAGTCGCGACCCTGCTCCGGCGCTTGTCCGGCTCTTTGGCGATCAACTATCGCCAGACCATGATTCGCGATTAAATTATCCGGAATAGCTCGCCCAGGCTCCACACAATAAGCCCCAAGAAATGGTCCGAGCACTACCTCGACGGCCTTTTCAACTTGATTACGCACTTTTAACACTTCGGTCAAACGCTTACCGGAATCGATCTGGTGCTGCGAAAGCCAATGGCGGACATCGTCACTGGTTTCCGATAGCACATGCTGTTGCAGCGCTTCGAGTGAACTCAGACGTCCGCGCAAGGTTTGCACCTGATTACGCTTACCATCGAGTTGGCTTGATTGCTGCTCTATGCTTTGTCTCAGCGCCAGAATTTCATCACTCTTACCCTGTAACTGAGCGAGCGTCGCGGCGTGCTCCTGTGTTTTCGCTTCGACTTCCTGCCCTAGCTCCAGGATTTCCTGATCGAAGGCCGACGTATCGAGGGTTTGTAGTTCTTCCTGTAACCGGTCACTGCGTTTTTGTGATTGTTGCACCTGGCGCTCGATATGCTCGATACCCCGATTTTCTATCTGTGCCGATTCGTGCACCTTGTGGAAGTCGCGGCGGAAAGTATCCCATAGCTCCTGCCAGTTGGTCATTTCGGTTTCGACCTGGGTGAGATTGTCTTCGTGGACTTTCAGGCCGCCGATACTGGCTTCCAGCCTTGGTCGCATATCGGTAATGTCGGCATCCAGCTTCTGTAGCTTCTGGCTATCGCTGTCGAGCATAAGCTGTGACTCCTTTAGCGATTGCTGAATATTTTTAAGCTCCTGTTGATTGTGTTGGCGCAGATTCTTCTGGTGTTCGATCGACTGCTCTTTGGTCGATATATCCGAACCCAGTTGATAATACTGACTCTGAATTTCATTGTGCTCATCGGTCGCTGTTACCAATTGCTGTCGGCAGTCCTCGATTTGCTTTTCGACATTTCGGAACTGTGCCACACCCTCCTGCATGGAAATTTCGACCGCTGCGAGCTTTCGCGTCTGGGCATCGATATCGACTTCGAACGCCATTTTCTGTAACAACAGGCTTTCGGCCTCGAGCTTACGTTGACCCTGCTTCAGTAATTTATACTTTTCGGCAGTTTTTGACTGCCGGTCGAGCCGCGATAACTGTTTATCGATTTCTTCGATGATGTCTTTCAGGCGGTCGAGATTTTCTCGTGTATGACGGATTCGGGTTTCGGTTTCTCGACGCCTTTCCTTGTATTTAGATATCCCGGCAGCTTCTTCGAGATAAACCCGCAGCTCTTCTGGTTTAGCATCGATGACGCGACTGACCATACCCTGCTCGATAATCGAATAACTACGCGGGCCTAGGCCAGTGCCGAGGAAAATATCGGCGATATCACGTCGACGACAGCGAGCATTGTTAAGAAAGTACTTAGATTGGCCAGCACGCGTGCCGATACGTTTCACCGATATTTCGTTGTACTTGGCGTATTCGCCTGCAACGCGACCGTCTGAATTATCAAATATAAGTTCGACTGAAGCCTGACCGACCGGTTTACGCCCGGAAGAACCACTGAATATAACGTCCTCCATCGAATCGCCGCGCAGGTGCTTGGCCGAAGATTCACCCATGACCCAGCGCACCGCGTCGATGACATTCGACTTGCCGCAGCCATTCGGTCCGACAATTCCGGTAATACTGGCTGGAAATATTATTTTTGTCGGATCCACAAAGGATTTAAAACCAGCAATCTTAATTTGGCTCAAACGCATATGACGAGGTGTGATATTAGCTTATAATTTTGGGGCTCAGAGTATACCATCTGATTTCGAGCGCAACAGTAATGAGCTCAAATTATTTACCACTTAACAGACAGATATATATCACACTGGATAGGATCAATTAACTACATTGGATGTACTGGATATTAGTTGTTATTGGTACAATAAAACGATTATGAACAAATTCAAAACCAGTTACAGGATCCCCAGTCTAATCCTACTTTGTTTGGCCAGCTTTTTTTTGATGGCTGCAGAGCCTATACCTGAAGTTGAAATCATTGAAGTCAGGGACTTCGAGCAACTTACAAAACAGGCTGAACAAGAGAGAAAAATCATCATGCTTGAAGTAGCTGCTGAATACTGCAGTTTCTGCCGGAAGCTTGAAGAAGAAATTATCGAACCGATGTTGCGTAGCGGAGATTATGATGCCGATGTATTCATTCGTATGATTGATATCGAGGATTTCTCTAAGATTAAAGACTTCAACGGCAATGCCATAACCGCCGCTAAATTTGCGAGTAATTTGGGCGTATATGTCACACCCACATTAATTTTTCTCAATGGCCAAAATCAGGAAGTCAGCGAACGTATAGTTGGTGTAAACTCCCTCGATTATTTCGGTGGCCTGGTCGATAACGCAATCGAACACGGTCTCGCCACCATTCGTTAACCAGGCAATGAGAACCACACATGACTACGAAACCATCCAAATCACTGGATACTTTCGATAACCCCCAGACGGACCGCGATTACACCATTCGCATCGATACACCCGAATTTACCTGTTTGTGCCCGATGACCGGTCAACCCGACTTCGCGACGATCCAGGTCGAATATATTCCCGACCAGCTTTGCCTGGAGCTAAAGGCGCTTAAACTGTATTTCTGGTCTTATCGCGATGAAGGCGCCTTCCACGAAGCGGTTACCAATAAGATGCTCTCCGACATGATCGAAGCGATACAGCCCAGGTTCATGCGCGTCAGCGCCGATTTTAACGTCAGGGGTGGTGTCTATACCCAGGTTGTCGCCGAACACCGGGCCGATAACTGGGTCGCCGCCGACCCCGTGGTTTTACCTCAGTAGGTCAGTTAATAATGTCGATGATTAGCGATACTATGACCGGTAGTTATATGCTCGCTCGCGGGTTCAAACTGGTTAAACAACCCGAGATACGCCCGTATGTCATCGTACCGCTTTTGATCAACATCACCCTGTTTGGTGGGTTAATCTGGTTCGGTTACTCACAGTTCTCGCCACTGGTAAACTGGATGTTGAGTTGGGTTCCAGATTTCCTCGACTTTCTGCGATGGATTATCTGGATATTTATCACCTCGATGACAGCTATTATCGTTTTTTTCACCTTCACACCCATCGCTAATATCGTCGCTGCACCCTTCAATGCACTGATGTCGGAGAAAATAGAACAGTTACTGACCGGAGAGAAAATTAATTCAGATAGCAGCTTTATGGCAATAGTAGTCAGTAGTATCGGTTCGCAGCTGGGGAAACTGGTTTATATCTTGCTGTGGAGCGCCGGTTTACTACTGGTTAGTCTGATACCGGTGATTAATTTCATATCGCCGGTGCTATGGATAATTTTTGGTTCCTGGTTACTCTCGTTGGAATATCTTGATTATCCCATGGGAAATCACGACCTGACCTTCGCTAAACAAAAGCAGTTACTCGCGGAACGACGTGGACTCTCGCTGGGATTTGGCGGCATGGTGATGATTCTAACCAGTATTCCCGTGGTGAACTTTTTTGTCATGCCGATTGCAGTAGCGGGAGCGACAGCGATGTGGGTTGATCAGTTAAGAGGCAGCCCGACTGCGACCGAAAACACTTAACGGTTCCAGTTCAAGTTTCATTCCCTGCTGCTCGCGTTCGTACTCTGGCAAGACATCCATGCTCGGCCACAAACCACTGGCTAAGGCCTGAGCGTATTCGCTCATCCCCGCAGTATTTGTAGACTTTTGACTTTGTTCAAAGTCATAAGACAGCCGATGCCAGCTAGCAGTAAACCCCTGCTCAGAAGGATTTAACAACATATACCAGACATCCGAACCACCGTCGTTAGCGGGCATACCAATAACGCCAGCATTCAACCAATAACAATCATCTATTTTTTGCCCAAAGGGAATGCCAGAATGGCCACCAATAATCACATCGACCCTGGCCTGTTTTATTTGATCAGTCTTATTGGATAAAGAGTCGGACGCGAATATAAACTGATTAATACTGTCAACTCCTGCGTGAATAACTTTAAAGTTGAAACCTGCATATTGAAAATCGATAGTGCGGGGTAAGTCGGCCATCCAATGCCTTTGGTCAGGACTAATTAGAGCGTTCGCATATTGATACCAGGTAATCGACAACACCGAACAAGCGCTACCCTCATCGAAACCACAACCGCAATCGTCAGACTCCTGACTCAGTGATTCCTCGCAGTTACCCATCACCACCGAAATTCCCCAGTCACGAATTAAATCGATAGTTCCTGCGGGTTCAGCGCAATAAGCGACCAGGTCGCCCGTACAGATAACATGGTTTGCGGGTATACCGAGCGATTCAGCCTTAGATCGTATCGCCAGAGTGGCTGCCAAATTACTGTAGGGGCCGCCAAATACCAGTATTTGGCCATCGAGTTGGCCGAGGTTTAGTTTTATCATAGTCTAAACTTTCTGCGGCCACCGTCTTGAAGTGTGTAACACGCGTATAATTTCAATATTATTATCACGAACCCGGTACGGTAAAATAAATGGGGTTCTATCTACTACCAGTTCTTTGGTATTTGGCACCCGTCCCGGTCTCCCAATACCTGGTTGATCGCTTAACAAGGAAACTTTATCTCGAATCCTTCGTACTATTTTTTGAGCAGCCAGGGGATTGTCCTGAGCTATATAATCCTTTGCTGACTTCAAATCCAAAATAGCTCTTTTAAACCAGATTACCTTCATTATGCTGGGGATTGTTTCTCATTATCTGTTCCCCAGGTATCCATCCAGGCCATAACGGTATCATTATCAACGAACTGATCTGGGCTGGCGGTATCGGCTTCAGCCATGGCTTCTTTGATTTGCTGTACCTGCCATTCATTATTCTCCAAAAACACCTTGAGAGCCTGCTTAGCCAAGTATGCTTTAGATCGATCAGTCGCGCCTGCCAAATCTGATAAGCGGCTGCTGGTTTCATCATCGAGACGAAGTGTCATAGTTGTAGTCATTGCGATACCCCTGCATTCACATGCATTCAATATAACACAGTGGCAGTGTCAAACACGAATATGCCTGGCATACAGGTAAGTGAGTCGAATAGTCGAAAGATCATCAAAAAGACAACCTCTGCCAAAACCATATCAGACCAATAATGGCGATGACCGATGAGCAAGGGATCACTATCCAATGTCGATAGCCAGTCCATTCCCTTGACCAGACTCCCAGTCCCAACCAGGCTAGTAATAAAATGCTGACCTGCCCTGCTTCGACACCCAGGTTGAAACCCAGCAACGCCAGCAAAAAGCCATCGTCTGGCAATCCAAACTCTGCCAGCATCGTGGCAAAGCCAAGCCCGTGTAGGAGCCCGAAGCCGAAGACCACCCAAAGCCGAGTCGAACTGAGCTTCTGATGCCATATATTTTCTATCGCGACATAGGCGATGGATAGTGCGATTAACGGTTCTACCCAGCTTGACGGTAAGTCAAAAATACCCAGCGTCGATAAACTGAGTGTAATTGAATGCGCCAGCGTAAACATCGTGACCTGCCAGAGAAGTGGACGAAACTTCAGACTCATCAGAAACAATCCGAGGATAAACAAAATATGATCCAGGCCGAGCGGCAGAATATGCAAATAGCCCGCCTCGACGTAGGTAGTCAAAACATCAAACCAGAATGTTTCCTTGATTAATCCATTAAGCGGAAATGGCTCGGATACCCGGCCATCGCGAATCCATTGATAATCCGACCAGTGCCAGAAGTCCTTCGCCTCGTCGATTAACTTTACACGTACCGCGTGAATACCAAAGCGGTCAGGGTAGTACCAGCGCAAGCTATCGCGACTTCCTTTAATCATTCCTGTCAAAACTATAACGCTGGTACGAGGCACTTTGGTATAACCCGGCTGCGGAATATCGATAGACGCTATATCGAGACTAATCGGTGCGTCGTCAACGGTAAGTTCCACCCCTTCGATCAGGATCGGACGAAAAGATTGAAACGATAAGGCCAGTTGTTCGGGTGATTGCTGGCGAAAGAAGTCGTATTGATCGGAGCCTGGTGCATCTTTGGTATTTTGATATCGGCCATCGATACTGGTTAACAAGGCTTCGAGACTGGTGCGAATTTCAATCTCGACCCGACCACTGGCGAATACATTAATTTCGGTTAAGGCTGGTTTGACAACATCTGCGGGTATTGTTGACGTGAAGGCCAGGCCGGCTAGTAACAGTAAAATTCTGAACGGCATGAGGTACACTAACTTAAAGAGTAATATTGATTCTTGGATTTGTTAACCCAAACGGCATATATAGAGGCCTGTAGCAAACAGTATAATGCGATGGATACGAAAATCTCAAGCCAGGCTTAAATTATGACCGCATCTTTGACAAATAGGCAACGACGCAATTTTATCAAACTTCTAGGCGCTGGAGCAGCAGCTTCCAGCCTGCCGGGTTGTTTTTCCAAATCCAGTTATGCCGCAACAAAACCGAGCGATTTCTACAAGGTTGGCATGCAGGGTAATGCTCGAATTCTACACATTACCGACGTACACGGTCAGCTAAACCCGGTTTACTTTCGCGAACCGAATGTTAATTTGGGTATAGGGGAAGCCTTTGGACGGCCACCTCATGTGGTCGGAAAGAAACTTCTGAAACACATGAACCTGTCAGAAAGCAGTCCCGAATCTTACGCTTATACCTATCTCGACTTCGAACAGGGGGCCGAAAAGTTTGGCCGCACTGGTGGATTCGCACATATTAAAACCCTGCTCGACCAACTACGCGAGTCGGCCGGTGGTAAGCAGAACACCATCACTCTCGATGGCGGTGACTTATGGCAGGGTTCAGGCACATCGCTATGGACCCGAGGCGTCGATATGGTCGAAGCATCCAATATTCTTGGCGTCGATGTCATGGTCGGCCACTGGGAATTCACTTATCGGGAAGAGGAAGTGCTCAGTAACGTGGCCTTATTTAAAGGCGACTTCATCGGCCAGAATGTCCGTGTCAAAGAAGACGCTTTGTTCGGCGACGATTATTACGCAATGGTAGAGAAGTTCGACGGTAGGGGATTATTCGATGAAGATTCAGGCCACGCTTTCCAGCCTTATGTCATCAAGGACTTCGGTGGCGCCCGTGTCGCAATCGTCGGTCAGGCCTTCCCCAGAACTGCAAACGCAAACCCCCAGGAGTTTTTTCCCGACTGGTCGTTCGGGCTCCGTGAAGACGACATGTCCGAATTGGTCGAGGAAATTCGTTCATCCGAATCACCCGATGCAGTCGTGCTGTTGTCGCACAATGGTATGGACGTTGATGTCAAAATGGCAGAACGCGTAGCTGGCCTGGACGCGGTATTCGGCGGCCATACTCACGACGGCATGCCACAACCAGTCAAGGTGAATAATGCAGGCGGCAGGCAATGCTGGGTAACTAACGCAGGCTCGAACGGTAAATATATTGGCGTAATGGACATGGATATTGCCGACAACGGCATCAGGGACATGAACTATCAAATGTTGCCCATTATTTCAGACTGGCTGCCGGCCGACAAAGAAATGCAGGCCTATATCAAGCAAATGCGTAGTACGGTGTATTCCGATAAGATTATCGAAAGTCGATCCAGCGAATATTTCTATAATCCAGAGCGGGTCGGCAAAACCTTCGAAACAATATTATCTGAAAAACTCGGAATCGCGGATAGAACTCTTTATAGGCGCGGCAACTTCATGGGCACCTGGGATCAGGTTATCTGTAACGCTTTACGCCACGAATACGATGCCGATGTCGCTCTTTCTCCTGGTGTACGTTGGGGTACGACAACTCTAAAGGGGCATTGGATCACCATGGAAGACGTCATGTCGCAGACCTCGATGACTTATGCTGAGAGCTATGTTTCCGAAATGACTGGCGAGGCGATACTCAATATTCTCGAAGCTGTCGCCGATAATTTATTTGATCCAGACCCCTACCTGCAATCCGGCGGTGACATGGTACGGGTCGGGGGTCTCGATTATACCATTGAGCCAGAACAGGTTTACGGTAAACGCATCACCCAGGTGGTGTTAGACAATGGTAAAGCTATCGATCCCGCTAAAACCTACAATGTCACGGGCTGGGCGTCGGTTAACCAGGCCCCCGAAGGCCGACTGGTATGGGATATCGTGCGCGATTATATTCTCGCCAAACGCGATGACGACATGGTGTTACGCCTGCCAAAAATAAATCACCCTGCGCTTATCGGTATAGGTGACAATCCGGGTATCGCCGATTATCCTGGAAAGGTTATTTCCTGAATGGATCGAAGCAATCGCCTAACACCTAACACCCCAAAATATAGGAACATTGCATCAACTATTGTGAAAGCGAGATAACTGTAGCCTCCAGTTCCTCTAGCTTTTTATTCATGCTCTCGATCCGATGCTCGAGCTGGAGACGGCTCCGGGTTTCCTGTTGTAGCAGCTCTTTTAATTCATTAATCCCAACATCAGGATCCCTGCTTTCAGTGATCGCCGCTATCGCATCGATTTTCTGCCCTTTACC
>JAUVCH010000058.1 GCA_030595795.1 Gammaproteobacteria bacterium
ATACGTCCGTCTTCGCGCAATAAGGCTGCGGAGCAGGCCTCGGTTGAAGTATCTATGGCAAGGATATTCAAAACAGCGATGGCAAGCTAGATGCGGAACTAACGCGCTATACCTCGTTTACTATTTTTCACAAATTCTACGAAGGTATTTACCTCGGGATACTGCTCGCATAATGGTTTTAATTGCTCAAAAGCCTCGGGGTTAGAAACCCGTGACTTGAGCAGTGCACGGAAACTCTTATGCAAAGCTCGAATTAAATCCGGGGAAAAACCTTTACGCTTTAACCCTTCTTTGTTAATTCCAATCGTCCGCGCCCGGTTACCTGCAGCGGTTGAAAATGGAGGAATATCCTGAGTAACAACCGAACCTAATCCCGTAAAGGCTTTTTCTCCTATATCGGTAAACTGATGTACCGAAGTAAAGCCACCAAGAATCGAATAATCCCCGACCGTCACATGTCCGGCAAGAGAAGCGGCATTGGCAAATACGGTATGATCACCAACCACACAGTCGTGCGCAACATGGCTATAAGCCATAAACAAGTTATCACTACCGATCACCGTCTCACCGATGCCTTCGGCGGTACCGCGATTAAATGTCACATATTCCCGAATAACATTGTTATCACCAATTTCGAGGCGAGTCGGTTGCCCAGCATATTTTTTATCCTGTGGCGCTTCGCCAATCGATGCAAATTGGAAAATCTTATTATTACGGCCCATTTTGGTTGGCCCACTAACAACAACATGTGGCCCAATCGCTGTGCCACTGCCGATTTCTACATCGGCGCCAATGATTGTATAAGGCCCAACACTGACATCTTCTGCCAGACGGGCAGTTGGATCGACGATGGCAGTTTCGTGAATCATGCACTTTTATCCTGCGCTGAACACATCATTTCAGCTTCTGCTACTAGCCTGTCGCCGACCATCGCCCGACATTCGTATTTGCCGATGCCACGCATATTGCGCAGTAAGCGAACATTTAACTTGAGTTGATCGCCTGGTACTACCTGATCGCGAAACCGTGATTTATCAATACCGACTAGCATATAGAGCTTCGATTTATAGCTCTCTCCCATTGAGGAGAATGCCAGTAATCCCGTTGCCTGCGCCAGCGCCTCCAGGATTAAGACCCCTGGCATAATTGGCTGACCTGGAAAATGGCCTTGAAAAAAAGGTTCATTGATAGACACATTTTTAATGGCTGACAAGTATTCACTCTTATCGGTTTCCAGCACACGATCAACCATTAAAAAAGGATACCGATGCGGAAGAAATTCCATTATTTTACTTATATCAAGTTCCGACATATAACCTCAGTAATTATTCAAATATTCAATTATTCTGGTAATCAGGATTGCCTATCAAGCTCATCGACTTTCCTGACCAGTTTATCCAGCGATTTAAAACGGGCACTATTTTTTCGCCATTCGCTACTTTCCATCAAAGGCATGCTCGAAGAATAAACCCCAGCCTGTTTAATATCTTTGGTGACCATCGACATTGCATTGATTGTTACGTGATCGGCGACGCTCAAATGACCGAGTACGACCGCCGCGCCAGAGATTCTACAATGCCTGCCAATATTTGCGCTGCCAGCAATACCGACACAGGCAGCTATCGCGGTATGCGCACCTATGCGTACATTATGCGCCACCTGAATCAAGTTATCGAGTTTACAACCTTCTTCGATAACCGTGTCGTCGAGGGCACCTCGATCAACCGTTGTATTGGCTCCGATTTCGACATCGTTCTCGATGATGACCGTACCGATCTGTGGAATTTTTTGCCACTTTTCTTCATCCAACGCCAGGCCGAAACCATCTGAACCCAGCACAACGCCAGAATGCAAAATACAGCGATCACCGATCTCGACTCGATGCGCGACAGTCACTCGACTATGGAGCAAACAGTGTCGGCCAAGCGTAACATTGTCTTCGATAATGCAGCCTGCATCAATTTTACTCCCGGAGCCTATTTCAGTATTCTCACCAATGACAGATAAAGCACCAACCGAAACCCGTTCACCGAGCTTTGCGGACTCGGCTATTTGAGCCGAGGGATGAATACCAGAAATTTTATTACCGAACACTTCGGCAGGAGATAACAATTGAATTGCACGAGCAAAACTAAACTGAGGATTGGGCGAGAAAATAAGCCCCTTATTCGGTACTGAGCTGTCGAAACTGTCGGGAACAATTAACACCGAACACTGACTATCGGCGACCTGCTTGAGATATTTTTTATGCTGTAAAAAACACAACCCCCCTGTACGAGCATGCGCCAGCGAGGCAACGCCAGAAATTTGAAGATCAGCGTTACCCTGGAACCGATGACCGAGTTGATCTGCCAGTTGTTGCAGGCTTAGCGGCATTGGATTATTTTGACCCTCTAGATTTGAAGAGACTACTGGGCTTCGTCTGTAGTTTCCGCTAGCTGATTAAGCATTTCGATGATTTGATCCGTGATATCGGTCTGACCCGACACATAACTAACGCCCTCGGTCAGTATTAAATCGTAATTGCCAGAATCCCCTAACTTTTCGAGCACCCCGGCAATCACCTGTTGCAGCTCTCGAATACCTTCATTACGACGGAGATTTTGATCCTCGCGGAACTCCTGCTCCAAGAATTTCAGCTGACTGACTTTAAGTCGTATTTCACGCTCAAGCTTTCGACGGGTATTGGAATTAATCGCCTTATCAGATTTTATCTGATCCTCAAGCGCCAATATTTCCTGCCTTTGTTCTTTTATCTGACCCTCTCTTGGACCAAACTCGGCTTTCAGGCGCTCCTCGACCTTACGAGCCTGAGGAGCCTGTTTCAATACCTTAGAAGTATTCACAAATCCAATTTTATACGAATGGTTCTCGGCAATAGCACCAGTACTACTCAGTACAAAAACCAGAAACAGGAAATATCGAATTAAAACGTTCAATTAAACCTCTTTAAAATGAAGCACCCAGTGCGAACTGGAAGTTTCGGATGTCATCACCCGGCTCATCATTCAATGGGAATGCATAGCTAAACTCCAATGGGCCGATCGCGGAGAACCACTTTGCCGACAGACCAACCGATTGCCTAAGTAACTCAGAGTCGTACGAATCCACATCAGCAAATACATTACCCGCATCCCAGTATAACCCAAGCCGAAAGGTTTCTGAACTGCCCATCGATTCGATTGGAATTAACAGTTCGTTGGTAATAAGAACCTGCAAATTTCCACCGAAGGGGTCGCCATTACTGTCCAAAGGCCCGAGGCTATTGCGATCATAACCACGAATCGAACGAACACCACCTGCGGTAAACTTCTCGAAAAACGGTAGATCTATGGTGTCACCCGAACCATCACCGTATCCTATCCTGGTGCGCAAATTATAGGTTAATGAATCGGTCATCGAGAATGCCGATTGATGGAGATAGCGCAGTTTATAAAAGTCGAGATCTCCGCCAAAAAGCTCCAGACTAATGCTATTCAAGGAGCCGTTGTCGGCGAAAATTCGTCTATTGCGTGTATCTTTGGAAAAGCTGATTGAAGCAAACCCGCTGGTAAATTCGACACCGTCAATCGTCGATGTATCGGTCGCAGGATCGTACTCTTCTGTGTTATTGATAATAAATTCTAAAATTTCGTCCGCAGTGCCCGAAGACAAGGTTATTTCATTTAGCACGACACCGAATTGTAGCCGTAGGCGGTTAAATTCGGACAGCGGAATACCATAGTTCATCGACAAATTGATCCGATCGATCAAAAAGTTACTGACGTTATCTTCAGACGCATCGGTTTCGGTAACACTAAAACTGAAGCCACGACTAACGCCATCCGGGGTATAAAAAGGATTGTTGTAATTAAAACTATATTGCTTAGTAGCGGCAGAATTGTCGAATGTAAGGCTGACACTATTGCCCGAGCCAAAAATATTTTCATGCGTCAAACCCAGATTAAGCGTTGTTCCCTGCACCTGCGAAAAACCTACTCCAATCGAAAAGTTTCCAGAAAATCTTTCGCTAACTGTGATCAAAAGATCGACCACATTATCCTGCCCTTCGACACGAACTGGACGTAGTTCTACAGAACCGAGAAAATTCAGGCGTTGTAGTCGGGTTCTTGATCTGTTTACTTTACTGGTTCGATAAAGTTCACCCTCCATCTGCCGCATTTCTCGGCGCAGCACGATATCACGGGTTTTATCATTACCGGCAAACTTGATAAACCGTACCATGATTTTCTTACCTGGCCTGACCAGTAACTTTAGACTGACGGTATAATCGTCTTCATTTAATTCAGGCAAGGCCTTTACCTCGGCAAAAGCATAACCTTCTTCACCGAGCCGTTGCTGAATCAGGGATAACGCACGAGTTACTTTTTTACGCGAAAATATGTCCCCCTCGCGGAACGATACCAGGGCCATTAATTCAGCTTTATCGAGCACCAACTCACCGGTTAAATCAACTTCTTTGAGGGTAAATTGCTCGCCTTCCGTGATATTAACCGAAATATTAATATCCTTACGATCTGGGCTAATCGATACCTGCTTTGAATCCACATTAAATTTAACATAGCCCTGATCGAGATAAAGAGAGCGTAAGTTTTCCAGATCCCCAGTTAATTTCGAGCTGGCGTACTGATCCGAAGCAAACCAGCCGCTATCACTGGTTTCGAGTTGAAATTCGTCGAGTAGATCTTCCTCTTCGAAATCGCTATTGCCGGTGATGTTAATCGATCGGATTAGTGCGGGTTCACCTTCAGAAATATCGATGTCGATGGCAATACGATCTTCATCCAGGCTACGCGATTTGGCTTCCAGTTTAACCGCATATTTCCCCAGCGAATAATAGAGCTGCTGTAATTCCAGTTCGAGCTTGGATAACTGTAGTTCGTTAAAGATACGGCCTTTCGACATTCCGATTTGATCCAGTGCCTGGTCAAGCACTTCGTCATCAATTTCTTCATTGCCTTCGATATTGACTTCGGCGATGGATGGCCGCTCACGAACCTTCACCACCAATGTATTATCATCTCGTAGTAGTTCGACGTATTCAAAAAACCCAGTGGAGTAAAGCTCACGAATGACTTCTGCTGACCTCTCATCGTCGAACTCTTCACCAATATTAATCGGTAGATAATTCAGCACCGTGCCAATCGCGATTTTTTTCACACCAATCACTTCGATGTCATCAACGGTAAAGCTTTCAGCTTGTGCACTGACCGCAGAAAACAGCAGTGCAAATACACTGATTAGAACTACAACTCTCAAGACTATCCTACCAGACGTAATAAATCGTTATAAATAGCGAGCGACATAAGCCCGAACAATAATGCCATACCAATCTTCTGCCCTACCACTTCGACAGCTTCGGAGACCGGGCTGCCCTTTATCATTTCGACCAAATAATAAAACAGGTGCCCACCGTCAAGCATCGGAACTGGCAGTAAATTCAACACACCCAGACTAATACTGATGATTGCCAGAAAACCCAGGAATTGCTCAAGCCCTATCTGTGCCGACAAACCAGCATAATGAGCAATGGTTATTGGACCACTTAAGTTTTTGACACTGGCTTCCCCAATCACTAACTTACCTAATACCCGCAAGGTCAGCCAGGACATACGCCAGGTTTTATCGAGCGACTGTAACAATGCAGAAACCGGCCCGTATTGTTCCACAACTTCCATTTCAAGACGAATATCTTCGGGAATTTTTACCAAATTTCTAACACCGATAAAACCGTAAGTTTCACCATTTTCCTGTTTTTCCCGTGGCGTTATTTTGAGGGAAGTTCGGTTTCCATCACGATTCACTACCAGATCTAACTGTGTTTCTGGATTCGCCCTAATCGTTTTCACCCATTGATGAACATTCGTAATAGGTGAACCATCGAGAGACACAATTTTGTCACCAGCCATAACACCAGCAGCTTCTGCAGCACCACCCGGGACAACGCCTTCGATCACCGGTGGGATATCGGGCCGCCAGTTCGACAGACCAAGCTTGCCCATTAAGTCGATTTGCTCTTCCTCGAGTAGGCCGAGATTAGCGATATCGATAATTTTTTCCTGAACCTGCAAATCGACGCCCTGAACTTCGAGAACTAATTGCTGCTCGCCTACCGATTTTTCCAATAGTGTAAAACGCGCTTTTTCCCAACTGGGTGTTTCGATGCCATTAATCGAAAGAATTAAATCCTGTTTGAGTAGACCCGCAGTATGCGCCGGGCTGGGTATCGCTACCTCACCAATAACGGGTTTGATACCAGCGATACCAGCGAGATAAATCAGATAATAAGCAACAATTGCAAAGATAAAGTTGAATATCGGACCCGCGGCAACGACGGCAAAGCGTCGCCAGACACTTTTACGATTAAATGCCCGGTCGAGATCCTTGGCATCAACATCGCCTTCACGTTCGTCGAGCATTTTCACATAACCACCCAGCGGTATGCTCGCGATCACGTATTCGGTCTGATCCTCTCCCGCAATCTTAGTCCATAATGGCTTGCCGAAACCAACCGAGAATCGTAATACTTTGACACCCATTTTGCGCGCTACCCAGTAGTGTCCAAACTCGTGAATAGTCACCAATATCCCGATGGCAACCACGAAAGCTGCGATACTGTATAAAATTGAAATAATATTCATGATAATGTCTAGATAGCTAAGCGCTTAATTTGTTGCTGGACGTATTCTCGCGCTCGAAAATTATCCGCTAAAATAGTCTGCAAATCATCGACAGCCTGCGCCTCGACGTTTTCTAAGGTTTTTTCAATCAACTCTGCTATCTCGGTAAATTTAATTCGGTTTGCTAAAAAATTCTCTACCGCCATTTCGTTGGCAGCGTTCAGAATTGCCATGCTGGTACCACCCTGTCGAAATGCAGCCCGCGCCAACCTCAAACAGGGAAATCGGTTTTCATCGGCAACTTCGAAGTTTAACTGACTGACTCGAATCAAGTCCAAAGGTTCGACACCGCTTTTAATCCGCTCTGGCCATGCCAGCGCATTGGCTATTGGTGTTCGCATATCGGGCATCCCCATTTGTGCCAAAACTGAACCGTCATTATAAGCGACCAGGGAATGGATAATACTCTGTTTGTGAAGCACGATGTCGATATCTGTCTCATCAACATCGAATAACCAGCAGGCTTCGATCAACTCCAGGCCTTTATTCATCATAGTCGCTGAGTCGACCGATATTTTCGGGCCCATATCCCAGTTAGGATGGGCTATCGCCTGCTGCGGAGTCACCTTATCGAAATCGCCTAACGGTAACTCTCGAAATGGCCCACCCGAACCAGTTAACAGTATCTTTGTAATGCCAGATGGCTTCGTGCCCACTGTATAGCCCGCCGGTAAACACTGAAATATCGCATTATGTTCACTATCTACCGGTAATAAAGTCGCACCGTGTTCGGTTACCTCATCCATAAACAGGGAACCCGCCATCACTAGCGCCTCTTTGTTGGCCAATAAAATACGTTTACCCGCTTTCACTGCTGACAATGTCGGCATCAGACCAACGGCACCGACTATCGCAGCGACGACGATATCGACCTCGACATCCGCAGCAACTTCTGACAACGCAGTTTCTCCAGAGAGAACTTTCGTCGGTTTACCGTCAAGCAAAACTTTTACCCGATCCGCACTGGACGCATCTGCCATCACTGCAAACCTGGGCTGAAACAGCAGGCACAACCGTACCATTTCATCGACGTTAGTATTCGCAGTCAGCGCATAAATCGAATATCGATCAGGATGCCTGGAAACCAGATCCAGCGTGCTGCCACCGATAGAACCGGTCGCGCCTAACAGAGTTAATTGCAACATTTAGACGGCGCCAGCCAGATACAATCCACTGACAAACACGGGAGCCGCAGCGATAACACTATCGATGCGGTCGAGCACGCCACCATGACCCGGTAGCAGCTTGCCGCTGTCTTTAACCGCTGCTTCGCGTTTGAGAATACTCTCGAATAAATCACCGACCACCGATACTGCCGAGGTTGCCAGACCAATGGCGATAAACCATGGCAGACTCATACCCCAACCATTGCTAAAATAGTAAACCAGCAGCATCCACAGAGTATTTGCCATGACGCCACCGATCACACCTTCCCAGGTCTTCCCAGGGCTAATGCCTGGCGCAAGTTTATTCTTGCCGAATCGACGGCCACTAAAATAAGCACCTATATCGGCGATCCATACCAGCGTTAGTAGATATAGCAATATCCAGCCGCCCTGTACCGAACTGCTATGGATCAACACCAGATCATTCACACATATCCACAATAGAATCGAACCCAGCACCAAATAAAAAGTCCGGGTAACCCTTTTCCATTGTCCAGAAAAGCGGTATACCAACATATAAAGGAAAATAGCGACCCATAAAAAAGCGCCTACAAAAGATTGATAATAAAGAATCCTGTTGTCCAGATTAGAACCAAACCACCAGAAAACTACTGCGAAAATGATTGCCAAAAGAATAGCTATTGACTGAGCAGGCTTTATTGTCAAACCACAAAGCTCGTAGGCCGCCACGCCGAGTACTACAGTAAATAGCACCCTCACCCAATCTGGGTTGCCATACAAAATACTGCCCACAAGAACAACTGCCAGTATCACCGCAGTAATAATCCTCTGTCTTAACATGCCCGGTCAGCCTCTATCTGATCGCCAGTTTTGCCGTATCGGCGCTGACGAGAAGAATATTCATCGAGTGCAGACTGCATTTCCTGCTCTGAGAAATCTGGCCACAGAACATCGGTAAAAACGAATTCGGTATACGCCAGTTGCCAGATCAGAAAATTACTGATGCGATGTTCGCCACCAGTGCGAATAAACAGGTCGGGATCTGGTGTGTCGGCCAATGACAATTCAGCTTCCAACAGCTTTTGATTAATCTCTTCTGCCTTGAGCAGGTCCTTCTCAACCCTACTAGCAAGCTGTTTCGCCGCATTGACGATATCCCATTGCCCACCGTAATTGGCGGCAATATTCAATGTCATGGTTTCATTATCGCGAGTCAGGGCTTCGGTCGAAGCAATTTGGCGTTGCAATTTCTCCGAAAAAGCGTCCCGCTCGCCGATGAAACGAATTCGTATACCTTTCACGTTAAGCTCGGGTGTATTTTTCTCTAAAGAGTGTAGAAACAATTCCATTAGCGTACTGACTTCGTCTGCTGGCCGATTCCAGTTTTCACTGCTGAACGCGAACAGAGTCAGGTGTTTTACACCGGCTTTGGCGAATACTTCGATTACTGATCGGGTGGTTTCAACGCCTTTTTTGTGACCGAAGGTGCGTGGCATCAGACGTTTTTTTGCCCATCTGCCATTACCATCCATGATGATGCAAACATGCTCAGGTATCGACTTCCCTTCGGTTGCGGTGTCTAACATCGCGACGAACCTAAATTTCCATTAACTCTTTTTCCTTGACCTGTAACAACGCCTCGATTTCGTCGGTAGACTGGTTTGTTACCTGTTGGACCAGATCCTGGCCTTTATGCTCTTCATCTTCTGAGATATCCTTGTCTTTGGCCAGCGATTTCAGATCGTTGTTGCCATCGCGGCGAATATTTCGAACCGCGACTCGAGCGTTTTCGGCCAACTCTTTGACTACCTTAACCAGCTCCTTACGACGTTCCTCGGTTAAGGGTGGCATTGGGACGCGAATTACGGCACCGGCAGTGGACGGATTCAAGCCCAGATCAGATTTCATAATCGCCTTTTCGATCACCGCTACCATACTCTTATCCCAGGGTGTCACTGCCAGTGTTCGTGCATCTTCTACCGATAGATTAGCAGCCTGACCGATCGGCACTTCACTACCATAGAAATCGACTGTGATGTGATTTAGCAGACTGATATGTGCCCTTCCGGTTCGAATTTTAGTCAATTCGGCCTCGAAAGCATCGATGCTCTTTTTCATCCGCGTCAATGCGTCTTGCTTTATATCGTTAATCATTTTTCTACCTCTTTGCGGGTGACTCTAGTTCCGATTGACTGACCCTTTGCCAGATTCAACAAAGCCCCCGGTTCGTTAATATCGCAAACCACCATATCCAGTGCATTATCGTTGCATAAAATCATCGCCGCAACATCCATAACGGCAAGACGCTGATCTATGGCCTGATCATAATTTAAATGATCGTATTTAACGGCATCGGCGTGTTTGACTGGATCCTTATTGTAAATTCCATCGACCTTGGTGGCCTTTATCATTAATTCGGCCTGAATTTCGATGGCACGCAGGCTTGCACCGGTATCTGTCGTAAAATAAGGGCTGCCAGTACCCGCTGCAAATATTAAAATTTCGCCAGCACCGATTCTGCTACGCGCCTCGCGTTGTGTATACAGGTCACAAACCTCTGGCATATTAAGACCAGACATTACACTGGCCTGTAAACCGAGCTTCAGCAGACTGTCTTTTATTGCCAGCGCATTCATGACGGTTGCCAGCATACCCATATGATCACCGGTAACACGGTCAACACCGGCCTCGGCCAGGCCAGCACCACGGAAAATATTACCACCACCGACAACAATACCCAGCTCGACGCCCGCCTGCTGCAAAACTTTCAATTCACCGGCGACCTTTAGCACCATGGCAGGATCGATACCAAAATCCTGCCGCCCCATCAGCGCTTCACCACTGAGTTTCACCAAAAGACGTTTGTATTGCAGGTTTGCCATGCTTCTCACATATAAAATAAAGGCCGCGTTTGCGGCCTTTGTTTATCTAATCAGCTATTCAGCTGTGACGCTACTTCAGCAGCGAAATCTTCTACTTTCTTTTCGATGCCTTCGCCGACCTCGTATCGAATAAACTGGGAAACACTACCGCCAGCCTTCGAAACCAGTTGTTCGACAGTCTGATCCTGATCCTTAACAAAAGGCTGTCCCATCAAGGTGATTTCCGCGAGGAACTTCTTTAAGCGGCCCTGGATCATTTTCTCGATGATTTCCATCGGCTTACCGCTAGACTCGGCCTGAGCGATTAAAATGGCCTTCTCCTTTTCCACAAAATCTGACGGTACTGCAGACTCATCGACAAACTGTGGATTCACTGCTGCGACGTGCATCGCAATATCTCGACTCATGTCGGCATCAACACTAGTTTCGACGAGCACGCCAATACGAGCACCATGCAAATAAGACGCAATGGTCTGTGCAGATTCGATGATCTCGAATCGACGAAGCTGGATATTTTCACCGACTTTAGAGATCAGCGCCTGACGTGCTTCTTCGACAGTTCCACCACCAGCCAGGGATAAAGCACTCAAAGCTTCGACCGATGCTGGTTTTTCGTTCATCACTGTCGCTAGAACCTGGTCAGAGAATGACTGGAAATTAACGTCCTTGGCAACAAAGTCTGTTTCTGAATTAATTTCAAGAATCGCTGCCAGTTTACCATCCTCACTAACACCTACCCTGATGACACCGTCTGCTGCTACGCGTCCGGCCTTCTTGTCAGCCTTGGCCGCACCGGATTTTCGCATTAATTCTGCTGCTGCTTCGATATCGCCATCGCACTCAACTAGTGCTCTCTTGCATTCCATCATGCCGGAACCAGTTCTTTCGCGCAGTTCCTTGACTAAAGATGCTGTAATTGCCACTTGTTTACCTCAAAAATTAAATAGGGCCTGCCCGACAATCGAAACAGGCCGTGATTTATTGATACCTTACTCTTCTGCGTCTGTCTTTTTAGCAGCAGCCTTCTTGGTCGCGGCCTTTTTTGTTGCTGCTTTCTTGGTAGCTGCTTTCTTGGTAGCTGCTTTTTTGACTGCTGCCTTTTTCGGCACTGCTACTTCGGCTTCCGCTGCTACTTCGGGCTCTGCTGCTGCATCGGCTTCTGCTGCTACTTCGGGCTCTGCTGCTGCATCGGTTTCTGCTGCTACTTCGGGCTCTGCTGCTGCTTCCGCTTCAACTTCGGTAGCTGCTGGTGCAGTTGATTTCTTCGTAGAAATTTTCACTGAAGTCTTCGGCGCTGCGGCATCTGCACTATCGAGCTCGATCAGTTCGGCATCGACAGGTCCGGCAATACTCTCTTTACCGACAATAATTTCGTCGGCGACAATTTTGGTATATAGCTTAATCGCGCGCATCGAATCATCATTACCCGGAATGATATAATCGATCTTATCGGGGGAATTATTGGTATCGACCACGCCGACTACTGGAATGCCCAGTTTGGCGGCTTCCTGAACAGCTATGTTTTCGTAACCGACATCGATAATAAAGAGTACATCGGGCAATCCGCCCATGTCTTTAATTCCACCGAGGGTTTTATCGAGTTTTTCCTGCTCGCGAGACAGTTGCAGGATTTCTTTCTTGTTGATTTTCTCGTAGTTATTGTCCTGCGACATGCCTTCGAGCTCCTTGAGCCTTTTGATCGAAGCCCGCACAGTACGGAAGTTAGTCAACATACCACCTAACCAGCGATGGTTAACGAAAGGCATGCCACAACGAGTCGCTTCTTCTGCGACGGCAGTGCTGGCAGCACGTTTAGTGCCTACGAACAAAATCTTGCCTTTCTTGGAAGCGACTTTACCGAGGTAATTAATCGCATCCTTGCACATTGGCATGGTCTGTTCGAGGTTTATAATATGAATTTTGTTGCGCTCGCCAAAAATGAACGGCGCCATTTTAGGGTTCCAGAAGCGGGTTTGGTGACCGAAATGCACGCCCGCTTCTAACATTTCACGCATTGTGAAGTTAGACATAAGTTATCTCCAGATGTCAGTTATGGATAATTTTTAATGGTTGAAACTATCCAGGGTTAAGCTTCCACATATCCGGTGATTACGACCTGAACTCTGGTAAAATCCAGGCACCCATTAATCACGTTTTGATACATGTGAGTTATTTTATGCCTTCGTAGTTGCCGAAGGCGCGCGCTTTATACCATAATCACCCTTTTACAACAACAAAACCGAATAAAAATATGGGTGTATCGATAAAATCTCCGCAAGATATTGAAAAAATGCGTGTTGCAGGCCGTCTGGCAGCCGATGTATTGAAAATGATTGGGCCGCATGTCGAGCCGGGGATTACCACTCAACGGTTAAATGACATTTGCCATGACTATATGGTTAACGAACAGGATACGATTCCGGCGCCTTTAAATTACCGGGGATTTCCATGTTCGATCTGTACCTCGGTTAATCATGTTGTCTGCCATGGCATCCCGGCCGAGAAGAAGCTCAAAATTGGCGATATTATCAATATCGATATTACCGTCATCAAAGATGGGTTTCATGGTGATACCAGTCGCATGTTTATGGTCGGCAAGCCAACTATCCAGGGCGAGCGTTTGGCCAGAATCGCTTATGAGTGCATGAAGATCGGCATCGAAATGATTAAACCTGGTATCCGACTAGGGGATATCGGCCATGCGATCCAGGTGCACGCCGAGAAAAACAACTTCAGCATTGTTCGGGAGTACTGCGGTCACGGCATCGGCGAGGTTTTCCACGAAGACCCTCAGGTATTGCACTATGGCAAGCCTGATACCGGCCTTATGCTGCAACCTGGTATGACCTTTACTATCGAGCCGATGGTTAATCTAGGTAAACGCAATGTGAAACTACTGCCAGACGAATGGACCGTCGTCACCAAGGATCACAGCCTTTCAGCGCAATGGGAGCATACCAACCTGGTAACGGAAGATGGCTTCGAAGTGCTCACTCTGCACCCGGATGACAGCTTATAACGCATGGTCGATCAAACAATGGAGCACTATCTCGAACAGGCCAGGTCACCACAGGGAATGCGAGTCGCCCCCATCATCGAGGGCTTGCGGGAATCTAATCAACGTATTTACGATGATTTCGATCAGGGTGTGGAGATCGATGTTCTGGTACGACAAAAAGCCGAGCTGATTGATCAGGTTTTATGTGCCTGTATGGAACAATTCATTACATTGCAAAAACCTGCGCTGTGCCTGCTAGCTGTTGGTGGTTACGGCCGTAGCGAGCTATTACCCGGTTCCGATATCGACCTTATGCTACTGCTGGAGAAAAAACCCGGCAAAGAGCTAGAAGAGCAAATTTCGACTTTTCTGACTTTTCTGTGGGATATAGGTCTCGAAGTCGGTCACAGTGTACGTACCACCAAGGACTGTATCCGCGAAGGCAAGGCTGACGTCACAGTGATGACCAACATGATCGAATCTCGTCTGTTACATGGCAGCGAGGATCTGTACGCTAAATTTCAACAGGTTATTTCGCCGAAGAAAATGTGGTCGGCGCGTAAATTCTTCGAGGCGAAACTCGAAGAACAACACAATCGTCACTTGCGATACAACGATACTGCCTACAATCTGGAACCGAATATCAAGGAAGGGCCCGGCGGCTTACGCGACATTCAAATCATCGGCTGGGTAGCAAAACGCCATTTTGGCGCGAGATCGTTGCGCGAACTAGTCGATCATGAATTTATCACCGAAAAGGAATATCAGATTCTTGAGGCCGGGCAAAAGCATTTATGGAAGGTTCGCTTCGCCCTGCACCGCCTCGCCAAACGTCGCGAAGACCGGTTGCTATTTGATTATCAGGAGCAACTGGCAACCGAGTTTGGTTTCGAAGCGGGCAAGCAAAACCTCGCCATCGAGCAATTCATGCAGCAGTATTACCGCACCATTATGGAGCTGGAGCGTCTGAATGAAATGTTATTACAAATCTTCAGGGAAGAGATATTGATAACCGACGCACAGAGAAAAACCACCATCATCAACAATCGCTTCATGCTGCGTAATCGTTATCTCAAAGTACGCGATGACGACGTGTTTAAACGCCAGCCCTCGGCACTGGTGGAATTATTTTTACTCATTTCCACGCACGAAAAATGCGATGGTGTCACCGCATCAACCATACGGCTAGTGCGCGAACATCTTTACCTTGTCGATGATGCTTTTCGTAGTAACGAAGAAGTCAATCAGCTGTTTATGCAACTCATGAGTGCGCCTAGTGGTATGACGCACCAAATGCGGCGCATGAATTCCTATGGTTTTCTCGCGGCTTATATTCCCGCTTTCGAGAAGATAACCGGTCGCATGCAGTATGACCTTTTCCACGCCTATACGGTCGATCAACATACCATTTTCGTGATCCGCAATTTACGTCGATTCGCACTCGATAAACACGAAGATGAATTTCCTTTCTGTAACGAAGTCTACCGCGAGCTGGAAGACCCACGCCTGCTTTATCTGGCAGCTCTGTTTCACGATATAGCCAAAGGTCGTGATGGCGACCATTCTGTGCTCGGTGCCGATGATGCCACTCAGTTTTGTCTTCAACATAATTTAAATCGCAAGGATACTCGCGTTGTCTCGCAATTGGTGCGCAACCACCTACTCATGTCGGTGACCGCACAGCGTAAAGATATCAGCGACCCAGACGTGGTGCGTGATTTTGGCCGCCAGGTGGGCAGCGTGTCGATGTTAAATTACCTCTACCTGCTCACCGTAGCCGACATTCGCAGTACCAACCCAAAACTGTGGAATAACTGGAAAGACGCATTGCTCAGACAGCTTTACGCAGCAACCAAACAGATGCTTCGCCGGGGCATCGATGTCACCCCCGATATCGAGGAAATTATTCAGGAAAATCGCGACGCGGCTTTCGAAGCGATGCAAGATTTGCCCTACCCGCTGGAGGATATCAACGCGTTATGCGATAGACTTTCCGGGGACTACTTCCTGCGCCACCTACCGCTCGAAATTAAATGGCACGTCAAGACTATCCTGAGTCATCCGAAATCCGACATCCTGGTCAATATTCGTCAGGCAAAATATACCCGTACCACCAAAGTTTTTGTTTATTGCGACGAGCATCCCTTCGTATTTTCGCAGGTGACCGGCGTATTAGGATCACTGGGCTTAAGCATTCTCAACGCCGAAATTTTCACGACTCAAAACAATAAGGTCATGGATACTTTTATTATTCAGGATCAAAACAACAAGGCGGTCACCGACAAGGCCACCATACGCCATATAGAAGCCTCGCTGATCACCGCCTTACAGTCGAGAAATATCTATAAAAGTATCAGCAGTAAACGCCAACCGCGACAGCTAAAGGCTTTCAATCGTCCCACCCAAATTCTCTTCGAACAGGATTACTTGAATAGCCGTACGGTGATGGAAATCAGTTCGATGGACATGCCGGGATTATTATCGATTATCGCCAATGTCATCGCCACGCTGGAGATAAATATTACCCACGCAAAGATTTCGACGCTGGGAGAAGTCATCGACGATATTTTTTACCTCACGACTCCCGAAGGGAAAAATATTACTGACGAAGCATTACTGAATCAGTTGGAAACTCGAATGACGCAAGCACTGGCGGCCAGAAAAACGGCCTGATTATTAGTAACTCAGTAGTTTGGTCAAGTTGGGCAAGCCAACTGCTGGATTAATACCCAGTTGCTTTAAATCATCCACCACGTCTACCGGTAAAGCCTCGGTACCGACTTTCTGGTTTAATACACCACCCATTAAAATCGGCAGGTCGATCGAATCTTTGTCCAGTATTAATCTAAGTTGCCTGCCGTAATCCAGTGCCATGCCATTATGCGTACTCAGCAATAGCGCATCATAACTATATTTAGACAGACACTCAGCCACCTGGTCCGGGGACTGCTCCGATCCCAGGTTAGTCACATCAGCTCCAGCCTCACTCAGCAATTGTGCCAGTGCTCCAATCGCGTGTTCGTGCACGTCGGTAGACGCCAGGATTAATCGCTTGCCCTTCACTTTTTTGATCATTTCGCTGGACTCGAACAGGGGGCGATAATTATCGATGACCTGTTGAGATAACAAATACATATCGGTAGGGTCGGACGACTGAATATCCTTGGCAAACAAATCCTCGAAGGTCTGTGCACCCATTTTCTTTAACACATAAAGCAACTGCAGCGGATTAGACAGATCGACGCCGCATTGCTTCAAGCCCGACAGGGCGTTGTCGAAAACTACCTTACCATCCTGGAAAACTCGATCAGCGAAGTGCTCGGCTGCAGAAAAATCGACATGGGGATATAAACGTTTCGCAGTTTGCTCGATTTGCCGACCAAAACACTGAGCTTCGATAATTTCCTCGGCTGACGGAATGCGGATTGCTTCGGTGACCGGTAAAGGTAATACCGCATGGCCACTCGGCGAATGCATCTGGATCATGATATCCCAGAGCAGGTATTCGGATACAACGCCCCGATTTTTATCGAAGTCCTGGCCGAAAGAAATCGTATCGCCATAAATCATCGAACCCACCTGATCGCCCCGATGAATTTTCTGCAATGCCAGCACCCACCCCGCTCGCTTGATCGGATCAGAAGTCAAGCCACCGATGCAATGCGAGAGCTTGGCACCGAGTAGTTCCTCGACAATGTAATACTCGAGCATGGCCCAGGCAGCGACCGTCGCACACTGTTTAAATAACGCCCCGTATCCGTCTTCCAGATAAGAATGTAACATCATGCCCTGTTGTCGAAACTCAGCCAGTAGCGAGATTGCCTTCATTGTCTCGGCGCTGGTCGCGCAATGATCACGCCAACCGGGTGCCTCGAAGGTAAAAAACTGCGACAGATTGCCAATTGTGGTGCAACCGATGCGTAAAGCCTGCACCGTATTGCTAAAAGAAGCGGGTTGGCCGATCATGAAATCGCCCATATGTGGCTGAATCGCCGCAGATTGCGCCAGCGCCGACCAATCCTGCTGATTTTCTAACATCGGCCCGGTCTCCGCAGCGGTGGCCGCCCATAAATCACTGGGCAGTCCCATGCGGCGGTCGAGCGCAAAGCCAGCTCTGTCCATGCGAAAACCCTGCTGATCAAGATGATAATGAATATCCCGCAGCGCCGAAGCAGTGGTTTCCATATCGTTCATGCCGATATGCGCGTGATACATGATATGGCCATCACGCATGCATTGGCGTTTGTATTCCAGCTCTGAGGCGCAGCCATAGGTTTGTAGGAATAAAGACTTGCCGATTTTTATTTGTGTAGCGTTTTCACGGGCGAGCTTTATCAGGCTGTTGTGATTGGGTAGCTCGTCGGCGGCGAAGGTCTGGATTTTCTTAAGTAGTTGTTTCTGTTCTTTCATTCCACCGATATTACACTGCTGTTTGGTACATCTCCATTTTCATTCTCAGTGGGTTTCGAATCGATAGGGGTAGCGTGATTGATGTTGGTTGGGTTGAATATCGATTACTCTGGCTCCCTAAATTACAGTCAATACTTACTTAGGAAATACCTTTAAGTATTGATTTTGGTACAATACACACACATGGAAATGCATATTTCACTGCAAAAAGGAGTTTAGGCATCCCGAAATTTCTCTCTACTTTCCCCATTTATTGGACTAAACTAAATGTTAACCTATGAGTTAATATGAAATTAGCTTATTTGCAGCAAGGAAATTGTTCTGTATTGGCCGAGGTCTTTGAAAACCATGATGGCGTTGAAGTAATAGGTATTATTGAGGATTTTAAAAATGCTGAAAGCAGTTACAAAAAAAGCATCGAGGGATTTCGAGCACTTTTTGAAAGGCTCTCAGTAAAGGGGCGGGGAAACTTGCCTCACAAATGTTTTCATAAGCCGGATTCGAATGACAATCTTTATCAGTTTATAAAGGGTGATTTAAGACTTTTATGCTTTTTCAATGAAAAAGGCGATGCTGTAATACTTTCTCATTATGAAATTAAGAAAGGGAAAAAATTGTCAGATCAAGCTCTCAACAAAGCTAGAAAATTGCGCGATCAGTACCATTTAGATCTTAAGAATCGATTTATACAAATTAGGTGAAATTAATATGAGCATAAGTGAGCAACTACTATGGTTTGAAAATTTGAAAGACTCTCCCAGTTACATGGCTGAGTCGAATAAAATTAACTTTGCTGTCGAAATTGAGAAGGCGATTTCGGCAAATAAGATATCTCAAACACAATTAGCTGAAATTATTGGGGTATCTCCTGCTTACATTTCCAAAATATTAAGAGGTGACGCCAATTTAACTATTGAAACCATGACCAAATTTGCCTACTCACTTGGTAAGTGTTTGCACTTATACCTTGCTAATAAAGACGCGACCGTCAAATGGGTAGTTGAGTCCTTTTCTTCAGCAACGCCTAATGTTACTTATATTAGTGCAATTGAACAGATTAGCGAGAAACCACGATCAAATGCTTGGCTTTTCTCAGAGAATTCCAATGAGAATTGGTCAACATTGATTTTCCAGGATGACATGAAAGCACTGAATAATGTCAATTGATAATATCAACATATCACTTGAGCGATATTTTTATCCCGCACAAATTGTACGTGCCCGTCCTGAATACGATAAAAATGGCGATAAGAATAATAATGCCACTCACATAAATAGGTCTATTGAATGCCTCCCTGGTGAGGGTAATCGATTTGCCTTACAAATTGATATTGAGAATGATTTAGAAAATAGTGTTAACCCTCCTTATGAATTTCAACTAACAGTTGTCGGCCTATTTAATATAATTGACGGATCATTTAGTGATGAGGAAAAGAAACAACAAGTGTTAAACACTGGTACAGAGTTGCTAATCGGGGCCCTGCGCGAAAGAATCGCCATGTTGACACATAGCGCACCTTGGGGTGTATTTAATATTAATGTACTAGATATCCCTAAAGTTACAGCTTTGTCGTTAGATCCTGACAGCTCTAAAAGACACAAGACTAAAGCAACGAAATTCAAGAAACGGGCCGTTAAGCTTAAAAGAGCCACACACAAAAAAATATAAGCTCTACAATGTTACTGAGTTAGACATGGTATCTATCACCTTAAAATGAACTCTCCCAGATGACGAAACTTTAATTTCAACTAAAACTCTCATCAATGCATAGCATAAAATCCGATCCCAGATCAGAGCGGCATTCTCGGTAATATTGATATGCTTCGGCGATATCCGCTTCGGCTTCCTTCCGAATGGATAATTTATACGACACAATCAGATGGATTGAATCCTGGATTTAACATTTTCCCAGGAATCTCCAGTGTCGCCATCTGCTTTATATGCTGAAAGACGAGACTCCAAAAGAGCTTTTTGATCAGCTGTAATTGATATTTCGTCCGACTTCTCTAATACACTATCCCACAGTTGCTCTGCCAGCAATATACGCTCAGAGGTGCTTAGTGATTGAATGCCCATCTATCAATTATACCGAATCTGATTTAATTTTCATGTTTCCTTCCTGCTCTCATCTAACACTTTACCCAGCCAGCGGCATCCGAAACAAAAACGTAGTCCCCTGACCTTTCTGACTAGTCACTTCAATCGTCTGCCCATGCAACTCCAAAATCCGATGCGTAATAGTCAACCCCAGACCAGCATGCCGACTGCTGTCGCGACGCCGACTATCGACTTGGTAAAAACGTTGGAATAACGTCGCCAGATGTTCCTGATCGATGCCCTTGCCGGTATCCCTCACCTGTACTTGAATACTATCTTCTTCTAGCTGCAAACTAATTTCAACTTCGCCACCCGCATCGGTACAGGAAATTGCGTTGTCCACCAGATTACTCACCGCACGATCGATCATCGCAATATCACCGTTCACCAATGGCAATTTATCTTCACCTTTGTAAGTCAGGCTCAGCTTTTTGTTAGTGGCTTCGAGCTGAAATTTCTGAATGACGTCCTGTATTAGTTCGGCGATAGAAAATGGTTCGATTATCGGCTCGGCTTCTTTGGCTTCCAGTTTGGAGAGCTCGAACAGGTCTTCGATCATATGATTAAGCCGCGTACTATTGCGAAAAGATATCTCCAGGAACTCTTTGCGTTCTTCTACCGACATGTCATCAAACCGAGTCTTCAGACGTTCGATATAACCATGAATCGCGGCCAGAGGCGTGCGTAAATCATGCGAGATATTGGCGACCATTTCGCGTCTTAAATTATCCTGTGCCTGTAGCTCACCGACCTGATCATCGATACGTTTTGCCATGGCATCGAAGCTAATCGATAGTTGTTTAATTTCGTCGCCGACAACCGCTTTATCGGGGAACATTAGTTCGTCACCTCGAAACCGATCAACCGACTGGTTAAGCTTTCGAATTCGCTGAGTGAGCCGATAAAACAAAAAAAGACCAATCACCAGGCCAATCACCAGGCTTCCGGCGAGGGCAGTTAAACCTAATGTTTCCAGCGCCTTAAATTGTTCCCGGGTCTGGATTTGATCGTACTGCGAGCCCTGTAGCACGACATAGAGATAACCATCAGGATTTGGAATATCAGGCAGCGGCGCCACAGAAAAAGGCTTTTGTACCGTTAAACTGCGAGGGTCGTCACCCAGCAGAGGAAAATGCGAACTGCCCTGTAAAAACTGCCGCACTGGAATAAGGTCAACTCTGTGTCGTTTGATGAGTTTTTTATCCGCCGAGAAGCTCAGTATCTCGCCATCGGCATCCAGAAAATAGATTTCGATACTGGGATTCACCAACATCATCACCTGGAACGCATCGCGCATGGAATCCTGGTCGATACCCCCGCCCTTGATTAACTTCATTTCGCGAACCAGATCGGCAGCCAGATTCTGGTTTAACTGCTGATTACTCGACTGATAGCTTTGTTTGATTAACGACTGCGATAGCAAAGCGTAAAAAATACCGACAATGAGCAATAGCGCAACCAGGGTAAATGCCAGTTTGCTATAAAGTGTATCGAATACTTTCATGTGACTAGCGTTGTTCAGAGGGATGCTGGAGCTGATATCCAACACCCCAGACAGTCAAAATATAATCGGGATTATCGGGTTGCGGCTCGATTTTATTACGCAACCGGTTGATATGCGTATTCACGGTATGCTCGTAGCCGTCGTGATGATAACCCCAGACATCTTTTAACAACTGGGCTCGCGTAAACACCTGGCCAGGGTTCCTGGCAAAATGGGTGAGTAAGTCGAATTCCCGCGCAGTGAGTTCGACTTGCTTGCCAGAAACAGTAACGCGACGGCTGCGAAGATCGATAAAAAGTTCACCCAGTTCGATCTCCTGCGGTTGCTTTTCGGCACTATCCGGCTGAGCTCCGCTGCGCCGAAATAGAGCTTTAACCCTTGCACTAAGTTCCATAAAACTAAACGGCTTGGTCAGATAGTCGTCTGCGCCAGTATCCAGGCCGAGCACACGATCATATTCACTAGAACGAGCCGTCAGCATTAATATCGGAGTTTGCTGATCGGTTTTCCTGACCTGCTCACAGATCAAAAGGCCGTCGCTACCCGGCAGCATGATATCGAGTATTAGCATATCGTAATCTTGCGATTCACAAAGAAGCTCTAGCGCTTTAGCTCCGTTATTGATAATATCGCTTTTATAACCAATATCCCTTAAATGCAATTGCACCAGCCTGGCAATATCGACATCGTCCTCAACAATTAATACTTTCTTCGTCATTTATGTTAACTTTCAGCGCTATTCAACCGTCTTTATCAAGCAATTTACCATAGAGATTAGGGGAAATGCCCCACTTAATGGTGGTAATGTCGATTCTATAAGGCTGCGCCGAGTATCAGAGTTCAGGATTTTGCCTCATAAACTTCCCGAAAACATGTTCTCGTATACCGCTGAAGGCTGATACCCTATGCCTGCGCAGCGCCACGGTCGAATGTTAGACGCACAATAAATTCCAAGATCTGTTTTTGTCATGGTGATAGCAAAAGCAGAATTATATTTTTCACTATAAAAGGTAGAGAGCACAAAATGAGTAAAGGTACAGTAAAGTGGTTTAATGCAGATAAAGGCTTCGGATTTATTACTCCGGAAGATGGCGGAAAAGATCTCTTCGTTCATCATTCAGAAATTCAGTCGGGTGGCGAATACGCGACACTGAATGATGGTCAGAAAGTTGAGTTTGAAGTAGGACAAGGCCAGAAAGGCCCGTGCGCAAACAAAGTTCAGGCTGTATAAGCGAAAGCACATAACAAAAAGCTCATGCTGAAAACTGTGAGTTAATGCCTGAAAAACAGGCGTCCGCTCACGTTTTCAGCATAGCTTGGCGTTAAATCGCTGGGTCTATTCAGTTGTCTCCCACCCAATAGAATAGATTGAGTATCATAATTAAGTCCCTATACCGTTGCTGAAGTAGCATGCGGTCATTCCGGTGACGCCAAATAATAGCTATCACATCTACCGTCCAGGCATCGATTCATCTCGGATGGAGCCAATCGGGCAAAAAGCTGTAAGGATCCCTTTTGATAGTCTCATTGTAAGGAATATCTTGCCTGTCTAGTAAGGCCTCTAGTTCTCCAGCCTTGCCAACATCAAACAAGTCAGTCGTGCCGCCGACAAATTTATCACCAATGTATATCTGGGGTACCGTTGGCCAGTCATTTCTCTCTCGTAGCACTTCGAATATCTTGCCGCCGCGATCATTTTCCTGATAGGCAACAGAATCGAGGTCGACCGTGATATAGGGTATGTCACAGGCAGACATCATCTTGCGCGCCGACCAGCAAAATTCACACCATTCCAGTGAAAACATGACGACCTGATTCGTGTTCGCACTTAATACTAAGTCGACCTCATCGACTGCAGTGGCGTCTAATTCAACCTTTTCGACAACTTCACTGATTTCGGCTTCGGCCTGTTCTGGCTCTGGTTCAGTCACATCAAATCGGCACGCCGGGGTCGAACAGGATATCGCCAGTTCTTCTTCGTTCATCTCGGTGGCAATGGCATCGAATAGCGGTGTCGAGAGGTAACGCTCGCCGGTGTCGGGCAACATACAAAGGATATTAGTACCAGCAGCTGCCGATTCTGCAATCTGCAATGCGCCCGCAAAGGTAGCACCAGAACTGGTGCCGACGAATATGCCTTCTTTTTGAGCCAGATCTTTAGCGCACTGGATGGCAAAGTTCCCATCAATGGGGAGAAAACCATCAACTCGCCCACCATCGGTTACTTGCTCTGCCAGCTTTGGTATAAAGTCTGGCGACCAGCCCTGCATTAAGTGGGGTCTAAAATTCGGGTGGCTTTGGCTATGCGAGCCATCAGCATTGCGCGGCTGAGGAATATCACTACCGAGGGTTTGCGAGTTATCGGGTTCGCAGACCATCACTTTGGTTTGCGGACTTTTCTCCTTAAGCACTTTCGATACACCGTTGATGGTTCCGCCGGTGCCAAAACCACTCACCCAGTAATCGAGCGTGACATCGTCAAAATCACGAAGGATTTCAACCGCAGTAGTACGTGCATGTATTTCGGCATTGGCCGGGTTTTCAAACTGACGTGATCTCCACCAGCCATGCTTAGCTGCGAGTTCATCCACTTTCCGTAACATGCCAGAACCCATCTCCGAAGCCGGTGTCAAAACCACCCTGGCACCTAGAAAACGCATCATGCGTCGACGTTCGAGGCTAAAGTTTTCAGCCATGACCACAACCAGGGGATAACCTTTTTGTGCACACACCATGGCTAAGCCGATACCGGTATTTCCGCTAGTGCCTTCAATAATCGTTTGCCCGGGTTTTAACTCACCGCTTGCTTCGGCGTCTTCGACAACGCCCAGCGCAAGCCGATCCTTAACCGATGCCATCGGGTTAAACGATTCTACCTTGACATAAATATTGACACTGTCAGGCCCCAGGTTATTGATTTTTACCACTGGCGTATTGCCGATTGTGGCTAAAATACTGTCGTAACGCTTACCCATGTTCCCCTCCTGGCTTTCATATATAATGAATTAATATTCTGCCAAAAAGTATAGCCCAAAGAAGAAAATTTGGTAATGAGCGAAGAAAAACTATTTGAAACATTAGACCCAGAAGACTGGGATAGCATGCGTAGCCTCGCGCATAAAATGGTGGATGACTCGATCGATTATTTAAAAACCGTAAGCAACAGGCCGGTTTGGCAACAAGTGCCCGAATCGGTTCGAGAAACCTTCCAGTCGTCTGTTCCCGTTGAACCACAGCAGCCCGACGAAATATACGCCGACTTCATGACCAATATATTCCCCTACCCGATGGGAAACACTCACCCTCGTTTCTGGTCCTGGTATATGGGTAACGGCACCGTCATGGGTGCGCTTGCCGAATTATTATCGGCCACCATGAACTCGAATATGGGTGGTGGTAACCACGCCGCTATTCTGATTGAAGAACAGGTGCTTAACTGGATAAAACAGGTGGTTGAATTTCCATCTGAGGCCAGCGGACTTTTGGTTGGCGGGGGTTCGATGGCGAATTTGGTGGGCTTAACAATAGCGCGAAATAATCAGGCGGGCATCGATGTTCGCAAAAAAGGGGTTCAGTCTATTGACGAAAAACTGACCATTTATGCTTCCAGAGAAGTCCATAGTAGTAATCAAAAGGCTGTCGAATTACTTGGCCTTGGAAGTGATAGTCTGCGAAAAATCAAGGTCAATCCTGATTACACGATTAATCTGGACGAACTTGAATCGACAATTAAACAGGATATCGATTCTGGATATAAACCAATCTGTATTATCGCAACATCGGGTACGGTCAATACCGGCGCTATCGATGACCTGAATGCTATTGCCGATTTATGCAGTAAATACCAGCTCTGGTTTCACGTCGATGGTGTTATTGGCGCCATTGCTATGCTCTCCGATACGGTCAAACCGTTATTAAGCGGCATCGAGCGGTCCGATTCGATCGCACTGGATTTGCACAAATGGATGCACGTGCCATTCGAGGCGGGGTGTGTGCTGGTACGCGATGAGAAAATCCACCGCGATAGTTTTTCTCTAATACCGGAGTATTTGACTAAAGCCACGCGCGGCCTGGCGGCTGGATCAAACTGGTTCTCCGAATATGGAGTCGAGCTAAGCCGTTCCTTCCGCGCGTTAAAAATCTGGATGACGATGAAGGAACACGGCACTAAAAAACTCGGTCGTATGATTTCAAGAAACGTCGATCAGGCCAGATACCTCGGCACTCTAATCGAGACATGCGAGCAACTTGAACTCATTGCACCAATTGGTCTTGACATTGTCTGCTACCGGTTTAATCCCGGTAAGCTGAGTCTACAGGCACTCAACCAGCTTAATCAGGAAATATTGTTTGAACTACAGGAACAGGGTATCGCCGCACCCTCCTACTCAACTTTGAATGAGCAGTACTGTATTCGCGTCGCTATCGCCAATCACCGCAGCCGGTATGAAGATTTCGATTTATTAATCAGGGAAACCCTGCGTATCGGCAAAGCTTTATATCAGGCTCGTGTGATAAATTCGTGATATCCGCCTGATATTCTGGATGGATGACCAGTGCACAGCTAAGCAACAATCGTCAGCCCGACCGGCAGGAAAAGATCCTGGCCATGCCTAAGAAAGTGCTCGTCATTGAAGATAACCCCGATATCGCCAAACTGGTGATGATCAACCTGCGAAGTAAGCATTTACTGGTGGATCATGCCGCCGATGGTGCGACCGGACTGGGTCAGGCCTTAGCAGGCGACTATCAACTGGTAATACTGGATTTGATGCTACCGGGGATGGATGGCATGGATGTATGTCGATCCATGCGTAGCGAAAAAAACTACACGCCGGTTTTAATGTTAACCGCCAAAACCTCGGAACTCGACCGAGTGCTTGGTCTCGAAGTGGGCGCTGACGACTATTTAACCAAACCTTTTAGTGTCCCCGAACTGGTAGCGAGAGTGAATGCCATTTTACGTCGCTCTGATCAGTATCAGGTTGATGCTTATGACGACGACAATACTGCAATACAGTTCGGAAAGCTTAGCATTGAACCCGCTACGCGCGAGGTAATGTTAGACGATACCTTTATCGAATTAACCGCTAAAGAATTTGATTTACTCTGGCATTTCGCCAGTAACCCTGGACGCGTTTTTACCCGTGCGCAGTTACTCGACAGCGTCTGGGGATATGGCCACGACGGTTATGAACACACGGTTAATTCCCACATTAATCGGTTGCGTTCTAAGATTGAAGATGACCCATCCAACCCCATTTATGTACTAACGGTATGGGGTGTGGGTTATAAATTTTCAGAAGACCTCAGCCTCGAACAAACGAAGGCTAGTGCGTAATGTTTCATACCCTTTACAGCCGTATTGCTGCTGTTCTTTTTACACTAATGTGTCTGATTGGGTACATTGTGTATAGCATGGTGATGTATTCAGCCGAAATGTACCAACAGGAATTAACGCAGAAACTCAATACGACTCTCGCTCAACATATTGTTGCAGAAGAACCTTTATTAAATAATCAGAAAGTTAACCAAAATGCGCTTAAATCTCTTTTCCATTGGCTAATGGTTGTTAACCCGGGAATCGAGTTATACCTCCTTGATCCAGGCGGAGAAATACTGGCTTACACAGCACCTGATGGACACGTCAAACGTCAACATGTTTCTCTGCAACCCATACACCAGTTTATTAAAGGCAATGTAGAGTTCCCACATATGGGGGATGATCCAAGAGGCTTGTCTCGCCAAAAGGTTTTCTCAGCCGCACCTATACCCGGTATAAATCCTGATACTCCAGCAGGCTATCTTTACG
>JAUVCH010000146.1 GCA_030595795.1 Gammaproteobacteria bacterium
GGTTTTATATCTCGGTGAACGATACCTTCTTCGCCCAAACTATGTGCGTATTGTAGCGCGCTCGCGAGCTGTAATAATATTTTCCTGGTTTCGATTAGACTAAAAGGCCCCTTATTTTTTTGAATGAAGGAAAGGTTTTCCCCGGGTAGTTTTTCCATTACGATAAATCGCGTTGAATATTGAGCTAACACCTCATACACATTGACTATATTAGGGTGGTTCAGGCTTGCGATAACTTTAGCTTCCTGTTCAAAACGGGTTATAAAATCCGGGTTGAAGGCAAGATGGTATTTCAACATTTTAATCGCTACTTCTCGCTCTAGTTTATCATCGTAAGCATTAAAAACGGTTGCCATGCTGCCTTCGCCCAGCTTTCCAAGCAGCTTGTACCTACCGACTTTATTGATGCCACCACTTTGCCCCATACGTCTGGTCATCAGGTTTGACATAACCTCGGCAAAAGCTTTGTGACTATTTATCAACAGTTGAAAATGCTTCCTATCGAGTAGGAGTGCGGTAGTAGGGGAGACTGTTACAATGTCAACGGTATAGGCTGAGTTAACTAATAGAGAGATTTCTCCAATAACTGCGCCTTCCCGTAGAGTGACTGATTTCTGTGGAGCTCCATTGACGTCAGGCATTCGAACTTCGACTTCGCCCTCGAAGATAAAATAAAGGTTCTCACTTATGTGACCCTGTTTGACCAGAAACTGGTCCTTTTTCAGCGATACAATCTGCACCTGTTTAGCAATATCACGGATGATTTCGACATCAATATCCTCCAGTATATTCACCCTGGAAAGAATAACAGTGAGGTCAGTGGTGTCTATTTTCATGTGAAGTTTGTACCAGAGTTGTAACCAATAGCTTTTATTATAGACGCTGTAGCCGGGTTCTTCTTTTTGATTTCATTAAATGCTAACGTTTCAATTCCTGCTCACTAATGTCATAATTTTCTCTAACAAATATCCAGACTCCCGGACAGCTTGTGAAAATTATCAGTGCAATCATCAAACCATTTAAACTCGACGACGTGCGGGCTGCGTTGTCAGATGTCGGCGTGAATGGCTTAACGGTTTACGAAGTGAAAGGCTTTGGTCGACAAAAAGGTCATACCGAGCTCTACCGAGGCGCTGAGTACGTGGTCGACTATATTCCGAAAATGAAACTGGAAATTGCGGTTGATGATGATCGTGTCGACGTGGTCATCGACGCCATTGTCGATGCCGCTAAAACTGGGAAAATTGGTGACGGTAAAATATTTGTGACCAATCTGGAAAATGTTGTCCGCATCCGCACCAGCGAGGCGGGGTCTACCGCGCTTTAGCTATTAACCCGGCACACGGTGGCTGAATGCTATCTATATTAGTGCCGGGTTAATGACTATTTAATGAATTTAAACATCGCCAGAATGAGGGCGATAACAGCGCAGAAAACCAATAATTCCATCATAATCAGATTTTACAACTAATATATATCTCAGAAAAGCCAAAAAATCTCAAGTTCCTTCCTATACTCCCGATATAACTAAACAGGTATTCAGACCAGTAAAGCGTATATCAGGGCAAAAATGAGTAAATTTGATTTAAATTATGCTTTTTTCACACCGCTAGCCGTAGCCTTAATTGGCTCTGTGGCGTTGATGGCTAATCTCGGCTTTTCATTGGTGGGCCTAATTTCTTCAGCATTACTCCTCGCGGCTGGTGTAATCGCGGGTTCTATCAGCAAGAAGAAATTAATAGCCGCTTCTGACCATATAGCGCTACAAACTGATCTCAACATGCAGAGTTTCAGGGATAGTGATCATGAAATACTCAACGAGCTTAAGCAAAGTTTCCAGTTCTCTTTCGCAATCTGGCAAAAGCAGATGGATCACGTGCGTGGCGATGGCAAAATCGAAGTAGAGCAACTAGCCATTCAATTTGCCGATGTAATGCGGCGCCTGGACATTGCAATGGAATTGTTTAATACCACAATACGCTCCAAGACTGAGGATGGGGCCGCCGCGGACTCGATGTCTAAAATGACCGCTGAGGTGAGTCGTAGCCTCGAAGAAGTGACCAATTCGATCCGAATAGTACTCACGTCTAAGGTTGAGATTGTCGAACGTATAAAACCTCTAACCAATTACACCGTATCGCTCACAGAAATGGCTACAGAAATTAGCTCAATAGCCAGTCAGACTGATTTGCTTGCTCTTAATGCGGCAATCGAAGCAGCCCGTGCTGGCGAACAGGGTAGAGGGTTTGCTGTTGTAGCCGACGAGGTCAGACGACTTGCTACTAATGCCAATCTGTCGGGAGCAAAAATAATCCAGAATGCAAAGGAAATAAACGAACAGGTACATAAGGCGATAGAAGAAGTAGAGCAAAGATCAATAGAAGATACCAGGAAAATGGAAGAGGCCGATGATGTCATTCAATCGGTCATCAGTAGATATCAGAATTCTGAGATCTCCTTGTCTGCCAGCGCCAATGCCATTGTCGAAATTAGTCGAGAAATAACCGAGTCGGTCAACGAATCACTGGTTTCGCTTCAATTTCAGGATCGCGCATCGCAAACTCTTGAAAATTTGTCCAGTAATATCGGCAAAGCCGAAGTTGGCATGGTTGCTGCGATAGATGCTATTGAGTCGGGGCAGCATGAAAAGGTAATAGATGCGATGGAATTACTTGATCAAATGAGAAATCAATATACCACTGAGTCGGAAAGATTAATTCATAGTGAAGTCAGTGGTGAGGAATACGATGAAAGCGAAAACCAACAAAGCGGAGAAGTCAGTTTCTTTTAACGGGACACGATGATATGAGCAAAACAATAATGATAGTAGACGACTCGTCGTCAGTAAGAACGGTAGTCAAGGCAACATTAATGGGTGCCGGTTACAACGTGATTGAAGGCGTAGACGGTCGGGATGGTATTTCCAAGCTAACCGGGCAGAAGGTGCATCTGATAATCAGTGACGTGAACATGCCTAATATGAATGGCATTGAAATGGTGAAGGAAATAAAACAAATGCCCGCCTACAAATTCACCCCGATATGTATGCTGACCACCGAATCCGAACAAAGCAAAATGGACGAGGGCAAGGCTGCGGGTGCTAAAGCCTGGATCGTAAAACCGTTTCAGCCACCTAAGCTGCTCGACGCAGTTTCTAAATTAATCCTTCCTTAGGAGTCAAGCATGGCTTTCAGTAAAGATAAAGGATCGGATAAAAAAAAGGGTCTGTGCAAAATTGCTGCAGATAGCGATATGAGTATTTATGCGGCGGCAGAAAATCACGAGGCATTAATCAGTTTCTACACTGAATTTAATAATTTCGAAATAAACCTGTCAGCGGTGGAAGAAATAGATAGCAGCGGCATTCAATTGTTACTGGCTCTAAAGCATAGCGCCGAAAAAGATGGAAAGCAGATGACCCTGAATTCCGCATCTAGCCCGGTAAGCGAAGTAATGGATGTATTGAATATTAAAGGCCAGTTCAACTGGTCGGATAAATAGGTCCCCCATATGAGTGATGAAAACGACTATCTCGCAGAAGGCCGCCAGGTTTTTGCTGAAGAATCAACCGAGTTGCTGGAACAGTCGGAATCTATTCTGTTGAGGCTCGAAGACGAACCCGATAGTGATGAATTAATTAATGACCTGTTTCGCGCAGTTCATACGATTAAGGGATCTGCGGGAATTTTTGGTTTCGATGACGTTGTTGCTTTCACCCATGTTGCCGAATCAGTAATGGGGATGTTAAGGGATAAAGAGATAACACTGAATGAAGACTTGATGAGTCTGTTGCTCGACAGCAGGGATCAAATGAGTGACCTGGTTCAACAGGTGATCGAAACTCCGGATGAGCCTCTGCCCGAAAAAGTGAGAGAAACTGGAGATGGCCTGTTAGCCAAATTACAACAGTATCTCGATGATGGCGCACCAATCGAAATGGTAATTGCGTCAGGAAATAGTCAGGTTGAAGCCAAAGAAATAACATCTAACGGCAATACATCCGCGTCCGAGCAAGTCAGCAGCGATTACTGGCACATATCACTTCGCTTTAATCGCAACGTGTTGGCAAACGGCATGGACCCGTTATCTTTTTTCAGATACCTGAATACCGTGGGCGATATTGTCAACATGACAACGCTGAGCACCGAATTACCACTGCTCGCCCAAATGAATCCCGAAGAGTCATATCTGGGATTCGAAATAGACCTGAATACTTCGGCAACCAAAGAAGCGATTGCCGAGGTATTCGAATTTGTGCTCGACGACTGTGCGCTGCATATTTTGCCACCACGTAGCAAGATCGCCGACTACACCGTGTTGATCGACGCCTTGCCCGAAGAAAATATGGCCATTGGTGAAATACTGGTAGCGACCGGCGCACTGACACGAGATGAACTCAAAGAAGCACTCGAATCTCAGGACGCACAAACTGTGACAGAAACAGTTGATGACGGTGAACATGAGTCCGTCGAAGTAGTGAGTAAACCGCAGCTAGGCGCGGTGTTGGTCGAGAAAGGTATGGCCGATACGCGGGTGGTCGATGCCGCTGTTAATAAACAAAATAAGGTCAAGGAAGCCAAGAAGGCTGAGCAACAGTCGGTTAGGGTTAATGCAGAAAAACTGGGAGATTTGATTAACCTGGTAGGCGAACTAGTTATTTCCAGCGCTCATACCGAACTCAAAGCGAAAGAAACCGATCAGAGCGAATTGATGGAAACTGCCGAACATTTAACCCGTCTGGTTGAAGAAATCAGAGATGCGACCTTAAGCCTTCGCATGGTGCAAATCGGTGACACATTTAACCGCTTTAAGCGCGTAGTACGCGATATCAGTAAAGATTTGAATAAGAAAATCGACCTAGAGATTTCAGGTGGTGACACCGAACTGGATAAGACCGTAGTCGAAAAAATCAGTGACCCGTTAATGCATTTAATCCGCAATTCTCTCGACCATGGTGTAGAACTACCCGACGTCAGAGTGGCGAATGGGAAGCCAGAAACAGCCACGGTAAAACTGGAGGCATACCACGATTCGGGCAGTATCGTGATCGAGATATCCGACGATGGCAAAGGTCTCGACCCCGATGTATTGGTAGCCAAGGCGATTGAAAATGAAGTGATTCCTGAAAACCATCAATTGACGTTGCCAGAAATTCACCGTCTGATTTTCGCAGCGGGATTTTCAACTGCGGAAGAAGTTACCAGTATTTCCGGTCGTGGCGTCGGCATGGATGTCGTGAATAAAAACATCGATTCTTTACGCGGGCAGATTTCGGTGCATAGTGAGCTAGGAGTCGGGACCAGTTTTACCATCCGTCTGCCATTAACTCTGGCCATCATCGATGGTTTTCAGGTCCAGGTGGGTAGTTCGTCTTATGTTATCCCACTAGACCTGGTCGAAGAATGTATTGAATTAGATGATCAACATGCTGAGACGAAAAAAGGTGAATATGTCGCTCTTCGTGGCGAAGTTATGCCTTACCTGCACCTGGCCGACGTATTTAGCGAAGGCTTGAAGGATGGTCAGGAAAGGCACCGAAACAATATTGTCGTAGTGCAATATGCCGGACAGAAAACCGGCCTGGTGGTCGATGAATTACTCGGAGAACACCAGACGGTTATTAAGCCTTTAGGCCAGGTTTTTCAAAATTTAAAAGGTATTAGCGGTGCCACTATTTTAGGTAGTGGTGAAGTCGCAATGATTATCGATGTACCTACGCTGGTAAATCGAATGACTAGCGTAAGCAAGGAAAACAAAGATAGTAAGTCTTTTCATTAGGGAATAAATGGAACGAAAAAGTTTAGTAATTAGCAGATCAGGCGATATAGATAGATTGGTAATAGTAGCTAGCTACGGTAGGAAACAGGTTTGAACTTAAAACACGTCAAAATTAAATAGATGACAAAGGTAAATAGAGATGAATAAGTTAAGTATAGGAAAAAAACTGGGTCTCGGATTTCTAGCCATGGCTTTAATTATTGCTGGTGCGGTAATTTCAAATACGATTCAGGTCACCAGTACTCAGGAAATTTCCACACGTATGGTCGAATTACGCGTGCCTACTGCGGAGGCGGGTCTTGAGATATTAAACGGAATTAACGAAGCGCTAGCAGCACTACGTGGGTGGATACTGTTAGGAAAGGATAATTTCAAAACCGGCCGCGAAAAGGCCTGGGACGAAGGAATTTGGCCGGCATTGGCGGTGATGAAGGAAAAGTCCAAAACCTGGACCAACCCGAAGAATATCGAACGACTCAAGGAAATGGAAGAACTTTTGCCTAAGTTTGAAAAGGTGCAAATCGAAATCGAAGAGATCGCACAAACCAGGGAGAATGTGCCCGCGATTAAAATGTTATTCGATGAAGCAGCGCCAGTTGCGGGCATTATGGTAAAAAGTATTACCCGTCTTATCGATATAGAAGCCACGCTCGAAGCTACCAGCGCACGCAAAGTCATGCTCGGTATGATGGCTGACCTCCGCGGTACTACCGGTCTGGGCCTGGCTAATATTCGTGCTTATTTACTCTCAGGCGACGGAAAATTCGCAGATATCTTTCACAATCTTTGGGCGAAGAATGTAAAACGGTTTGCAGACCTTAGTAACAGCGCCTATTTGATGAATGCGGAGCAGCAAAAAGCGTTTCAGGCGTTTTCTGATGCAAGAAGCAAGTTTGCACCGTTACCCGATAAAATGTTTGGCCTCAGAGGCGGCGATGACTGGAATTTAGCCAATTACTGGTTGGGTAAAAAAGCGGCCCCGCTGGGTGCTCGCTTAACGGCTATCCTCCATGAAATGGCTGCCAATCAAAAAGTCCTGCTTGAAAAGGATGCGGAGTTACTGAGTTCGGAGATTGAATTTTCTTTGTTACTGGGATGGATTTTGCTCGCTATCGGCCTTGTTCTGGCTGCCACAATCGGCTTTTTTATCACCCGTTACCTGACAGGTGCAATAAATAGCGGACTGAATGTAGCGGAAAAGATATCGCAGGGTGATTTTAGTTCGGTTATTAAGATAAATAGCAGTGACGAAATTGGTCAGCTATTACAAGCACTACAGGTGATGCAGGATAATCTGAAGACCCAAATAGAAGAAGACGCCCGAGTAGCCGCAGAAAATGGTCGCGTCAAACTGGCGCTCGACAAGGTGAATTCCAACGTCATGATGTCAGACGTGGATCTGAACATTATTTATATGAATGATTCGGTAACAAAAATGATGAAAGACGCCGAACCGGGACTGAAAGAGGCCTTACCGTCATTCAATGCCGATAAGCTTATCGGTGTCAATATTGACAGCTTCCATAAAGATCCGTCGCATCAGCGCCGCTTACTGGAAGGCCTGACGGCAGCCTATAAATCAACAATAGAAATTGCTGGAATGACCTTCACAGTTCTCGCAAACCCGGTTTTTGGTGACAATGGTGAAAGGCTTGGCACCGTTGTCGAGTGGGAAAATCAAACTGCCGAAGTAGCGGTCGAAAACGAAATATCCGGGATAGTATCAGCTGCGGCTGCTGGTGACTTCAGTGATCGTATTGAAATGAAGGGCAAAGACGGTTTCTTCGCGCGCCTGGCCAAAGGTGTAAATGAAATACTCGAAACCAGTGAAGTTGGACTGACCGATATATCTCGAGTCATCCAGTCGTTAGCGAAAGGAGATTTGACCGAAACCATCGAGGCAGACTACAAGGGACTGTTTGGTCAACTGAAGAACGATAT
>JAUVCH010000042.1 GCA_030595795.1 Gammaproteobacteria bacterium
ACTTTTATTATTATCCTGACGGCTATATGTTTCGGATTGGTACCCTGGTTTGCTCGAGAATTACTCGATCAGGGTATCGCTTCCCCAGCGGTTGCTTTCTACCGATATTTTATTACCAGCTTATTGTTTTTCTCAGTGTTGAGATTTAGTGGGCCATTGAAAAAGGAATTCTACTGGGCCGTTATTTCTGGAGCCTGTGTCGGTCTCGGGTGGATTGCTTACGTCGAAGCGTTGAAAGTGGTTCCGATTTCTTCGGCAAGCGTTATTTATATGACTTACCCAATGTTTACGCTGCTGACCTCCTGGATATTGATTCGAAATGTGCCCAATAAACAATCACTGATAGCCGGTTTTTTGATACTGATCGCGTCGATTATTGCGTTTACGCCAAAAGGCTTAAGTGAAGCGGCGCAGCAGGCATTGCTAATCGCTTTTATCGCCCCGATGGCTTTCGGTATGTCGATATCGGTATTAACCGATAAACTACATAATTTAAGCCCGTTACAGCGACTTGCCGGATTCACCACCGGTGCCAGCCTGGGCTTGTTACCTTTAATGTTTAACCTGGAAATCGATCAGGTTATTCCACAGGATCCGATTCTGTGGAAGTATATTATCGGGCTGGCTTTATTGACCGCGCTGATTCCACAATACCTGTATTCGACGCTGGCGCCTCTGATCGGTCCGGCGAGATCTGCGATGGCTGGTAGTATCGAATTGCCGACCATGTTTATCATTGGTTTCATGGTGTTTGGTGAGTCGATTGGGTTCGTACAAATACTGTCAGGCCTGTTGGTGATGACTGCAATCGTGATAACACCAGCGATTAGTTCTAAAAGACGTGTCACCAGTTTTGAAGTGAATGATTAAAGCTAGCCTCTCCTTAATGAATCTGCCTGGTTCTACCTCAGCCGCGATAATAACGTTGAGGTACGAAAGGTAACTTTGCGACCGTCATGGGCAAGGGTTTACCACGCACCATCGCGAACACTTCGGTGTCCACCGGGCTGAATGCGGTCTCAACATAACCCATTGCCACTGGCACTCCTATGGTCGGGCCAAAGCTGCCGCTGGTGACGATACCGATCACACGACCTTCGCCGTCTACCAGTTCAGCACCCTCGCGAATCGGTGCACGACCCTGAGCGAGCAGGCCAACTCGTTTGCGGCTAACACCCTCGGCTCGATGGCGCTCTATAATTTCTGCTCCGGGGTACCCGCCAGCACGTTCGCCCTCAGCGCGACGCACTTTTGAGATTGCCCACAACAGACTAGATTCGATTGGTGTAGTATTGCTGTCGAGATCATGGCCATAGAGACACAGGCCGACTTCGAGACGCAAGGAGTCGCGCGCACCGAGGCCAATGGCCTCGACTTTCGGCTCGGCTAGCAACAGGCGAGCGATACGGTCGGCGGCATCGTTTGGAATAGAAATTTCGTAACCATCTTCACCGGAGTAGCCGGAGCGGCTAACATAACACTCGGCACCGTCGATAGTGAGACTGGCGGCGCTCATGAAAATCATCTTCGCACAGTCAGGGGCGAATCTAGCCAACACTTTAGCGGCGGCTGGGCCCTGTAGTGCCAGTAATGCTCGGTCGAGGACCTCGAGTTCGACATCGTCACCGAGGCCGGCGCGCATTAGCGCAATATCCTGTTCCTTACATGCCGCATTAACGATTACGAAGAGGTGATCACCGGCGTTGGTAATCATCAGGTCGTCAAGAATTCCGCCCTCATCATTGGTGAACATCGCGTAGCGTTGGCTACCTTCAGCAAGATCGATCACGTCGACTGGCACCAGGGTTTCCATCGCGGCAGCCGCACGGGCACCTTTGAGTCGTACCTGACCCATATGCGAAACATCGAACAGGCCTGCCTGCTCGCGAGTGTGTTGGTGCTCCTTGATCAGTCCGGACTTGTACTGTACAGGCATATCGTAGCCAGCAAAAGGCACCATACGCGCACCCAGTTCCAGATGCAGCGTATGCAGCGGGGTTTGATTCAGTTCGGCCATGGTTATCTCCAGTTTGGAATTTATCGAGCTTTTGGATAATGGTCGGGAGTTTATTGCCGACCCAACCATTTATCAAATTAATAGTTAAAATTTATTCATTTGAAAAATAAATATATTTGATTATGGGAACATTCGAAACTTAGTGAGATTAATCCGCGCTTATAATACTTTCGAGATCCTTAAGTTGATAGTCTGATTTTTCACTGGCTTGCGCCGTGAACAGTAAAGCGATCAATATTATTGCGCTGACTATTACTTTTTTAGGCATATTTTTGACCGCCATTTTGTGGTTGGTAGAGACTTTTACTGTATAGAGCCGCAAGTGTTCGATGAATCTTCAGGCTGATTTAGGTATGGAAACCAGATATCCTTTCAACAATGATGGCTGAATACCAAATTATAGCCATCGATCATACTGAGGGTATGCCTTTGATGAAAGCGCTACAAATCTTTTTGCTAAACAGTTAACCTGGGTTAGTTTAACAATGGTCATGCAATCCCCCACTAATATTAAATCAGACGATATTACGTCCGATCAAATTCGAGCCGAGCAGGTTCGAATTACATTTTCGTCCGTCCCCGCATCATTACTCGCGATTATCATCAACAGTTCGTTGCTCGTCGTCCTGCTATGGAATGAAATAGATCATAGCCATCTTCTAATTTGGTTTTTGTTAACCAACGGGCTTTCGGTCGTTCGCTGGCAACTTTGCCAGCAATATAAGCAATCCGGTCAATATCCGGCTCATGAGAGAAACTGGTATCGACTTTTAGTGATAACCATAGCCCTGTCTGGTATTACCTGGGGTGCAGTCGGAATCTGGCTATTCAGCCAGAGCAGTGTTCTGCATCAGGTATTTCTGGTCTTTGTCGTCGGTGGTATGTGCGCGGGTGGAGTGGCAACGTTGTCAGCCATATTGAATGCCGGGCGGAGTTTTTTAGTTTTCGCTGCTACACCGATAATTATACAGTTTATGCTATCCAGTCACGAAGTCGCTAACTACATGATGATCATGTCTGTGCTGTTTCTGGGTATGCTACTGGCTTCGCTCAATCGGCTCAATAAAACCATTACTGCAACCATTGTCGAGGCACTGGTGAGTCGGCGGCAGCAGGAAATAGTCGAGCGTGAAATCCGCTATCAGGCCGAGTACGATGAATCCACCGGCTTGCCTAACCGGCGACGGCTACAGGAGATTCTCATTGAAGAAATAGCCAGAGCCTCGATATCGGATAGCGTAGGCGCCATTCTTTTTATCGATGTCGATCGTTTCAAGACTATTAATTATGGACTGGGGCATATGATCGGCGAAGATTTAATCGTGCAGGTGGGTAAAAGGCTAACAAGCCACATGGCAGCAGCCGATACTATCTCGCGCACCGGCAGTAACGAGTTTGTGGTTATTCTCTCGGATATAGCCGCAAACCTGAGGCTGGCGAATCTGCCGGTCAAAGATATCGCGATCGAATACCATAAGCTGCTGGACTCCCCTTATGTAATTCAAGGGCACGAATTTCATATTACAACGAGCATCGGTGTCACCCTGTTTCCGATTGAAAATATGGATGCGGGTGAATTAATCCAATACGCCGAGATAGCGATGTACGAAGCCAGGAAGGATGGTAAGACAGATGTCCTATTGTTTTCTGAGGAGATGTACGATTCGGTAAGTCAACGTCGAGTGGTTGAAAAAGAGCTGCAACTGGCGTTGGATAAATATGAATTTGAACTTTATTTCCAGCCACAGTATGACCGCAACAATGAAGTTATTGCAAGCGAGGCATTGTTGCGCTGGAACCATCCTGCCAGAGGGCTGTTATTGCCGGATCAATTCCTGGAAATAGCCGAACAAACCGGCCTGATCGTGGCTATCGGACAATGGGTATTGCGCACTGCCTGTGAATACCAGGCGATGTTAGAACCAGTATCGGATCAGAAAATTTCGGTCAATATAAGCCCGAGGCAATTTGGTAATGTTCGGTTTAATGAAATGCTGAATGATATTATTGAGCAGACGAATGCGAATCCGAAGCAACTAAAATTCGAGTTTACCGAGGCTATGTTGTTAGAGCCAGGCGAGCGAGCATCGGATAAATTGAATCAGCTGAAAACTCAGGGCATCGAAATTTCGATTGACCGATTCGGTACAGGTTATTCTTCTTTTGCTCAATTGAACCGATTGCCAGTGGACGAAATAAAGTTAGACCGAAGATTTGTGAGCGGAATCGACAGTTCGACTGAAAACGCTGCGATTGTTGAATCGATAGTACTCATCGCACAACACCTGAAAGTCAGGCTAGTCGCCCAGGGCATAGAAACCGAAGCAGAGTTAAACTATTTTAAAGGCAGTTATTGTCAGGATTTTCAGGGTAATTTATTGCAACAACCGGTTACGTTTACAGAGTTACTGGCATCAACTTTGAAATAAAAGTTTTGTTGCCGCAATAAGCAGGTTTAATTCTGACTCACAAAACCCGCTCCGTCTCATCCTCATCTTTTTCGGGAATCTCCGCGTCATGACTGGCAATCGCCTCGGCATAGTCAACGGCATACGGGGCATTGTATTCGGCGATTGGTGTACCGATAGAACCTGCAACCAGGTGCGATTGATCTTCAACGGCAATACCAATCCGGGAAGTGATTCGAATCATCGTGAATCCGAGAATCATCGCAAATACTACAGCGATGCCCCAGAAGTAGAACTCGATGCTGTAGAAATCCATAAAAAAGGCGATGACAATAGGGCCTGTACATAAGCCAATGCCAGAGATCATGACCAGACTGCCACTAGCCGCAACTATTTGATGAGGCTCCAGGCGGTCGTTTGCGTAGGCGATGCAGATCGAATACATCGGCATCGCCGCGCCACCAAGAAGGGTGACGATCGAATAAAAATACAAACTGTCCTTATCGGCACCGACTGCTAGCAGGCTCGCTATAATCGAGATGACGGACAACACCGACATCACCAGACGGCGGGGAACCCTGTCAGAAATATAACCGACTGGCCACTGGAGTAGAACACCGCCGATTAGAAAGCAGGCCATAAACCAGGAGATTAACTTGATGTCGACTAACACCACGCTGGCATAAATGGCACCGAGGCCAAAGATAGTGCCGTGCGCCATGCCGGTCAAACAGTTACCAATCACTGCTAGCGGTGAGGCGTGGTACAGGTCAATCAGCGACATTTTCCCCGAGGATTCAAAAACCGGTGCAGGTTTGGCGGTCAGTAACATCGGAATAAGTCCGGCCGAAATGATCACCGAAATAAGGATGAATAAATCGATAACTTCGGGTTTAGCCAGATTTAACAGGAACTGCCCGGAACCCATGCCAAAGGTTACGATTAGCATGTAAATGGACAATACTTTGCCGCGGGTTTCGTTACTGGCGCGATCGTTTAGCCAGCTCTCGGTGACGACGTAAAACCCGGCGAAACAGATACCGGTAATCACTCGCATCAGCATCCACACCCAGGCATCGATATAAACCCCATGAAATAGAATCGATATCGAAGCCAGCGAAGCCATTGCCGAGAATACGCGGATATGACCTACGCGTTTCACCAGGTAAGGCGCGATGAACGAACCCGCAAACATACCGATAAAATACCCCGACATCATGATGCCAGTGGTGAAGGTTGAAAACCCCTCGATGGTCGCACGAACACCTAGCAAAGTGCCCTGTAGACCGTTTGCTAACATCATAAAGCCGATGCCGAGCAATATGGCCCAGGAGGCTGATAAGTCTTTCCACATGGTAGTGGTCTCTATCAAAACTGCGGGGATTCTAGTAGAGCATTCGCAGTTCAGCAATCGAATAAATCAGTTTTTGTGAAATTTATATGATCTCGGGGTAACCAGCTTTTTGGGCCACAGATTCAAGTTCTATTATGCTGTGATAGTCCTCCAGGTTGACGGGCTCGAAGCCGGTTAAGTGTAGGCGGCTCTTCTCTGACTCCGCCAGGTTAGACAAGGAAGTATTTAGTGCATCTATCATAATCTCGGGCTTGATTAAATTAGCGTAAGCATTGGGCACGACAAAAGGCAGGCCGCAGGTTTGCTCGGTAAAGCCAATGCTGCGTACCTTATCAATTAGGTCGGGCCACTGATCTTTGATTAGCCCATAGCTGACAGAGTCGATAGCGGCTACCTGGGCGCTGTTGTTACCGACATCAACAACACTCTGATAATGCGAACCCGATTCACGAACTTCCTTGAAGAAGGGCTTGTCCGATTCCAGTAATGCGATTGCATGCCTCAATACATTCATCCCACTATTCGAGTCGCGTCCATTGATAGCTGCAATTAGTTCTTTACAGTCAGACAAAGAATTTAGATTACTCTCGGCAGGTACAATGATATGACTGGAATAATATTTGCCGTCGCAACCCGGTAAGTCAAATAAGGGTACACAGACGGGAACCAGGTCATCGCTCAAAAATCGCATGAGTGGGTAACCGCAGGTGTGTCCGATCAATAAATCAGGGTCTCTTAAAGTCGTGAAATCACTGTCGAACCGAATAGCGCCTTTCTGATTATAAATCTTTAAAAAATCATCAAACAAAGCCTGCCAGGCACTTCTTAGCGGGTCGGTGAAAGCGTACATGCCGCAGGTGATAAATTTTCTATTGGCTACTTTCATTATGTTTACTTTAATCAACAAGTGGTATGATAAAAAACAACGCCTACATATGTAGACAGAATTATCCGTCTGAAATACTATCATCGTCTTCCATCGAGCGGTAGATCAGAATGAACCGAAGAAAAGGCCGTAGACGCAGTCCTCCCGTCGAACAGTTGATTCAGCCTAAAGCGTTACAACTGTTTAACCCCTATGCGCCAATCGAAATACTCAGTGGAGACGACCTCGATCTTATCCACGATGGGGCGATGCGTATCCTGGAAGAAATCGGACTCGAAATTCTTAACGAGTCTGCACTCGCTTTATACGAGCAGGACGGCGCGCGCGTGGACTGGGATTTGCAGCGGGTTTATCTGGATCGAAACCACGTCATGAAACGCCTGGAAACCGTGCCGGAGAGTTTCACCCTGCATTCGCGAAATCCAGAACGTAATCGGCTAATCGGCGGCAATGCGGTGAATTTTACCACGGTAGCCAGTGCACCCAACAGTTCAGATCTGGAAGGCGGTAGACGTACCGGAAATTTTGAAGACTATAGTAACTTCCTGCGGCTCGCGCAGAGCTTCGATATTATTGATTTTCTCAGCGGCTATCCGGTAGAGCCGGTCGACATTCATCCCGATAGTCGCCACCTGGATGCCTCGTTGGCGGCGTTTACGCTAACCGACAAAGCCTTCTCCCTGTATTGCCTGGGTGGCGGTCGAGTCAACGATGGTATCGAAATGACCGCGATAGCGCGGGGTGTCGACCGTGAAACCCTGAAAAGCGAGCCCAGTATCATCACAGTGGTGAATACCAATTCGCCGTTACGTGTCGATGGATCGATGCTCGATGGCCTGATTGAAATGGCGGAAAATGGACAGCCCACGATCGTCACGCCTTTTACTTTATCGGGTGCGATGTGTCCGATTACCATTGTCGGAGCGCTGGCACAACAAACCGCCGAAGCGCTTGGCGTGATCATGATTTCTCAGATTGTTAATCCGGGTGCGCCTATGGCCTACGGTGGTTTTACTTCGAACGCCGATATGCGTAGTGGCGCGCCGGCATTCGGTACCCCCGAATATACTAAAGCGGCGTTTGCCAGCGGCCAACTGGCGCGGCGTTATAACATTCCATTTCGGTCTTCAAATACCAATGCATCAAATTGCGTCGATGCCCAGGCTGCCTGGGAGTCGCAAATGTCGCTCTGGGGTGCGGTAATGGGTGGTGCGCAAATCATCAAGCATGCAGCAGGATGGCTCGAAGGTGGGTTATGCGCCTCCTTCGAAAAATTCATTATCGATATCGATATGCTACAAATGATGGCTAAAACGCTGCAACCGCTGGAAGTGAATGAAACCACGCTGGCACTCGATGCTATCAAAGAGGCCGGCCACGGCGGTCACTTCTTCGGCACCGCGCATACCATGGCGAACTACACCACGGCCTTTCACGAGCCGATGGTATCCGACTGGAGCAACTTCGAAACCTGGAGCGAAAAAGGTAGTCTTACTGCATTCGAGCGCGCCAATAATGTATATCGACAGAAACTCAAAGATTTCGAGGCACCTGAACTGGATGATTCGATCCGTTCAACGCTCGAGGCCTATGTCAACGAGCGTCGCGATGAGATTCGAAGCGCATGAAATTCCAGGAGCGCGTCACTTTATTTCAGGATCGCCTGCAGCAGGTGATCGCCAAATCGGGGCTTAACCGTTCGGCCTTCTCAACCTCAATATCGGTTGATCGATCGACCCTGTCGCAGTTACTGGCACCCGATAATGTGCGCTTGCCTCGTGCAGATACTGTTGCTTCGATAGCCGAAGTTCACCAGGTTAGCATCGACTGGCTGCTAGGCCTTACGCAGCAGGGCTCGTTGGATGCTAATATTATGCCCGAGATCCTGGAGGTGGATGACTATTCGCCGACAATATTCAATAAATATCTAGAGTGGCATCGCGAAGCCAGCGGATACAAAGTTCGTTATGTTCCAACGACATTACCCGATCTGTTAAAAACCGAAGCAGTCGCCGAGTATGAGTTCAATCGATACGGTTCGGGAAAGGTCGATCAGAGTGTGCGCGATAATCAGCTTCTGTTGTTACAACAGCGCCATCCCGGAAGTGAACTGGAAACCTGTTTGTCACTCCAGTCGCTGCGCAGTTTTGCCCTGGGGCAGGGTATCTGGCAAGGTCTTTCGCTGGACTCACGACTCGAACAGTTACAGCGTATGATCGAGCTAACCGACGAGCTATATCCAGGATTCCGATGGTTTTTGTACGATGGCAAGGAAACTTATTCGTCATCTTTTACGATTTTCGGACCGCTACGTGCGACATTATTTTTGGGGCATTTGTACGTGGTGGTAAATAGTATCGAACATATCCGGAAACTCACCGAACGCTTCGATGACCTGATTCGAAGGACGATTATTCATCCGCATGAAATTCGCAAGACGCTGGAGGGTTTGATCGATGAGTGCCAACAATAATTAAGGTAACCACTATGTCCAAATCATACGATGCCATCATTATCGGTGCCGGTATTATCGGCTGTGCAACCTCCTATGCGTTAGGACGCAAAGGCTGGCGCGTTTTAAATATCGATCGCTTACCCGCCTGCGGATATGGCTCTACGTCGGGTTCCTGCGCAATCATACGGCCTTATTATTCAACCCTGGATGGGTCGGCAATGGCCTACGAGTCACATTATTACTGGGATCAGTGGGCAGAGTACCTGGGTGGTGCAGATATCGACGAAAAGGGGCTGATTAAGTATGTCAATTGCGGTTCGATGGTGATGAAAACCAGCATTAACGATTATCTGAAGCCCTGTATGGCGCTGATGGACGAGCTCGGCTGTCCTTATGAGGAGTTCAGTCCAGAGCAAATTGTTGAGAAATTGCCGGTGTGGAATACCGAGTCTTTCAGTCCGGCCAAACGGCCGGACGATGCTGGGTTCGGAATCGCTAATGAGGTACCTTTATCCGGTGCAGTGATATTTCGCGCGGGTGGCTATGTTAGCGATCCACAACTTGCCACGCATAACATAATGCGCGCTGCGGAAAGGTTTGGTTCAAGTTTTCTTTATAATACCCAGGTAGTCGAAATCAGGCGGGCCGAAGGCCGTGTTTGTGGTGTCACTGTGAACAATGGAGACAAGCTAGATGCGCCGGTGGTGTTAAACGCAGCTGGCCCGCATTCGGCCAAAATCAATCAACTCGCCGATGTCGAAAAGTCTATGAAGGTAAAGACTCGCGCGCTGCGTCAGGAAGTAGCGCATGTGCCTTTGCCTGAGGGTTACATTTCAGAGACAGCCTGTGTCACGTCGGATAGCGACATCGGCGTTTATACACGCCCCGAGCACGGTGATAACTTGTTAATCGGTAGCGAGGATCCGCCGGTCGATACGCATGAGTGGGTCGATCCAGATGATTATAATCATGACTTCACCGAGCAGTGGCGCGTGCAGGTATTACGAGTTTGCCAGCGCGTGCAGAATCTGGCTGTGCCTAATAAAATGGGCGGTGTGGTCGATTTATACGATGTCACCGATGACTGGATTCCGATTTATGATCAATCTGATCTGCCGGGATTTTATATGGCGGTTGGTACCAGTGGTAACCAGTTTAAGAATGCACCGATTGCCGGTGAAATGATGGCGGATATTATCGAAGCCTGTGAAAATGGTAATGACCAGGATGAAAACCCGATTGATTTTCATTTAAAGAATATCGAACGAACGGTCACCACTGGATTTTACTCGCGTCTGCGTGAAGTTAATAAGAACAGCAGTTTTTCGGTATTGGGATAAAAAATATGAAAACACATGCACAGGTAGTAGTCATCGGTGGTGGCGTTGTGGGTTGTAGCGTCATTTATCACCTCACCAAACTCGGCTGGAAAGACGTGGTATTGATCGAACGTTCTGAACTTACCTCCGGTTCGACCTGGCATGCTGCGGGTGGCTTTCATACCTTAAATGCCGATACCAATATGGCAGCACTACAGGGCTATACCATCGGGTTATATCGCGAGCTCGAAGAAATCACCGGGCAATCCTGTAGCCTGCATCACGTAGGTGGCATCACCCTGGCAGGCACGCCCGAACGAATGGACTTCCTGAAATCGGCTCGCGCGATGCACCGACATATGGGGCTGGATACCGAGCTGGTGACACCCGAAGAAATTCGCAAGCTCAGCCCGATTACCAATACCGATGGCGTACTCGGTGGATTGTATGACCCGCTCGATGGTCATCTCGATCCATCGGGTACCACGCATGCCTACGCCAAAGCTGCACAAATGCAGGGCGCAGAAATTGTACTGCGAAATCCAGTACTAGAAACCAATCAGCAAGCCGATGGTAGCTGGCAGGTAGTGACTGAGCAGGGCACGATCATCGCTGAGCATCTGGTGAATGCGGCGGGTCTGTGGGCGCGTGAAGTCGGCGCAATGGCGGGTGTTTATTTGCCATTACACCCGATGGAGCATCAGTATTTTGCCACCGATGAAATCGCCGAAGTAGTTAATCACGGTAAAGAACTACCGCATGTCATGGATCCCGAAGGCGAGAGTTATTTACGCCAGGAAGGCAAGGGACTGGTGATTGGCTTCTACGAGCAAAACTGCGTGCCCTGGGCAGTCGATGGCACGCGCTGGGATTTCGGCCACGAATTGCTCGACGAGAATCTCGACCGAATTGGTGACTCGATGGAAATTGCATTCAATCGCTTTCCGGTGCTGGCCGAGGCCGGTATCAAAACCATCATAAACGGCCCATTTACCTTCGCTCCCGACGGTAATCCGCTGGTAGGCCCGGTGCCGGGTTTACGCAACTACTGGTCAGCCTGCGCGGTGATGGCCGGTTTTAGTCAGGGCGGTGGTGTTGGATTGACACTGGCCGAGTGGATGATCAATGGCGAAGCATCACGCGACGTATTTGCGATGGATGTAGCGCGCTTCGGTGACTATTGCACTAAATCCTATACGCGATTAAAGGTTCGTGAAAATTATCAGAAGCGATTTGCGGTTTCCTATCCGAACGAAGAATTACCAGCCGCGAGGCCGCTAGATACCACCCCGGCTTACGGTATCTGGCAGCAGCAAAATGCAGTATTTGGGTCTGGCTATGGCATGGAACATGTTAATTACTTTGCCAAACAAGGCGAGTCCGCCTATGAAATACCATCGTTTCGTCGATCAAATGCTTTCGACACAGTTGGAGAGGAATGTATGGCCGTGCGTAATGGCGTCGGTATTAACGAGGTACATAACTTTGGTAAATATGTTGTTGAAGGACCAGGGTCAAAAGATTATCTGGACAAAATAATGGCTGGTCGAATCCCGGGTGTTGGTCGTTTGACTCTGAATCCAATGCTCAGTCCAAAAGGTAAAATCATTGGCGATTTTACTGTGGCGCAGGTTCGTGATGACCTGTTTCAGGTTACAGCATCTTTTGGCGCACAGGCTTATCACATGCGCTGGTTCGAGCAGCACTTGCCAGAAACAGGAGTTCGCCTTGAAAATGTCTCGAGGACGCGGATAGGTTTCCAAATTGCCGGGCCGAGGTCTCGTGAGCTATTACAAAGAGTAACGAGGGCAGATGTATCGAACGAAGCCTTTCCATTTTTGTCGATTAAAGAGATTGATGTGGGCCAATGCCAGGCGATTGTGCAACGTGTCAGCTATACCGGTGACCGCGGTTACGAAATTTACGTGCCAACACATAATCAGGTCGCTTTATATCAAATTCTGACTGAAGCTGGAAAGGACATGGGCCTGCGCCCCTTTGGAATGCGCGCGATGATGAGCTTACGCCTGGATAAATCGTTCGGTTCCTGGATGCGCGAATTCAAGCCAGACTACACAGCTCAGGAGACGGGTCTGGATCGGTTTGTCGATTACAATAAATCAGTAGATTTTATCGGCAAGGAAGCTGCGTTGGCTGAAAAAGAAAAAGGTGTCGCTCGAAAACTCTGTACCTTCATTGTCGATGCCAAAGACGCCGATGCGAATGCCTACGAGCCCATCTGGCACTCTGGCGAGGTCGTCGGTTTTGTGACTTCGGGTGGTTATTCTCATTTTAATCAAAAGAGTATTGCGTTTGGATTTTTGCCCGTTGCGTTGGTTGAAGAGGGGCGGCAAGTCGAAATTGAAATTCTTGGGGAAATGATTGCAGCGACGTTATATAGCGAGCCGTTGTTTGATCCGAGGAATGAGTATTTGCGGGGGTAAGGGGCCAGGTGTCGAAGTCAGGTCTGACTCCGACACCTGGGCGGCCATCAATTCGAGATAAAAGGTCGAACCACCCCAATAGCATGGGCCACATGGTCATCTTTCTCGCCCACTGGTGCCACATAATGTATCGCAGATTTGGCAGCATCTTCGCCAGCTAGCTTTGCGATCACCCAGGTTGCCAAATACTGTGATGACAGGCAACCACCGGCGGTCGCTATATTATTTTTCGCAGTAAATGGTTGATTCAAAACCTCTATGCCAGCGTCAATCACCCAGGGTTTGGCAGTCAAGTCCGTACAGGCAGGTAAGCCATTAAGCAGTCCCAATGTCGCCATTAACAATGTGCCAGAACATTGAGCGCCAATAATTTGTTTGTCAGGGTCTAAATTCAAACGACTTAACAGCGCTTTATCTTTGGCTATGTCGCGGGTATATATGCCACTGCCAAAAAGCACCACATCGGCTGTATTGGCAAACTCCAGATCTTGCTGCGCGGTGATCGATACGCCATTCATTGATGTGACAGTTTCCGAGGGGCAGGTTATCTGGACATTCCAGCCTGAACCTTTCATTCGATTTAGAATGCCGGAGGCGATAAATGAGTCGAGCTCGTTGAAGCCTTCGAAGGTTAGTATTGCTATGTTCATGTTTTTTTTGAATTATTAGTTTGCGTCTAAATCAGCATATAGCATGGGGTATTTCTTGATGATGCCAATGGCATTGTTTGAGTAGAGCCAGATCACAGCTTGCCTACCACCCCTACAGCTCTATAAAATGTCCGGTCAAAGCAGGCTATTAATAAAATCATCATGACTAATCCCAACCCCCCATACCATGGCCAATGCCTATGCGGTTCCATCAAATATCAGGTCGATGCCATCGAACCGAAGATGGGCCATTGCCATTGCAGCATGTGCCGCAAGTTTCACGGCGCGGCATTCGCCACCTACGGTGAAACTAAATCAGAGAATTTTCATTGGCTGGAAGGCGAAGACCAGCTCAAATCGTTTAAAGCCGACAATGGTACCGTTCGTCAGTTTTGCCAAAACTGTGGATCGAGTTTGACCTTTGCCGCCGCCGGTGATGATGGGAAATTCGTCGAGTTTGCACTTGGAACACTCGATAGCGAAATTGACGAGCGCCCTGATGTGCATATTTATACAGGCTATAAAGCAGGCTGGTTTGATATAGCCGATGACTTACCAAAATATAAAGATTATCGCGATGGCGATTCTTTTTGATAAAATATATTTTAGGAATAAAAATCCATGGCGTCAGGTTCTAAAAAAGTTATTTTCGCTGCTTTAATCGGCAACACACTAATATCGATTACCAAGTTCGCCGCTGCCGCGATGACTGGCAGTTCGGCGATGTTATCAGAGGGTATTCACTCGTTGGTAGATACCGGTAATCAGGGCTTGTTGCTATACGGTATCAAACAGGCTTCGAAGCCTGCCGATGAGGATTTTCCATTTGGTTATGGCAAGGAGATCTACTTCTGGAGCTTTATCGTTGCGATATTAATCTTCGCGCTTGGTGGCGGTATTTCGATTTACGAGGGCATCAGGCATTTAAGTAATCCAGAGCCGATTAGCAATCCGATGATCAATTATATCGTGCTGGGTCTGGCTATGGTGTTCGAAGGCGCGGCCTGGTGGTTTGCTTTTAGAGAATTTAGCAAACAGAAGGGTAAGTGGGGTTATATCGAAGCCATACAACGCGCCAAGGATCCGTCGATCTTTGTAGTTTTATTTGAAGACTCTGCCGCCATGCTGGGATTGGTTGTTGCGTTTGCTGGTGTTGCGCTTAGCCAGTTTACGGGTATTTTAATCTTCGATTCGATTGCATCGATAGTCATTGGCATGATTCTAGTTGGCACCTCAATCTGGCTGGCTTATGAAACCAAGGGCCTGTTGATTGGCGAAAGCGCTAACCGAGGTGTGGTGCAGGAAATTCGTGCTATTTTACAGCTTGAGCCGAGTATCGAAGCAGTGAATGAAGTGCTCACTATGCACATGGGACCTGACTTTATCCTCGCCAATATTAGTGTCGATTTTGTCGATAGCGAGACCGTAGATCGGATCGAAACTGTAATCGCCAGAATCGATCAGGCGATCAAACAAAAACATCCCGAAATTAAACGTGTTTTTGTAGAGGCTGAGAAAGCCACCAGATAGGAGCCCGATCTATTTCTCCACCCGCTCCACCAGGTCTTCCAGCTTTTGCGCTAGCATATCCCAGATCGCCATCGGGCCGGCGCTTTGTATCATTTCTTCGCGCCAGTGCTCCAGGGGCATTCGTTTAAGCTCTTCGGTTTCCTCGACCAGCTCAGCGTGCTGCTCCTGAATTTGCTTTAGTTCAGTTTTGACCGCGTGGCCTTGCACCAGATCGGTGGCTAATTCTTCGGCCTGGGCAATGAGTTCATCGACATGCTTTTGACGCGCATCGTATTCTCGAATATGTTGCTCTACTAGCTGCTCTTTGGTAGTCATGGGTTGCACTCCCTTATTTGGTATTTATATAGTAATTCTTTTACCATTTTTGTAGCATGACTCAGGTCAAATGGCTTTCGAATGCAGCATTTAGTCTTGATCTGGTATGAACTTATGAAAAAGCAATCCGCAGAAATTCTCGCACAGGTAAACCATTTGCAAGTCGGCGAAAAGTCGATGGAACTCTACAACGACTGGTCTGCTAATTATGACCACGACCTGGTTGAGGAATTCGGCTACATCTCTCCCCGCGTGGCTGCCGAAGCACTGGCGAAAGAAATCGACCTGCGTGATCTTCGTATTATCGATTATGGCTGTGGGACCGGTCTGGTGGGTGCCGCTTTATCGGAGCGGGGTTTTAGCCATATAGACGGTCTCGATATATCGACAGGTATGCTAGAGCAAGCCCGCGATAAACAGTTTTATAAAAACTTGATACAGGGTGATCTAACCACCGCCATCGCCCTCGATGATGACTGCTATGATGCCGCCCTGTGCATCGGTTCAATGGGGGCTGGGCATGTCGGTACAGATCATGTGCTGGAAATGCTCAGGCCGATAAAACCGGCGGGCATATTTATTATCATCATCAATGCCATGCACTTTGGACCTGAAGGGTTTGAAGATGCATTTCGACAACTCGAAGTTGAAGGGCACTGGAAAATTGGCGAGCTTAGTGAATTTAACTATATGTCAGAACTGGTCAGGCCCGGCTGGTTGGTAGTGGCAAGAAAGCCCTGATCGAGTAAAAATCGATGAATTCGTTGCTGTAACCACGGCATCGGTTTCAAACCATCGCTAGCAACAAATCCAACATGCCCACCATGATTCGATAGCTCAAGGGTAATCGAGTCCGATAATTCGCCAGCTTCTGGTATGACTTCGCTAGTCATGAAAGGATCGTCCCGCGAATGCAGTATCAGTGTCGGTTTATCGATGCCGTTCAGAAATTGCCTGGAACTGGCACTGGCATAGTAATGTTCTGCGCTGTCAAATCCGTTGATGGGTGCGGTAAAGTGATCATCAAATTCCCAGAAATTTCGCATATCAGCCGGATTGGGAAAATCGAGAGGACTTTCCCTGATCAAATGCTGCTTCTGCCCCATTTTCCCTACCAGTCTATCGAGCAATGACTTTTGATACATTTTGGCAAAACCGTTATTCATGGTAGTCGAGCAGATATCCAGCCTGAAAGGTGCGGATACGGCTATGGCAATTTGAACAGCCGGATCGGTTTCCGATTCTCCCATATACTTTAATGTCACGTTACCACCCAGGGAATAGCCCATTAACGCGATTTCGGATACGCCATTTAACTTTAGGTGTCGAATGATTTCACGGAGATCGTTCGTTTCGCCAGAATGATAACTGCGTAACAGCCGGTTTGGCTCGCCGCTGCAACCTCGAAAATGCATGAAAGCGGCTGCGATCTTATTTTGATTGCAGTAATTCAAAATGCGTCGGGCATAAGGCGAATGTATCGAGCCTTCCAGACCATGCAGGATTAACAGTGTTTTTTGTGAGCGTGTCTGGGTCCAGAGTAGATCGATGAAGTCTCCATCGTCGAGTTCCACGCGTTGTTTTTCTAAGAATGTTAGCTGCGGTCGAATGATATTCGGCAGAATCGTCTGCAAATGTCGATTTTTGAGATACCAGGCAGGTTTAAAGGCAATAGAGTTGATCATTATCAATTATTCGGATTGTATTTCCTGAGCTTTTTGATTAGCCTTCTGGCTCCCTGGCCTTCGATGGATTTATGTCCGACGCAACCTTACTACAAATTAATAATTTGTCCTGTATTCGCGATGATCGAGTGCTCTTTGAGCATCTTAGTTTATCGCTAGCTGGTGGGCAAATGTTGTTGGTTGAAGGCCATAATGGTAGTGGTAAAACCAGTTTATTACGCATACTCACCGGTCTCAAACTGGCTGACGAAGGCGATATTCTGTGGAATGGTGTATCGATTACCAAGCTGACTGCGGATTATTATGAACAGATTAACTATGTTGGTCATCACGATGGCGTTAAGCGCGAACTGACTTGTCTGGAAAATTTACGGCTGGTTCAGGCAATGGGAAAGCCCGCAGACATGGACCTGGACGATGCGCTTGAAGCGGTCAACCTGTATCGTTATGGCGATACTCCAGTGAGCAACCTCTCCGCAGGTCAGAAACGTCGCCTGGCGCTGGCGCGTTTACTGGTGGCTGAATCGACGCTGTGGATACTCGATGAGCCGTTTACCTCGCTGGACAAAAAAAGCATGGCGAGTTTCGAAACCATGTTTGAACAACATTTACAGAACCAGGGCATGATCGTGATGACCTCGCATCACCAAATCGACATGCCGGAATCGAACTTGTTACGCCTGGATTTGTCAGCATGAATCGATTATCACTATCGCAGGCATTTATTTTTTTGTTACGTCGTGATCTCACGCTGGTATTTCGTAATCGTGGCGAGCTCGCCAACCCGTTGCTGTTTTTCGTGATGGTGATTACGCTGTTTCCGTTGGCCATAGGCGCGATACCGGAACTACTAGCACGCATTGCTCCCGGTATAATTTGGGTGGCCGCATTGTTAGCAGCGATGTTATCGCTGGATAGTGTTTTTAGATCAGATTTTGAAGACGGTTCACTGGAGCAGCTATTGCTTAGCGCGCATCCAATGCCGGTACTGGTGTTGGCCAAAGTCTGCGCGCACTGGCTGGTCACCGGTTTACCGTTATTGCTAATGGCCCCTGTGCTGGCGGAAATGCTGGGTATGGCGTCCGAGGCTCAGGGCATTCTACTATTGACTATTTTAATTGGTACGCCGGTGCTCAGCCTGATCGGTTCAATCGGCGTGGCGCTGACAATTGGACTAAGGAAAGGTGGTATCATTCTGTCGCTTCTGGTGTTGCCTTTATATGTGCCAGTTTTAATTTTTGCCGCCAGTGCCATCGATGGTGCGGGAGCAGGATTCGATGTTTCGCCGCAAATCAATATGCTGTTGGCTTTTTTGTTTTTGTCGGTGTCTTTATCACCCTGGGCAACGTCTGCTGCTTTAAAAATGAGTATGAGTTAGGTTTATATCGATGTTTTTATGGTTTCATAAATTTGGTTCCCCCCCGCATTTTTATCGTATTGCGGGTAAATGGCTGCCCTGGCTTGGCGTGACTTTCGGGCTATTGCTAATCGCTGGCCTGTACGGTGGCCTGATCTACGCACCAGCCGATTACCAGCAAGGTGAAAGCTTTCGCATCATCTATATTCACGTGCCGGCAGCCTGGATGTCACTATTTGTCTATATGGTCATGGCATTTTGTGGCGTGGTCATCATCGTCTGGCGCATGAAGCTCGCCGAAGTGGTATTAATCAGCAGTGCGCCGATTGGCGCCAGTTTTACTTTTCTCGCGCTGGCTACCGGTTCGCTGTGGGGTAAACCCATGTGGGGGGCCTGGTGGGTTTGGGATGCACGGCTGACTTCCGAGTTGATTTTGTTGTTTCTTTATCTTGGTGTTATCGGTTTACACAGTGCTATCGACGATAAACGCATCGCTTCACGTGCGGTGGCCATACTTGCCATTGTGGGTGTGGTGAATATTCCCATTATTCACTATTCTGTTGAGTGGTGGAACACGCTGCACCAGGGACCGACGGTCACCAAGTTTGATAAACCATCCATCGACATGAGAATGCTGATACCGTTATTGATAATGGCGCTGGCCTTCAAAATATATTACGTCATGGCACTATTTCAGAGTTGTCGAGCCGAGTTATTGCGGCGCGAAAGAAATAGTAAGTGGGTAGAAGAACTTTCTGGGAGTAACTGATGTCAGAGTTTCTTAATATGGGTGGCTATGCCGTATATGTCTGGTCATCCTATGGTCTGGCAGCCCTGATCTTATGGTTGAACTGGTATTTACCGCGTCGGCAGCATCAACAATTGTTACAACAAAATAAACGTCGTCGTCACGGTACAGGAGAATAGAATGACCCCCGCACGAAAAAAACGACTAGTGCTTATAGGCTTAATGTTAGCCGGTATAGGCATTGGATTAACTTTCGCTCTGAAGGCACTGGACGAAAATATCATGTTCTTTTTCACGCCTACCGAGGTGGCTCAAGGCAAGGCGCCCATTAACAAACTATTTCGACTTGGCGGTATGGTGGTCGATGGTAGTGTCAGTCGCCCAGGCGATGGCTTAACCGTACAGTTCGATTTAACCGATAATGGTGAACAGGTAACCGTGCGCTATACCGGCATATTGCCCGATTTATTCCGCGAAGGGCAGGGCATCATCGCCAATGGTAAGATCGGAGACGATGGTAATTTTATCGCACAGGAAGTGTTGGCGAAGCACGATGAAAACTATATGCCCCCTGAAATCGCCGAGGCGATGAAGAAGGCTTCCGAAGCAAAAGCCAGTGTCAATTAAGTTACCCCGGAGACAGGACAAATGATTCCAGAAATAGGTCATTTTGCGATGATAATAGCGCTTTTTATTGCGCTGCTGCAGGCTGTCGTGCCTTTGGCCGGGGCAGGCCTCGGTGTGTCGCGCTGGATCGCTATTGCCAGACCAGCGGCTATCGCGCAGTTTTCCTTTCTTGCGATTTCCTACACCGCGCTGACCTGGTCGTTTATCACGCATGACTTCTCGGTGATGTATGTGGCGCAGAATTCAAATACCAAATTGCCTTTCATGTACTTGATTTCTGGAGTATGGGGAGCGCACGAAGGCTCGCTGTTACTCTGGTCGCTAATTCTGGCGGGATGGACCGCTGCGGTCGCGCTATTCACCCCCAGTGTGCCGAATATTATGCGCGCACGAGTGCTGGGTGTGCTCGGCATCGTCAGTGTAGGGTTTTTGCTATTCATTCTTCTTACATCGAACCCGTTTGAACGCCTGTTCCCAGCGGTTGCCGAGGGTCGGGATTTAAATCCTCTACTACAGGACGTGGGTCTTGCCGTGCATCCGCCGATGCTATACCTCGGCTACGTCGGTTTTGCAGTCGCTTTCGCGTTTTCCATAGCAGCATTGATGTCCGGTACGGTCGATTCGGCCTGGGCTCGGTGGGCGCGCCCCTGGACAAATATTGCGTGGATGTTCCTGACCATGGGGATCGCGTTGGGTAGCTGGTGGGCTTACTACGAACTTGGCTGGGGCGGCTGGTGGTTTTGGGATCCGGTCGAGAATGCGTCGTTCATGCCCTGGTTGGTGGGTACGGCATTGATGCATTCGCTAGCGATTACCGAGAAACGCGGCACCTTTAAGGCCTGGACGGCATTACTGGCTATTTTTACCTTTTCACTGAGTCTGCTGGGGATGTTTCTGGTTCGTTCGGGCGTCCTCACCTCGGTGCATGCTTTTGCTACTGATCCGGAGCGCGGAATTTTTATACTGGCGTTTCTATGTGTCGTGGTCGGCGGTTCGTTAACACTATTTGCCTGGCGCGCGCCGCTATTAAAAAGCGCGGCACAGACACAATTGCTGTCACGGGAAACAGCTTTGCTGTTGAATAATATATTTCTGACTGTAGCCGCAGCGATGATCTTGCTCGGCACTTTATATCCGATAGCAATAGATGCGATGGGTGGTAAGATTTCGATAGGGCCGCCTTATTTTAATGTGGTGTTTTTGATTTTGACCGCACCGCTAGGTTTGTTAATTGGTGTCGGTATGTTAATACGCTGGAAAAATGACACGGTTACGCGCCTGTTTGCCAAACTCAAGTGGCTGGCTATCGGGGTATTTATATTGGCCTTATTGCTTAGCTTTACTTTGCCAATCTGGTTCTGGAATGCTTTTGTTGGTTTGTTTATGGCGTTATGGATAGTCGGTAGTATTGCGATGGCATTGTATAACCGATTTAAAAATCGACCGTTTATGCCTACCTTGCGTAATAGCCCGGCTGGATTTTATGGCATGATTCTCGGCCACCTCGGCATTGGCGTGTTTATTGTCGGTATCACCTTAACCAGTCTCTACAATCAGGAAAAGGACTTGCGAATGTCCCCGGGTGATGTGTATTCGGTGGCCGGGTATGAATTCCTTTTTAATGGCGTAGAAGAGCGACCGATAGATAACTATATGTCGACTAAAGGTAGTTTTTCTGTCACCTCTGATCAGGGCGATTTCAATGTCGAAATGTTTCCTGAGAAACGTATTTATCTGGTTCAGCAGTCGCCGATGACTGAGGCTGCCATCGATGCGGGCATTACACGTGATTTGTTTATCGCACTGGGTGAACCGCTGGATGATCAGGGTGCCTGGGCGGTACGGATTTATTACAAACCGTTCGTACGATGGATATGGTTCGGCGCGTTGATTATGGCACTAGGTGGCTTGTTCGCCGCGACTGACCGTCGATATCATCAATGGTCACGCTCGCGTAGTAAGTCGGCTGTCGGTGCCGGAGAGATAGCGACCTGATGCGGTTTGCTATCCCGCTGGGTATGTTCGTGCTGATGGCTGGTTTGCTCGGCTATGGTTTAACGCTCGACCCGAAAAAAGTACCTTCGCCGTTGATCGATAAATCGGCACCGGGTTTCGTGCTATCGCGGTTGCATCAGCCAGAAATTAAAATGTCCAGGGATGATTTTCTTGGACAGGTCTGGGTGTTGAATGTGTGGGCTTCCTGGTGCGTATCCTGTCGTGCCGAGCACGTGGTTATCACCCGATTGGCGGAAATGAATTTAAGCCCGATTGTCGGTTTAAATTACAAAGATGAACCCAAAGACGCGAAGCGATGGTTGCAAGAATTGGGCGACCCCTACGCAGTTAGCCTTATGGATCAAGATGGCCGAGTCGGCATAGACTGGGGTGTTTACGGCGTGCCAGAAACTTTCGTTATCGGCAAGGACGGCCTGATTAAATATAAGCATATTGGACCTGTTACCAATGAATCGCTGGAAACGGAAATTATCCCCGTGCTTAAGCAGTTGTTGGGTTAACTATGCGAATATTGTATCGATTAATTTTAATTTTCGGCATCCTGTTGGCAGGTACAGCTACGGCTGGCATTGAATCTTATCAATTTAAAGATGCTCAGATGGAAGCCGATTACAACCAGTTGGTGAATGAGTTACGCTGCCTGGTTTGCCAGAATCAAAATCTTGCTGGCTCTAACTCTGATCTCGCGCGTGACCTTCGTCGCCAAACCTATGAAATGTTATTGGAGGGCAACAGTCAGGATCAGGTGAAACAATATATGGTTGATCGCTACGGTGATTTTGTACTCTATAGACCTCCGTTTAAAGCCAGCACAATCCTGTTGTGGGTGGGCCCATTTGCTTTGATGATTATCGTATTGTGGCTGGTGATTAGAAATATCCGTGCTAGATCTATATTGATAGCCCCCGATCAGTCTGGTCTGCAACGGGCTAAAGATTTACTTTCCGACGACTTACCTTCCGATAAAAGAGAAAATTCATGATATTCTGGATTGTAGTAGCGGGCTTGCTGGTGCTGGCCCTGCTAATTCTATTAGTGCCGATTCTACGTCAACCAGCGCCTGAACAGGATAGCGAGCGGCAAAAACAGAATATTCAAATAGCGCGAGAAAAAAAGGTACAACTCGGCAGTCAGTTGGCCGAGGCGGAAATAAGCCAGGCAGAGTACGATGCTTTGCTACTCGATCTGGAGACTTCTCTGGCGCTCGATCTCGAACGCGACGAAACATCCACCGTACAGCAACCCGGTAAATGGGTAGTGTGGCTGATTCTAGTGCTATTACCGGTAGCCAGCACGGCGCTTTATTTCAAACTTGGCGAGTATCGAGTTATTGAAAATCCACAGCTAGTAGAATCTCGTGTTGTACAGCAGGCAGATATTCGAAACCTGAGCGTTGAGGAATTACTCAAAAAAGTTAAACAGCGATTAAGAGAACAGCCTGATGATGCGGAAGGCTGGTTTATACTGGGGCGTACGCTACTGTCGATGCAGCAGATTGATGAGGCGGTTACGGCTTTCCAGCGTACCTATGATCTGGTTGGCGAAGAACCAGGTGTCATGTTCACCCTGGCCGATGCGCTGGCGATACAAAACGAAGGCTCAATGGCCGGTGAACCCGAAAAGTTAGTGAGTAAAGGATTGCAAATATCGCCATTGGATCCGACCGGCTTATGGTTAGCTGGCCTCGCTGCTGAGCAAAACAAACAATACCAGCTAGCTCATGCTAATTGGGCAAAAATGCTGCCGCTAATCGCCGACGATGTCGATTCGAGTAATGAGGTAAAGCGTTTGCTAGGCATACTTGAAAAGAGAGACCCGAGCATCGAGCCGATTTCATTGCCGGAGATTGCTGTCGCTTCGGCTAGCATAAGCCTGAGTGTCGACCTGGATGTAAGCCTGCTTGGAAAAACTACCCCTGAAGATACCGTATTTGTGTACGCCAAGGCGATGCAGGGCCCGCCGATGCCACTAGCGGTAAAGCGATTGCGAGTAGCTGATTTGCCCGCTAATGTCACCTTAAGTGATGCCGACGCAATGATTAATACGATGAAACTATCAACCTTTGATCAGGTGATCGTCGGCGCACGTGTTTCCAAGAGTGGAAATCCAATCGCACAGCCCGGTGATCTGTTTGTGGAAATGGAGTCGGTCGATAGTAAAAACCCTCCGGAAGGACTGACGTTGATTATTGATCGGGTTAAGTGAAGTCTGTAGCCGACGTTATTTGCCTTTGGTTTAAAGAGGGGATTTTGGGGAGTGTCGATACACAATAAACTGCATATCAGGAGATACTAGTCATGATGCAATTATATTGGGCCACAACCGAAGACCATAGTGAAGACTGGTTTATCGTAGCGAGTAATTTAAGAGAGGCCGCAAGACTACATGAACACTTGGAAGGTTATGATGATGGCGATGCAACGGCTGAACTAGTGCTCAATATTTCTGAAAATATTATCGTTGAAAAAGGTTGGCCAAAAGAGGAACTATTAGAAATCCTTGGCGCGACATTTGTCGAAAGAGAATCTACCAGAGTCGTCGAAATTGCCGGGAGAAAGTATTGCGAAGGCCTACTGGAGTCAACTATCAGATCGCTCGATGACGACGTGTTCGAGTCTCTGGGGCAGGGACGGGTTAACGAGACGGTAAGGGTAAAAGATTCGGAGCACTGAAAAAAGTTAGCGGTAAACTGTCGGCTTTGTAGCTGGCATTGCATGGCGATCAGCCAGGATATTATTTATTCCTATAAATCATCCAGAGGGCATTGATATCCAACTTTCGCGAAAGATCTCGCACACACTTCTGTATGGTTGACTCATTAATATGATGGCGACGGACAATATTCGAGCGATAATTCGTATCATGCTCCTTGCCCAGATCCTGACAGGATGACTTCCAGTAATCCCAGTTTATTTCCTTAGTATAACGGCGCGCGAATGCTTTTAAACAGCAATCTGAGCGCATCGATAGCTTGTTTTTTTGCCAGGCTTTGGTCTGATCAGCATTGATCAATTCTGACAAATACGCGGAAATCGAATCTTTGGTATGCTGCTTGAGCCGAGTGAGCCAGTAGACTGAAGATAAGGCTAGAAGTCAGAGAATTTAGGCTCTCATCGGTTGATTAGTTGGCGTTCTAAGGTAGAATACCCGGCCTGATTTATAGTCGCGTAGCTCAGTTGGTTAGAGCACCACCTTGACATGGTGGGGGTCGGTGGTTCGAATCCACTCGCGACTACCATTTAGGTAGGCGTGGGCCCGGAATAATCTACTCGCGACTAGCAACTTTTAGTTATTAACAATTTTTAATCAAGTGACCTTTAGTAGGGGCCACCACTGAACCGGATTTTAGAATGCCTCAAATTACCCTCCCTGATGGTTCTCAACGTAGTTTTGATAAACCTTTATCCGTTATGGATATTGCGGTCGATATCGGCGCCGGCCTCGCCAAGGCGACTCTGGCCGGTAAGGTGAATGGTGAACTGGTTGACGCCTCTTACCTGGTCGAATCCGATGCTAATGTCGCGATTGTTACCGGTCGGGACGACGAAGCACTGGAACTGTTGCGCCACGATGCCGCCCATGTAATGGCGCAGGCTGTACAGGAACTTTATCCGGGTACTCAGGTGACCATCGGCCCTGCCATCGAAGACGGCTACTACTACGATTTTGCTCGGGAAGAAGCATTTATCCCCGATGACCTCGAAAAGATCGAACAGCGTATGCACGAAATCGTTAAACGTGATTTGCCGATTGTTCGTGAGGTAATGGATAAAGCGCAGGCGATTAAAACCTTCGGTGATATAGGCGAGAGCTACAAAGTCGAAATCATCGAAGATATTATTCCCGAAGGTGAGGAAGTCTCGATTTACCGCCAGGGCGACTGGTTTGATGTTTGCCGCGGGCCGCATCTACCATCTACCGGCAAGCTCGGGAGTGGCTTTAAGGTGATGAAGCTTGCGGGTGCTTATTGGCGCGGTAATTCTGATAATGAAATGTTGCAGCGTATTTATGGCACAGCCTGGCCGGATAAGAAGCAACTCAAAGCCTATTTGCATCGACTCGAAGAGGCGGAAAAGCGTGACCATCGTAAACTCGGCAAGTCGTTAGATTTGTTCCATACCCAGGAAGAAGCACCGGGCATGGTGTTCTGGCATCCTCGTGGCTGGCAGATTTACTTGCTCATCCAGGATTACATGCGTCATCAGCTCAAGCAGCACGATTACCGAGAAATCCATACGCCGCAGATTGTTGACCGTAGTCTCTGGGAAAAATCAGGCCACTGGGAAAAATACCAGGACATGATGTTTACCACCAGTTCTGAAAGTCGCGATTACGCGGTGAAACCGATGAACTGCCCCTGCCATGTGCAGGTTTTCAATCAGGGATTGAAAAGTTATCGCGATCTCCCGTTGCGGTTGGCAGAATTCGGCTCTTGTCATCGAAATGAACCGTCAGGAACTTTGCATGGATTGATGCGCGTGCGCAATTTTGTACAGGATGATGCACATATTTTCTGCACCGAAAATCAAATTCAGGCTGAAGTTTCATCGTTTATCGACCTGGTATTCAAAGTTTATAAAGACTTCGGCTTCGAAGATGTCATCGTCGCGCTTTCTACTCGACCCGAGGAACGCGTCGGTGAAGATGCACTCTGGGATAAGGCTGAAAATGCCTTACAGGAATCACTGGATAACAAAAATCTGGACTGGATTTTGCAGCCCGGAGACGGTGCATTTTATGGACCGAAGATCGACTTTTCGCTGAAGGATTGTCTCGGGCGTGTGTGGCAATGTGGCACCATACAGGTGGATTTTTCGATGCCCGGACGACTTGACGCACAATATGTTGCAGATGACGGATCGAAACAGGTACCGGTCATGTTACATCGGGCAATCCTGGGTTCAATCGAGCGTTTCATCGGTATTTTGATCGAAGAATACGAAGGTAAGTTTCCAGTTTGGCTAGCCCCGGTTCAGGCAGTCGTGATGAATATTACCGACAAACAGGCCGACTATGTCGAAAATATCGAAAAAATGCTTAAAAATCAGCAAATCAGAGTGATTTCTGACTTGAGAAACGAGAAGATCGGCTTTAAAATTCGCGAGCACACGCTAAAGCGTATTCCTTACATGTTAGTGATCGGTGATCGCGAAGTGGAAGAGGGTAGCGTTGCAGTACGTAGCCTTGGTGGAAAAGACCTGGGTGCCATGCCGGTTGACGATTTTGTTAAACTGGTTAACGATCAATCCGGTTATTAGGCCGGATTAATTTTTGCGGAAAAATTGCTTATGCTAAATCGGGAGATTCTCTAATCGCAGACAATAAACAGAGCCGTTTGAACGAAGATATAACAGCACCTGAAGTCAGGTTGGTTGCCGAAGATGGCGAACAGCTAGGCATAGTTACATTGGAAGAAGCGAAACAGGCTGCCGAAACGGCCAAGCTGGATCTCGTAGAACTGGTACCCGACGCAAAGCCCCCAGTCTGTCGTTTAATGGATTACGGAAAGTTCAGGTTTCAGCAAAAGAAGAAGTTGCACGATCAGCGTAAAAAACAACGCCAGGTGCACATTAAGGAAATTAAATATAGACCCGGAACGGAAGACGGTGATTATCAGGTGAAGTTGAAGAAGCTGATAAAATTTATCGAAATCGGCGATCGTTGTAAGGTTACTGTCCGTTTCAGGGGGCGAGAAATGGCCCACATGGAACTCGGTACTCAGTTGCTTAAACGAGTCGAAGAAGATATGAAAGAATTCGCGACTGTGGATCAATATCCGCAGGCCGACGGACGCCAGATGACGATGTTACTGGTGCCCAAAAAACGCTAACTGGAACTACATAGTTAGTTACATTCCCAAAGACGCGTCTCCGGCGTCCAGGGCTAATGAAATTGAAACTTTAAACTGGAGCATATAATGCCAAAAATGAAGTCCAATAGTGGGGCTGCTAAGCGTTTCAAGCGCACAGCTTCCGGTGGTTTTAAGCGCGGTCAATCGCACTTACGCCACATACTTACCAAGAAAAGTAGCAAGCGTAAGCGCCATCTCGGCGAAAAGCTTGAAATCCATGCAAATGACGAAGCTATGGTGCGTCGTCTGTTACCTTATAGTTAGGGAGTAGAGCAATGCCAAGAGTAAAAAGAGGCGTTACCGCTCACGCGCGCCATAAGAAAGTTCTCGATAAAGCCAAAGGTTATCGTGGAGCCCGCAGTCGCGTCTTACGCGTCGCCAAGCAGGCTGTCACCAAAGCCGGTCAATACGCTTATCGTGACCGTCGTCAGCGTAAACGTCAGTTTCGTGCCCTGTGGATTGCCCGTATAAATGCGGGTGCCAGAGAAAACGGGCTGTCCTATAGCGTATTCATGAATGGCCTGAAGAAAGCTGAGATTGAAATCGATCGTAAGGTGCTTTCGGATATCGCAATTTTCGACAAACCTGCATTTACTGCACTGGTCGAAAAGGCTAAAGCCGGTCTCGAAGCTGCCTAAGGGTAGATCAGTTGTTACGGCAGGGGTAGTTGCTACCTCTGCCGTCTAACCAAAAAAATAAAGTGTCGCAAGAACTCGATAGTCTTCTCCAAAAAGCTACGCAATCGATTGCTGATTGCTCAGATTTGCCTGCGCTTGATGCAGTTCGTGTCAATTATTTGGGCAAAAAAGGCGAGATAACTGCACGCCTGAAAGGTCTCGGCCAGGTTTCGGCCGAAGAAAGACCAGCCGCCGGTCAGGCGATCAACCAGATTAAAGTCGCTATCCAGGGTTTACTGGAAGGTCGCAAATCAGCCATTAGTGATTTGCTAATCGCTGAAAAGCTCAGCCAGGATACAGTCGATGTCACCCTGCCGGGTCGTCGTGCCAGTGCGGGTGGTCTGCATCCGGTTACCCTGACGATGAACCGGATCCAGAAAATGTTCGGCAAGTTGGGATTTGATGTCGCCGAAGGCCCCGAAGTCGAAGACGACTTTCATAATTTTGAAGCGCTCAATATTCCGGCGCATCATCCAGCTCGTGCGATGCACGATACCTTTTATTTTGATGATCACCATTTACTGCGTACGCATACTTCGCCGGTACAGATTCGAGTACTGGAGAAGCAGGAACCGCCTGTGCGAATTATTGCACCGGGCAGAGTATATCGTTGCGATTCCGATCTGACGCATACACCTATGTTTCATCAGGTAGAAGGTTTACTGGTCGATGAAAATGTTTCTTTCTCTGACTTGAAGGGAACCCTGGAAGACTTCCTCGTGCAATTTTTCGAGGATGGGAATTTGAAAACCCGCTTCCGTCCATCCTATTTCCCTTTCACCGAGCCTTCGATGGAAGTGGATATCAGTTGTGTCATGTGCTCAGGCGATGGCTGCCGGGTCTGTAGTCATACAGGATGGCTGGAAGTGCTCGGTTGCGGCATGGTGCATCCAGAAGTATTTCGTCATGCCGGGCTAGATACAGAGCGCTTCACCGCCTATGCCTTTGGTATGGGTGTCGAGCGGTTGGCAATGTTGCGCTACGGCGTGAACGACTTGCGACTCTTTTTCGAGAACGATTTACGTTTCTTAAAACAGTTTGCATAACCGGGTGTAGCGATGAAATTTAGCGAAAACTGGTTAAGAGAATGGGTAAATCCGGCAATTGATACCGATGAACTGCTGGCCCAGCTTACTATGGCCGGGTTGGAAGTCGAAGGAATTGAACCTGCTGGTGCGGATATTCTGGGTGTTGTGGTGGGTGAAGTAGTATCGCATGAGGCCCATCCGAATGCCGATAAGTTGAGCCTTTGTCAGGTCAGTGACGGTCAGAATACAGTGCCCGTGATATGTGGCGCGAAAAATGTTCGTCAGGGTTTGAAGGTTGTTTTCGCCAAAGTAGGCGCACAATTACCCGAGATTAAAATCAAGAAAGCCAAATTACGCGGTATCGAGTCGCAGGGTATGCTGTGTTCGGCAGCAGAGTTAAAGCTGGCCGAGTCCTCCGCCGGCATTTTTGAATTACCCCAGGATGCACCTGTCGGTATGGACATTGTCGAATACCTGCAATTAAATGACCAGATTATCGAAATCGATTTAACCCCCAATCGTGGCGATTGTCTGAGCCTGGCTGGCGTTGCTCGTGAAGTATCGGCAATTAATAGTCTGGCAGTTAATGCTCCAGCTACGCCAGAGGTGAGCGAATCTCTGACGGAAAAATTTCCGGTCGAATTACTCGCTCCAGAAGCTTGCTCACGTTATGTCGGCCGAATTATTCGAGGTATCGATCCGAGGGCTAGAACACCATTATGGATGCAGGAAAAACTACGCCGTAGTGATTTGCGCCCAATTAGTCCGGTCGTCGATATCACTAATTATGTGATGATGGAAATGGGTCAGCCAATGCATGGTTTCGACTTCGATAAGCTCGTGGGTGGCATCAAGGTGCGGCGCGCAACAGCCGGTGAGAAGCTTACTTTGCTCGATCAGAGTGAAATCGAATGCAGAGATGACACCCTGTTGATTGCCGATCATGAAAAACCACTGGCAGTAGCCGGCATCATGGGTGGGCTCGATTCATCGGTTCAGTCTGAAACCCGCAACATATTCTTTGAAGCTGCATTTTTTACCCCAATCGATATTGCTGGAAAAGCCAGAAGCTATGGCATGCACACCGATTCCTCGCATCGATTCGAACGTGGTGTAGATTCGCAACTTCAACTTCGCGCGATGCAACGTGCCACAGAACTGTTAATCAAGATTGCTGGAGGCGAAGCCGGTCCGGTTATTGATTGCAGTGATGAAAATCATTTGCCGAAGCAACCAGAAGTAGCTTTGCGCTATGATCGAATTAATCGGTTGTTAGGTATTAAGGTAGAACAAAAGGACGTCGTCAAGATGCTAGAAGGCCTGGGTATGCAGGTAGTCGCAAACGAGTCTGGATGGTTGGTGACACCTCCTGGATATCGATTTGATATTAATATCGAAGCCGATTTGATCGAAGAGGTGGGACGTATGGTGGGCTACAACAATATTCCTGGCACACGGGAAGCTGCCCATATCCGCGTCGATAGTTTTTCAGAAACTAAAATTAATCTGAACCAGATTCGAGACGTACTGGTTGAACAGGGTTTTCACGAAGCGGTTACCTATTCGTTCGTCTCCCCCGAGTTACAGGCTGTACTGGATCCAGGCCAGGATACCTTGCCATTATCAAATCCTATTTCAAGCGATATGTCGGTGATGCGTACCCGTCTGTTGCCCGGTCTGGTACAGGCGCTTCAGCATAATGTTAATCGTCAACAAAGTCGGGTGCGATTGTTCGAAAGCGGTCTTTGTTTCATTCCCGATGATAAGGGGTTAAAGCAACGCCCACATATCGCTTCGGTAATAACCGGTAGTTCGCTCGATGATGGCTTGTATAGTCAGTCTGGGTCGGTAGATTTTTTCGATATTAAAGGTAATTTGGAATCTATCCTGCACCTTTCGGAAGGTTCGAGGTATCAATTTACTCGATCCGAGAACCCAATATTACACCCGGGACAAAGCGCAGATATTCTGGCCGATGGTGAAGTCATAGGATTTGTTGGCGCACTCCATCCGTCAGTGATGGCGAAATTACACCTGAATCAAGCGGTGTTTGTGTTCGAAGTCGACCTCAAGTCGGTACTTTATGCACCGTTAGCCAAATTTAGCGAATTATCCAAATACCCATCGATTAGGCGTGATATTTCACTGAGTGTTGATGCCGATATTAGTGTTCAGGCCTTGATTGACTGTATTTATACCGTTAAAAGTGAGATTTTGCAGGAAGTATTTGTATTTGACGTCTATACTGGTAAAGAAGTGAGAAATTTTCGAAAAAGTGTCGCTTTGGGCTTGATTTTACAGGACTTTTCCCGCACTCTAGTCGACGAGGACGTTGAAAAACTAGTGGTTAAAGTCCTTGCTCAATTGAAAAATCAATATAATGCTGTCTTGAGGGGGAACTAAATGTCACTGACCAAGGCTGATATGGCCGAAATGCTATTTGATGAACTTGGTCTCAACAAGAGAGAAGCAAAAGAGATAGTTGAGCAGTTTTTTGAAGAAGTGAAGTTAGCACTGGAAACGGGAAATCAGGTTAAGCTTTCGGGGTTTGGCAATTTTTTAACCCGCTCAAAAGCCGAACGACCTGGCAGGAATCCTAAGACTGGCGAAGAAATACCAATTTCCGCGAGAAAAGTAGTGACTTTTCGACCCGGACAGAAATTAAAAATAAGAGTAGAGGCATATGCTGGAAGCGAGCAATAATAACGAATTACCGGTTATTCCTGGTAAACGTTACTTCACCATTGGTGAAGTTGCAGAGCTTTGCGATGTTAAACCTCACGTCCTACGCTACTGGGAACAAGAATTTCCACAACTCAAGCCCGTTAAACGCCGCGGTAATCGACGATATTACCAACGTCATGACGTATTGTTGATTCGTCAAATTCGCAGCTTGTTATACGACGAAGGTTTTACCATCGGTGGCGCACGACAAAGACTCGAAGGCGAAGGTGCCAAGGCAGACATCAATCAAAGTCAGCAAATCATTAGACAAACGCTGATAGAACTGGAAGAATTACTTACCCTGCTTAAACGCTAGTTCAAGCAAACTCAACATTATCCAATCGGGGCGTAGCGCAGCCTGGTAGCGTACCTGCCTGGGGGGCAGGTGGTCGTGAGTTCGAATCTCGCCGCCCCGACCATTTATTTATAGTAAATTCAATTGCTTACTTCTAAAATAAGCTCCTTAGAATTACTAAGGTTTCTACAAAATGGTGTTTCTTCTACAAAAATCATTTTAGAGGTTTAATTTTCTCCACCTCTCTCTGCTTAATATAGTGTTCCGTCATACTCTGATTTGCATGACCTCCCAAAGCTTGAGCATAATCTAAGCCGCCTTGTCTCTTCGCATCAGTCAAAGACTTGGCTCTAATATCGTGAAAATGAATATCTGGTAATTCTGCTTTCTCTCTAAGCCTTCTCCACGCAGAATTAAAGCCTGTTTCGGTAATCTGTCCACCGTGTCTATTGGTGAACAGGTAGGTAATATTGCGGAGTTTACGAGCCTTTCTGGCTCGCTTTAAAGTTTCATCTAGTGCAGTAGTCATTTCGAATAATTGCTTTTTACCAGTCTTGTTTTGCTGGTTAAAAATACCTTTCTCGGTTATGTCAGATAGTTTGAGGTTTAGAATATCACTTCGACGCATGGCCGTTAAATAAGCCAGGTCAATCATTGCTTTCATCTGATCATCGGCTGTGCAACGTAATTGTTCTAACTCTTCGTCAGTAATATATCGATCCCTTCCAATTTCTTTGTTATACATCACTCCTAAGCATGGGTTGCGAGTGCACCACCCCCAATTGATTGCGTGTTTGAATATTGAAGAGAGCAAAGAAACCTCACGATTAGCGGATACCTTTGCTTCTCGTTCTCTCAAGTAACTAGACAGGTGGTGAGTTTGAAGCTCATCGTATTTCATATGCCCAAAGGCATTATTTAATTTGATTAGCTGAAATGAGCGGGTGTGTTGAGTCTTCGCAGCCTGAGAGGGGAGCACTTCAATTTGATACTTTTCTATAGCCGATTTGATCAAGCCGGTATTGCCACAGGAGCCTTCAAGTTCGGCCCACTTAGCTAATGCTTGAGGGTAGTTATCTGATAGTTTAATCCACTTCGGGGCTTTGAAACGGTAACGTAATACCAGTGCTTGCCCTTCTTGTGCATGTGCGGAGGCAGGTTAGTATTTCCTCTGGTGCGTTTTCTACCCATTGATTTTTGAAAAGTCTGGTTCGGATTGGGATTTGTTGCCGCCCAATAACACACGATCAACTTCGGCTTTAAGTACCTTGGGTTTTCCAGCGTCAGAAATTACGAACCTAAATCCATTCTTTTGCAACCAACGGACTTGAGAGGAAACATATTTCCGGTCGGTCAATTCTATCAATGCTATAACTGAAAGAAACATCAAAGCTACCAGGTAATAATCCAAATCCAGAGTGTAATTTTCTTCAGGCAGTACTATCCCATTCAACAAA
>JAUVCH010000001.1 GCA_030595795.1 Gammaproteobacteria bacterium
GATTTCTTCAAGAATGGTATCGGCATTGTTTTCGATTAGCTGTAGGCCTGCTTCATCGAGTACTTCGAAATAGGGAATCTTGCGAGTAATATACGGTGCTCTAGGTGCGCTGGCTGCCGCAGCCTCGGCACGACGGCCTTCGCGCCCGCCCCGGCCTCGACGCCCACGGGCTGGTCTCAGTATTTCGCTCATTTTAGACTCCAGATTGGGTCAGGCCTCGATAGGCAGTTATTAATTTTAAGCATCAAAGTATGGTTTTTGGGTCGAGGTAAGGCTAATCCAGGTACGACATCAAAATATTTGCCCGCGCCATATAAAACGAGGGAAATTCGAAATTTCTATGGTCGGCAGATAGTTTTGATTAGAATGTCATTAATCGGATCATTTATCTTTGTAACAGAAACTATAATGCGAGGCTGTTAATCATCAATAAGACAGAAAAAATCGGCATACTGCTCATTGATGGATACCCGTTAATTCCGTTTAGTTGTGTGGTTGATTCCCTGCGTACCGCGAACCGACTGGCAGAGAGTAAATTATTCGAATGGTATTATTATTCCCCGGATAGCACGCCAGTGTCGGCCAGTTGCGGTATTACCGTTCCAACCGAGCCGCTCTCTAAAGCGGTTGATCTGGAAACACTGGTGGTTTGTGCACCCAATAGCGCGCAGAATTTCAGTAACTCGAAAACACTCAAAACTCTACAAAACCTGGATAAGCAGGAAGTCAATCTTGGTAGTATTAGCTCGGGCAGCTTTGTACTGGCCAAAGCCGGGTTACTCGACAAAAGCCGCTGCACAATCCATTGGGAAAATATCCCTGTATTCAAAGAGTTATATCCGCACATCGAAGTCGCTTTCACGCTATACGAAATAAACCAGCGGCGGTTTACCTGTTCGGGCGGCACGGCGGCACTCGACATGATGCTCAAACTCATCGAAAACCAGTATGGGCGTGCACTGGCGCAGGGAATTTCGCAGCAATTTCAACACGACCGTATTCGGACCGATATCGATTCGCAGCAAATGGCCGATAGAATAGACCTGGCCATGAGCGCACCGAAATTAATCGATGTCATCAACCTAATGGAATCGAATATTGAAACGCCGTTGGCACTGCCAGCAATTGCTGCAAGCTGCAACTTGTCGTTACGTCAGATTGAAAGGCTGTTTCACAAATACCGAAGCGTAACGCCGAGCCAGTACTACCTGTCGATACGCCTGTCGCACGCGAAACAATTATTACTGAATACCAATCGCAGTGTGATCGACATATCGATCGCCACCGGTTTCGAAACACAGTCTTATTTTACGGCCTGCTATCGAAAGTTTTTTGGCAGTTCACCGCGTAGTCATCGTATTCAGGTAGCGACCGAGCGGAATGGTTAATTATATCCTGTCGTAGAAACAGTTATTTAAACTTCGATAAAAAACGCACACCCGTAGACCGTTCAACCTGCTCGCGGAACTTCGCCGCATTATCCCGTATCTCTTTGGTCTGCTTTTCCACCGAAACCTGAAACTCTGGGGATTTCAATAGCTCGATATATTTATCGATAACTTTGTCGGCCGGTTCGTAAGGTTGCTCGCAGGCGTGGTAATACCTGAGATTGGCTTCTTTGGTAATCTGGTCGGCATTCGGTGTTCTATCGAGCAAATCAATCGCGATGTGCAAGCTGTAGTCGGCCGCTGTATGGCATCGGTGGGGCACTCCGGCGCGCAAATATAGAGCATCTCCGGGTTTCATAGTGATCTGCTGTAGCACAGGACCAAGCTGGTATTCGTTCTGGTTATCGTTACCCAGATAGCGTCTTTGCTGGGGTTCGAATATATCCCATATTTTTTTACCACCTAGTTGTATGACTAACACATCATCCGAATCGGCGTGTCCGCCGTAGGCTTCGCTTTGAGTCTGGGAGAAAAAAGCCACGCTGTTAGTCAGGCTGCAGGGTAAGGCTTCCTCAATTTTGGCGCAGAAGGCGTTGATATTCGGGTCGAGAATATCCAGCCCTTCGAGCACCAGGGCCCCGCCTTTGCGTAACTCACGCTCGATGATATTTTTGTCCATAAATTTCAGGAAACGACGTTGTACGTTTTTTTCGATCACCGATGAATCGGTGGATACGTTACTTCCATCTGTTTTCAAATGTACCCATTCGGGTTTAAGCAGTGGGTTATTGAGGTGCTGCTGTAACTCACGAGTGGTAAAGAAACTGGGTTTACTGATCAGGCCAGGTTTGAAGGTGAACTCTTCGGGCGGATTGCTTCTCTGTTTTTTGAAGAAATCAAAGAGTAAAGCCAGGTCTTTGTGGAGTTTTTGATTCATGCCTTTACCTCAAAATCGAAAAAGGATTATCTAATAAATTGAGTGTTGTCTCAAATTGATTCGGATAATAAATTCACCGTGAAACGGCTGCGTCCTTGACAGGAGTTTTTCTGGGCCAACAATTTTATCAAGAAGGGATTGGGACTATCTGGTTTAACCCTGAACTGAATTCAATTCTGGAGCCACTATTAATCGATTGCTTAATCACACTCGCCCAAACCCATCATGGCGACCATTTTTTACCCAGAAAAACACCTGTCAAGGATGAATTTATTATCCGAATCAATTTGTTATTAGGCTATTGTATAATCAAGCCATACCATTTCTGGGAGAGTTTACTCAATGTTCCATCCCTATGTATCTAGCTGATAATTTCGTTCGATGCGGCCAATCTTTGTACAATATCGAATTTGAAAGTGCAAGATAAGAAATATGAGTAGACCTACCGTGACTGTGCTCGGTGCCGGGATTGTCGGCATTTGCTGTGCGATTGAATTACAGCGCTCGGGTTATCAGGTTGATTTAATCGACCGGAGTGAGCCTGCATCCGAAACTTCCTATGGCAATGCCGGTGTATTTAGCCTGGGGTCGATTGCGCCGCTGGCTTCTCCGGCATTGTTACCGAGGTTGCCAGGTCTGATTGCTAACCGATACACAGATTTTCGCCTGCATTATCCGCACTTCCTGCAGTTACTGCCCTGGTTGCTGGCTTTTTTAAAACGCTGTAATCGCGACACGTATTTCAGCGATGGAGAGATAATAAATCGGTTGACCGTGGCATCGGTAAAGCGGCATGAGGAGCTGATTAAACAAAGTGGAGCAGAGCACCTAACGCTTCGTAATGGCGGCTTACGCCTGTATCGGCATGAAAAAACTTTCGAAAAGGATGCGTTGGAACGCGAACTGTTTCGGCGCTGCGAGGTGGAATACGAAGTATTGGACAGAGACGGCATTAAAAAACTGGAGCCCGATATACACGACAGATTCGTTAAAGGAGTCTGGGTTAATCAGACGATATCGATTAAAGATCCGCAAGCGCTTTGTAAACATTATGTACGCTACTTTGAATCGTTAGGCGGGGAAATCAAACAACTGGAAGTGAAGGGCATTCAACAGGTCGGTAATAGCTGGCAACTGCAATGCGAGCCGATGGACTTGCAGACACCGAAACTGGTGGTCTGTCTCGGTGCCTGGACACCTGAATTGCTTAAGCCACTGGGTTATAAAAATGTCATTGCTATTGAGCGCGGTTATCACAGCATGCTGGCAGCTCAGGCTGGTAAGGTGTTGAACCGCCCGATTTTTGATGTCGACAGTAATTACGTCATGCTTCCCATGTCGGCGGGTTTGCGGGTGACTTCGGGTACGAACCTGACTTATCGAGAAACACCACCAACCCCTGTACAAATTGAACAGGTGTTGCCGCGTGCCTACGAAGCTTTTCCGTTAGGCGAAAAATTAATCGATGAACCCTGGATGGGGCGTCGTCCGAGCACTGCCGATTCTAAGCCAATCATCGGCCCGGCACCCCGGCATCAAAATCTCTGGTTAGCCTACGCACACGCGCATATGGGGTTGGGCATGGGGCCGATTACGGGACAAATAATTGCCAGTCAGGTTGCAGGGAAGGAGCCGCCACTCGATGTTGCTGCCTGCTCGCCGAACCGGTATTTTTGATAAATTATACGATGAGCCATATCTATGAATGAATTTTCCAAATTTGATCGTTGCTTAAATCGAGAAAACACTAACTCGGTAAAGCATGACCGCTATCGTGATAGCGAGATTTTACCAATGTGGGTAGCCGACATGGATTTTTCTGTCGCGCCTGAAATTACCGAGGCCATCAGGTCGCGCCTTGATCACGATGTATACGGCTACACTCATGCTCCCGAAAGCCTAAACAAATTGATCGTTGAACGAATGCAGCGCCTGTACCAGTGGTCGATTAAACCCGAATGGCTAGTCTGGATACCGGGTGTGGTAGCTGCTGTGAATATTGCCTGTCGTTCGATTGGTGATGCTAATTCACAAATGTTAAGCCCCGCCGTGGTTTATCCGTATATTGCCCACGCGGCGGAGTTGAGTAATCGATATTTACAGAAAGTACCCATGGTATCGCGACAGCAACGGTGGGTGATGGATAGCGAATGGCTGGCTGGCCGAAATGATGCTAACGACGAAATATTATTGCTTTGTAATCCGCATAATCCTGGTGGCAGTGTTTATAGCCGTGAAGAGCTGTCCGAATTGGCCTCTATTGCCGAAGCTCGGGACTGGGTAGTGGTATCCGATGAAGTGCACTGCGATTTAATTTTTGAGCGGAATTTAAAACACATTCCTATCGCGTCGTTAAACCCGACTATTGAGCAACAAAGCATCACACTCATGGCAGCGAGCAAGACTTTCAACCTGGCGGGACTTGGTTGTTCGTTTGCGATCATCCCGAATCAACAGTTGCGACGAAACTTTAGGCAGGCGAGCACAGGCATTGTTTCGCATGTTAATCTGTTTGGTTATATTTCGACCCAGGCGGCTTATCAGCAAGGCGAAAAATGGCACCAACAATTACTCGACTATTTGCGTGGAAACCGCGATTATCTGCGGGAAGAAATTAACCAGATTCGAGGTTTAAAGCTGGACCCGGTCGAGGCCACTTACCTTGCCTGGATCGATGTGTCCGGATTAGGCCTTGATAATCCACATCGGTTTTTTGAACAGGCGGGTGTCGGCATGTCTCCGGGAAGAGAATTTGGTGATAATGGTTTTATGCGTTTAAACTTCGGCTGCTCGTTAACTACTTTAAAAGAGGCTGTGTTGCGTATGCGAACGGCTGTTGACAATCATTGGGACCAAAAAAATGTTTAATCAAGCCATTGTACGTAGACCGGGTGAAAGTCTGGTAAATGGGATCACTACCGCAGGACTGGGGCAACCCGATTATCAGCTGGCGTTAAAACAACACGACGCTTATATCCAGGCGCTGGAAAGCTGTGGTCTCACAGTCACGGTGATGGAAGCCGAAGAAGATTATCCGGATGGTATGTTTGTCGAAGATGTCGCCTTACTCAAGGAACGATGCGCCATTGTCACACGCCCCGGAGCCGACGCGCGCAAGGGCGAAACCGAAAGTATGGCGCGGCAGCTAGCTGAGTTTTTTGATCAAATCCATACCGTCGAAGCACCGGGCACAGTTGATGCGGGCGACATTAAAATGGCGGGCAAGCATTTCTATATCGGCCTGTCAGAGCGCACGAATGCTGCTGGCGCTGAACAGGTGATCGGGTTTTTACGTGAGCATGGATACGACGGTTCCACCATTATGATTAGCCAGGGTCTACACCTGAAATCATCAGTGTCCTATCTCGAAAATAACAAAATAGTCGTCACCGGCGAACTGTGTAGTAAGCCAGAACTGGCACGTTTCAAGGCCATTGAAATAGAGCCCGAAGATGCTTATTCGGCAAACAGCGTCTGGGTGAATGATCGTGTGCTAGTGCCAGCGGGTTATCCTGTTACCAGTGAAAAAATCAAAGCCGCTGGGTATGAAATTATCGAGCTCGATGTTTCCGAATTTAAAAAGCTCGACGGTGGCTTGAGTTGCCTGTCGCTGAGGTTTTAATCATTTATGGAAATAAAACCAATCGTAGAACTGGATGATGATGTTGATGCTTTGATTCAGATGTCACGGGATTATCAGGCGAGTCTGTATCCGAGTGAAAGCATCAATCAGGATGATCCAGAATATTTGACCAATGGTGGCATGTATTTTATCGGAGCCTATCAGAGCAAAAAATTGTGCGGTATTGGTGGTGTGAAGATAATGCAGGATACTCCCGACTATGGGGAAATCAAAAACCTATTTGTCGATCCTGATTGCCGAGGACGTGGCGTTTCGAAGATTATCATGAGCTCACTGGAAAACCATTTAATCAAAAATAAAATTGGCCTTTGTCGGTTGGAAACGGGTATCAGTCAACCTGAGTCCGTTGGTCTGTATCACAGTCTTGGCTATCAGGATTGTGATGCCTATGGTTCTTATCAGGCTGACCCCATGAGCATATTCATGGAGAGAGAAATCAAATGAGTTTCGAAAAGATAAGCAAAACATTAGTAGGCGACTCTCCCGGGAAAACCACCGAGCTGACTTATTTTCGTATCGGCCCGGCTAACGCGGAGAAGAAGGTCTATTTGCATGCCGCGCTGCATGCCGATGAGCAGCCTGGAATTATGGTTTTGCATCATATGCTCGAACTTTTAAAAGCAGCGGATCAGGCCGGTGAATTAAGCGCACAATTTGTTTTATTCCCGATGGTGAACCCTTTGGGTATGGGGGATATTGAATTCGGCCAGCATCAGGGTCGTTATGATCGCGACACCGGGATCAATCATAATCGACAGTGGCCCGATCTTTTTTCGGCGGTCGATCAAAGCCTCGGTGAGTGGCTTGGTTCGGACGAGAAAGAAAATATTCGTCTGGTGCGTGAAGCGGTATCGAACTGGCTGCAAGACTATCCGCAGGTGAAAGCACGCGACCAATGGCGTCATGCTGTGATGAGTGAAGCCTACGATGCCGATTATGTGTTCGACTTACATTGCGACGATGAATCGTTGCTCTATATTTACTCCTTGCCCCAGCAACGGGAAACTATGCGGGTGTTGGCCAACTACACAGGCGCAGCAGCGACTATGCTCGCCGAAGACGGCGGTGGAAACTCCTTCGACGAAGTCTGGCCTGCGATTTGGCTAAAACTGGCAAAAGAATATCCTGACAAGGCAATCCCCATGATGCGGGCATCCTGTACGCTGGAGTATCGCGGACAGATCGATACCTTCGACGCGTTGAACTCAAAGGACGCTGAAAATCTTTACGGGTATTTTCAGGCCGAAGGTTTGATTGGCGGTGAAGCGAAAGGCAGCCCAATTGAAGTCCCGGTCGCTACCGATTTGAAGGCTATGGAGATAATTCGTGCAGAGCACGCCGGTTTATTAGCTTATTGTGTTGAGCTTGGTGAAGAAGTAGCTAAGGGCCAGAAGATTGCTGATTTGATACATCTCGATGGTGAGCAGGCATTCCTGGGCCGAACACCTGTTATTGCGGGTACCTCTGGAATTATTTTATCGCGTAATACTAATAAATATGTTTGGCGGGGTGCTGGTATTACCAAGATTGTTGGTAGTGATATTTTGGAGTCTCGTGGGGAGTTTTTGCTGGAGGATTAGGCTCGGTTCCTCACTTCGACCTCGCCTTCGCGAAGGCAGCCGCAAAAGCACTCTCAGGCTGATTTTCTGACCTGTTCGATTGTTTTACCTGTGCACGCGCTGGCTTAATTGGCCGCTTTGCCTGTCCATCATCGGCTGCCTGGTCTCTGGCAGAATCGCCAGGGCGCATACTCAATGCGATGCGTTTGCGTTTTACGTCAACCGACATCACTTTGACCTTGACGATATCGCCTGTCTTGACTACCTCGCGGGGGTCTTTAATAAATTTATCGGCCATTGCCGAGATATGTACTAGCCCATCCTGGTGTACGCCTATATCGACAAAGGCACCGAAATTAGTGATATTGGTGACATTGCCTTCGAGTAACATATCGGGAATCAGGTCGGTTAGTTTTTCGACGCCTTCCTTAAACCGCACTGCCTGGAATTCGGGGCGAGGGTCACGACCGGGTTTATCCAGCTCGGTAATAATATCCTGCACCGTGGGTAGACCGACTTCGTCACTGATGAAATCTTTAGCGTTGATTTTAGCCAGCAGCGTTTTATTACCCAACAGGTCGACAACTTCACATTGGTTTTTCGTCGCGATATTCTGCACCAGGGCGTAGGATTCGGGATGGACTGCGGAGGCGTCTAGCGCGACATCACCATTTTGAATGCGTAAAAATCCGGCAGCCTGTTCGAAAGTCTTGGCACCCAGGCGCGGTATCTTCTTCAATTGTTGCCGGCTTGCTATGCGGCCATTGGCATTACGCCATTCGACGATATTGCTCGCCTGTGTCTCGCTTAAACCCGAAACCCGGTTAAGCAACGCAACCGATGCGGTATTGACTTCGACACCGACCGCATTCACACAGTCTTCGACCACCGCATCGAGCGACCTGGAGAGTTTAAACTGACTAACATCGTGCTGGTACTGACCAACGCCAATCGATTGAGGGTCGATCTTAACCAGCTCGGCGAGCGGATCCTGCAATCGGCGCGCGATAGAAATGGCACCGCGTACGGTGACGTCCAGATCGGGGAATTCATTCGAGGCAAATTCCGAGGCTGAATAAACCGATGCGCCTGCTTCGCTCACTACAACCTTGGTCATCTTCAGTTCTGGGTGTTTCTGGATTAATTCAGCCGCGAGCTTTTCGGTTTCTCGCGATGCCGTGCCGTTACCAATTGCGATTAACTCGACGTCATATTTTTTAGCCAGCTTTGCCAGCGTGGCGATCGATTCATCCCATTGGTTTTTCGGCACATGCGGAAATATAGCGGTGTTATCGACGTATTGTCCGGTGCCATCGACGACGGCGACCTTGACGCCGGTGCGCAGACCAGGATCGAGCCCGATAGTCGCGCGTTGGCCCGCTGGGGATGCTAGCAGGAGGTCTTTTAAGTTATCGGCAAACACCTTAATCGCTTCGGTTTCGGCCGCTTCACGTAAATTGCCGAGTAGGTCGTTTTCGATCTGCATCAACAACTTAACACGCCAGGTCCATCGCACGACCTCGGTAAGCCATTGGCTTGCGGCGGGTTTACCAACCCAGTCTGAGCCAGGAAAATAAGGTGTCCCGAAGGTTTGTGCAATCGCAAGCTCGCAAGGATGGGTATCATTATGTTCGAGGTCAGGGATATCGAGTTTAAGTGATAACACAGCTTCCTTTCGGCCCCTGAACAAAGCCAGTGCCCGGTGCGGCGGCACCTTGCCAATGGGCTCGCGGTAATCAAAATAATCGAGGTATTTCTCACCCTTCGCTTCCATGTCCTTGCTAACACTACTCATCAACTGACCTTTGTCAGTAATCAGACCTCGTAAGCGCGCGAGCAAATCAGCATCCTCGGCGAATCGCTCCATCAGGATAAACCTGGCGCCGTCCAGAGCCGCTTTGGGATCGGCAACCTGATCGTTGATATATTCAACGGCCAGCTTTTGAGGGTCGAGATTAAAATCCTGCATGATGGCGTCGGCAAGCGGTTCCAGACCTGCTTCAATTGCGATCGCAGCTTTGGTACGACGTTTTTTCTTGTAGGGTAAATACAGATCTTCGAGTCGAGTCTTGGTATCTGCCTGTTCGATTGAGGTGCGCAACTCTGGCGTCAGCTTGCCTTGTTCCTCGATGCTAGCGAGTACGCTTGTACGGCGCTCACCAAGCTCTCGCAAGTAGATCAGGCGTTCGTTAAGCTGACGTAATTGACTGTCATCAAGTCCACCGGTGACTTCTTTACGATAACGCGAGATGAACGGCACTGTGGCACCTTCATCGAGCAAAGCCATCGCGGCATCAACCTGCGACAATTTAACATTGAGTTCCTGGGCAATAATTTGAGTAATAGCGGGCATAGGTTAAGACTTGTCGCCTTTATTTATGGTGGTGAAATTAAGGAGTTATCGATATCGGCGAGGATTGATGAAGGGGATTCTAAGCGAAAAACAGGGGCTTGCAAGTTTATTTAAACTTCCGGCATGCCGCATCCAGCCCGCGCAATGTCACTTCCATATTCTCCGGGGAAGCCCATGCTAATTTTCGATGTATAATTCTGCTTTTAACAAAACAAAATTAGAGAATATAACAATGGATAAAGATCTTTTCGAAACCGGTCTGGCGCAACGCAAGGCAACCCTCGGTGCCGAGTACGTCGAAAAAAACCTGGCCGCCGCCGATGACTTCACCCGCCCATTTCAGGAGGCGATGACTGCCTGGTGCTGGGGTTTTGGCTGGGGCGACGATGTTATCGATGCGAAAACACGTTCGATGATGAATCTGTCCATGATTGGCGCGTTGGGTAAGATGCACGAATGGGAAATTCACTGTCGTGGAGCGATTAGTAACGGCGTCAGCAAGGAAGAAATTCGTGCCATTATTCATGTCGTCGGTATTTATTGTGGAGTGCCGCAATCTCTGGAATGTTTCCGAGTAGCGCGTAAGGTGCTGGAAGAGGATGGGCAGCTCTAGCCTCCGCCAGGGTGAGTACAGGCCAGGGAGGCCGCTACTGCTGCAAACCGGGTATTGGACACATCTTGTTAGTGAGTTCCAGTACCTGGCTTTTTAGCTCGTCACTTTGGTCGATCTCAGGATAATTGCTCGATAAGTCGGCGAAGCATTTCGCCGAGGCCTGGAGGATCGCCATCATTTGCTGACGACTTTCCTGTAGCAGCGACATGTCCCCGGCTTTCTGCGCCGTTTTCATTGTTTTTGATATTACAGCCAGTTTAGCATTAGGCCCTTCGAGGCATTTGCAGGCATCCGCGGCGGCTTTATCTAAATTGGGTGCGGCGCTTAAATTTGCACTGGTTAGAATAGCCAGACAAGTGATTAGAATGATACGATTCATGTCTTAGACCCTTGAGTAAAGCATTATTTTGACCTGCTGATCGACAACAGGAAGACCGTTATAACTACGGTTTATTCAAATAGCATAACACGCAGCCAGTACTCAACGCTTAAATCGCCCGGTAAAGTCAAAAATATCTTCCAGTTCTTTAAGACGAGAACTAGTCTCTGGCCAGAGTATTTCTTCCATTGCAGCGATTAGCGATTCGATTAGAAATAAAGTGACCACGCCAGAATCCCAGCCTGAAGGCGCTTCGATACGGCAGCTAAAATAATGGGTCGTATAGCTAGTGATCGGTGATAGCCACTGATCGGTAAACAAAACAATTTTTACGTTTCTTTCATTTGCCAGTTTGGCCAGTTCGAGCAGGTCGGCTTCGTAGCGACGCACATCGAAAATCACCAGTACGTCGCCTTCTTGAACGTTGAGTAGATGATGGGGCCACAAACCCGATGATGCGGGCAGCATGTGGATATCTTTACGAATCACCTGAAGGTGGGTTTGCAGGTAATCAGCGAAAGCGTGGGTGATTCGACCGCCGACAATATGGACGCTGCGCTGTTTTTCGGTGAGCAGGGTGACGACTTCATCGAAGGTTTTATGGTCAAGCTGCTTTAGCGACTGACGCAGATTACTGGTGATCGAAGTCGCGAATTGATTGAGAATATGTTCGGCGGGTACATCGTTCGCCCAGTGGTCGTGCTTGTCGATTGGGGCGGAAAGCGTTTGTTTTAGCTCTTCGTGTAATGCGTTTTGAAATAACGGAAAACCTTTAAACCCCAGTTTCTTGACCGTACGCATCACTGTAGGTGTGGAGACTTTTGCTGAATTAGCCAGTTCCATAATGGTTCCTAGCCCCGCCATTGGATAATTGGCAATTAAGGTATTCGCAAGCTGGCGCTCAGCGGGCGTAAACAGCTCAAACTGGGTTCGTATCTTTTCGGCAACAGTCACGGTTAGCACCATAGGTGTTCGACTTGTAATAAATTTGACATAATTATTAATGTTTGTAAAGATTGTTACAGAGCTTGAGGTGGTAACACCGTCTTCCGGAATAAAATCATACTATGATCACATTGGCAGAGTCGCTGGTTTCTGATGAACCCGCTGCATTGGTTCAAAATGCCGGTGGCAATAGTGATGTAATATTGATTTGTGAGCATGCTGGTCGTCTATTACCTGGATTTATAGGGTCTTTGGGGGTCGATGATGAAGCCATGTCGTCGCATATTGCCTGGGATCTTGGGGCTGCGGAGTTATCTCTGTTGTTGTCGAAATTACTCGATGCGCCACTGGTAATGCAACGCTATTCCCGATTGGTATACGACTGTAATCGCAGCTTTGAAGCAAAAGATGCAATAGTTGAAGGAAGTGATGATGTTTTTATTCCCGAAAATTCTAGTTTGTCAGCATCCCAGCGGCAGAAGCGCCATGACATGGTGTACCAGCCATTTTTTGAGGCGATTAGAGAAATTATCGAACACCGCATCGCGGCTAAACGCCAGCCAGTCATCGTCACCATACATAGTTTTACCCCGATGTATAAAGGGCAGCGGCGTACCATCGATCTCGGTATTTTGCACGATTCGGACTCCCGATTGGCGGACAACCTTTTATCGCTTACTCAGGAAGCCGATGACTATCGTGCTGCCAGAAACGAGCCTTATTCCGCCGAAGATGGCGTGACGCATACGTTGATAACACACGGTATAAAAAATAAATTAGCCAACGTCATGTTCGAGATACGGAATGATCTTTTGAGCGATGAAAATGCTCAGGAAACATGGGCGAAGCGACTCGGTAGCCTGATCAATCATGCGCTTGAGTCGATGGGGAGTAAGTAGTGCCACGATTTTTAATACAGTATGTAGCCTTTGTCGAAGCGATAAATTATCGAGTTGGGCGATTTGTCATGTACGGTATTTTTCTAATGGTTGGCATATTGTTGTGGTCATCCATTTCGAAAACTTTCTTCCTGCCATCACTGTGGACTCTAGAAGCAGCGCAGTTTTCGATGGTGGGCTATTATATTTTGGGCGGGGCCTACTCAATTCAGCTGGGTTCTAATGTGCGCATGGATTTATTTTATTCGAACTGGTCGGATAGAAAAAAGGCATGTGTTGATTCAATCACTGTGCTGTTTTTGATTTTCTTTCTTGGCACCCTGCTTTGGGGTGGTATCGATAGCACTCAATATGCACTTCAATACAACGAACGCAGCAATACCGTCTGGCGACCGCTCATGTGGCCGATAAAAAGCATCATGTGCCTCGGAATTTTGCTCATGCTACTACAGGCATCCTGTGAATTAATTAAAGATATCGCGAAGATTCGTGGAGTAAAACTCTGATGTCCTACGAAATGATCGCGCTGTTAATGTTCTCTTCGATGATGCTGATGATGTTCACCGGTCAGCGCGTATTTGGCGCGATTGGGTGTGTAGCTGCAATCGCAGCAATAACCCTATGGGGCACTGGTGGTTCGGATATCCCATTCTCATCGGCGATGAAATTAATGAAATGGTATCCACTTTTGACGTTACCGATGTTTATTTTCATGGGTTATATATTGTCAGAGTCAAAGATAGCAGATGATCTGTATAAGATGTTTCATGTCTGGATGGGTGGTGTTCATGGAGGCCTGGCCATCGGCACCATTGGACTGATGGTGCTAGTGTCGGCGATGAACGGATTGTCAGTTGCAGGCATGGCGATTGGTGCGACTATTGCGCTACCCGAATTACTGCGTAGGGGGTACGACAAACGTATGGTGACGGGGGTTGTCCAGGCTGGCTCGTCGTTAGGCATTCTGGTGCCGCCCTCTGTCGTCCTGGTGCTTTACGCAATGATCGCCCGTCAGCCTGTAGGCCAATTATGGCTGGCTGGTGTTGTGCCGGGTCTGTTGATGGCAGCTCTTTTTGTTATTTATATTGTTGTTCGTTGTCGACTACAGCCGGAACTGGGGCCTGTTCTGCCGAAGGAAGAGCGCAATGTACCGATGGCAGAAAAATTGGGCCTGCTAAGAGCTGGCCTGTTACCGATTCTGATATTTGCAGCAATGATGGTGCCTTTCGTCAAAGGCTGGACCAGTTTAGTTGAAAGCTCTGCGATAGGTGCGATGACGGCATTCATGGTGGCAGTTTTCAAAGGTCGAATGACGCGTCATGTATTCGAAACGTCGGTACGACAAACACTGGCGATCTCCTGCATGTTCATGTGGATTATTCTGGCAGCACTCGGATTTGGTGCGGTATTCGATGGCCTGGGTGCGGTGAAAGCCATTTCTTATTTATTTACGGATCAATTTGGATTGAGTCCCTGGACCATTTTAATCTTAATGCAATTGTCATTTATTTTGATGGGTACGTTTTTGGACGATACGGCGATGCTGGTCATTGTCGCGCCGCTTTATGTGCCTTTGGTTGGTGTACTGGGATTTGACCTAATTTGGTACGGTATTTTGTACACCATTACTACTCAGATAGCCTATATGACACCACCTTTTGGTTATAACCTGTTTTTGATGCGTGCGATGGCACCGTCTGAAATTTCACTACAGGATATTTACCGCTCGATAATTCCTTTTGTTCTCATAATGGTAGTTGCGTTGGCACTGGTGATGGTGTTCCCGCAAATAGCATTATGGTTACCCGAGTCTATCTACGCTCGTTAAGACAATTAATGGCGAATAGAAGTTGTACCCAACCAATAACTAACGACTGGAGAAAACTAATGTCAGAAGATCAGAAAAACAAGAGAAGAGACTTTCTAAAAACAGCGGGGGCAGGATTAGCAGGTGCTGCCGTACTGAGTGCGCCAGCGGTACATGCTGCAAGCAAAACCACCATTAAATGGCGTATGCAAACTTATGCTGGTGCATCTTTAGCAGCGCATGTTATCAAACCCGCGATTGACTCATTTAACAAGGTCGCTGGTAGCGATATGCAGATCGAACTGTTTTATGGTGACCAACTAGTACCAACCGGTGAACTTTTCCGTGCCATGCAAAAAGGCACTATCGATGCTGTGCAGTCGGACGACGATTCGATGGCATCACCTACAGAGGTGACAGTTTTCGGTGGATATTTTCCGTTTGGTAGTCGTTACTCGCTCGATGTGCCGGTTTTATTCAATCAATACGGTTTGAATGAAATCTGGGATGAAGAATATTCCAAAGTTGGTGTTAAGCACCTGTCGGCGGGTGCCTGGGATCCCTGTCATTTCGCTACTAAGACCCCGATAAATAGTCTCGCGGATTTAAAAGGTAAGCGCGTATTTACCTTCCCGACGGCGGGTCGTTTCCTCACGCAGTTCGGTGTAGTGCCCGTGACACTTCCCTGGGAAGATATCGAAGTCGCAGTACAAACCGGTGAGCTTGATGGTGTTGCCTGGTCAGGTATTACCGAAGACTACACGGTCGGATGGGCAGATGTGACTGATTACTTCCTGACCAATAATATCTCGGGTGCCTGGGCTGGATCATTTTTTGCCAACATGGATCAGCACAACAAATTACCGGATCGCCTGAAAGAACTACTCAAGCTGGCTATGGATAGTTCGCACTATTATCGCCAATGGTGGTACTGGGGTGGTGAGGCTGCGTTACGGGTGAATGGTACCAAAATGAAGCTAACGACTATTCCCGATGAAGAATGGGCAACCGTCGAAGCGGCGGGTATTAAGTTCTGGGATGAAATTGCCAGTGAATCGCCAACCAAGAAGAAGGTGGTTGATGTCTTTAAAAAGTATAACTCCGATATGCAAAAAGCCGGTCGGCCGTATCGTTACAGTTAGGCACACTGACTCCGACGCCGGTGGCGTCGGAGTATTTTATTCTACATATTTACGAACAGGATCAATTAAATGACAGGTATGCTCACACTGGATCATCTGCGACAGGAAGTTGAGTCGGGTCACATCGACACGGTACTCGCCTGCCTGGTAGATATGCAGGGGCGGTTAATGGGTAAGCGCTTCCACGCGCAGTTTTTTATCGACACGGCCTGGCAGGAAACCCACAGTTGTAATTATCTACTGGCCACCGATATGGAGATGGAAACCGTCGAGGGTTACCAATCGACGAGTTGGGAAGCGGGCTACGGCGACTATGTGATGAAACCTGATTTGACGACCTTGCGTCGAACACCCTGGTTAGAAGGTACCGCTTTGGTTTTATGCGACGTACTTGATCATAAAACTCATGAAGCGGTTCCTCATTCTCCTCGGGCGATTTTACAAAAGCAAATTGCGCGCCTCGAAGCGCTCGGAATGAAGCCCTTAATGGCGAGTGAATTAGAATACTATTTGTTTAATGAAAGCTTCGAAGCAGCACAGGCGAAGGCTTATCGTGATATGAGTACCGTAGGTACTTATAACGAGGATTACCACATATTGCAGACCACGAAAGAAGAAGATGTGACTCGTGCTATTCGTAATGGACTTTATGGTGCCGGTATTCCTGTTGAATGTTCAAAGGGTGAGGCTTCTGCGGGGCAAGGCGAAATCAATGTTAAATACGACGAAGCATTGGTGATGGCAGATCGACATTCGATCACCAAAAATGCCTGCAAGGAAATCGCCTGGGCAAAGGGGCGTTCGCTGACCTTTATGTCCAAATGGTCTTATGATCATGCTGGTAATTCATCTCATGTGCATCAGTCACTGTGGAATATAGATGGCTCCGAATCATTGTTTTTTGATCCTGATAAGCAATATGGAATGTCTGATCTCATGTGTCAGTACATGGCAGGGTTACTCGCCCATGCAAGTGAAATCACTTATTTCCTCGCACCTTATATCAATTCCTATAAACGCTTTGCCGAAGGCACATTTGCGCCAACTAAAGCTATTTGGAGCCTGGATAATCGTACTGCTGGATATCGCTTATGTGGTGATAATAGCAAGGGGATTCGGGTTGAATGTCGGGTCGGTGGTGGCGATTTAAATCCCTATCTGGCTTTCGCTGCATTACTCGCGGCAGGAATAGACGGTATCGAAAATAAAATGGAGCTCGAACCTGAATTTAAAGGCAATGCATACGGGGGCGACAATCTACGTGAGATTCCTACTACGTTAAGAGCGGCAACCGTGGCTTTGGATGAATCAGCATTTTTACGTCAGGCATTCGGTGATGATGTCATCGATCATTATGTACATGCTGCAAAATATGAACAATTTGAATATGACCGCCGTGTGACGGATTGGGAAGTCGCGCGTGGTTTTGAACGGGCCTGAGTTTTTGTAACAATTTTAATGAGTAACGATAAGTAATGAGCACAATACAATGTATTTCACCCGTCGATGGTAGCGTTTACGTCGAGCGCGAGACGGCCAGTTCCAGCGAAATTCAGCAAGCTTTAGACAGTGCTGTCTCGGCACAGAAGCTATGGAAGAATGTTTCCATTGCCGAACGACAAGTGCTATGTGGCAAGGCGGTCGATGCTTTCCTCTCACATAAAGATGAAATTTCGCAGGAACTGAGCTGGCAAATGGGTCGCCCAATATCACAAGCACCAGGCGAAGTGGGTGGGTTCGAGGAACGCGCACGATATATGATCTCGATAGCCGATACGGCGCTGGCAGATATTAACCCCGGTGATAAAGAAGGCTTTAAGCGATATATCAAACGAGAAGCCCTTGGCGTTGTTTTTGTTATCGCGCCCTGGAATTTTCCCTACATGACTGCTGTAAACGCGATCATGCCTGCACTACTCGCCGGTAACACCGTGGTACTCAAGCACTCGGCTCAGACACCTTTATGTGCCGAGCGACTGCATCAGGCCTTTACCGAAGCGGGGCTACCTGACGGTGTATTCCAGTACTTACATTTGACCCATAGTGACACCGAAAAAGTAATTCAGGCACCCGAAGTTAACTTCATCGCTTTCACCGGTTCAGTGCCGGGTGGTGAGATGGTCGAGCGTGCCAGTATTGGCCGGTTCGTTGGTGTCGGGTTAGAGCTAGGCGGAAAAGACCCTGCTTATGTGCGCAAAGACGCCAACCTGCAATATGCTATCGAAACTGTCACCGATGGTGCGATATTTAACTCGGGCCAGTCTTGCTGTGGCATCGAACGAGTCTATGTAGACGAAGCCGTATACGATGAATTTGTCGCAGGCGTTGTGGCTATTTGCAATGGTTATCAGCTCGGTCGCTCGGATGACTCAGCATCTAACCTGGGCCCAATGGTAAAAGCCAGTGCCGCCGATTTTGTCCGTGATCAAATTGATGAAGCCATTGCAGCTGGCGCGAAAGCATTAGTTGACTCAACTAAGTTCGAAGCAGACGCAAAAGGCACGCCATATCTGGCACCTCAGGTATTGGTTGATGTTGATCATACTATGCGCGTAATGACCGAAGAAACCTTCGGGCCGGTGATTGGTATTATGTCAGTGAGCGGTGACGACGAAGCTATACGTTTAATGAACGATAGCGAATTTGGATTGACCGCTGCCGTATTTACTCAGGACGAAGCCGCAGCCATTGAGATTGGAGAGCAGGTCGAAACTGGCACCTGGTTTATGAATCGTTGCGATTACCTCGACCCGGCACTGGCCTGGACCGGGGTTAAAAATTCGGGTCGCGGCTGTACACTTTCTTCGGTAGGATTCGAGCACATGACACGACCAAAATCTTATCATTTGAAGCAAATTTAATATCTACAAGGTTTAACAATTATGAATGCAAACTGGAATTATCCGACGGCGGTACGTACCGGTGCCGGCCGAATTAGTGAGCTGGCGGAAGTCTGCCGCGATCTGGGTATGGACTCTCCTTTGCTGGTCACCGATCCGGGCCTGGCCGGATTACCGATGGTGGTCGATGCGGTTGCTCAATGCGAGCAGGCCGGGCTGCGAATTGGGTTATTTAGCGATATCAAATCGAATCCTACCGGTGGCAATGTGAACGACGGTATCGAGGTTTATCGTGTTGGTAATCACGATGGGGTCATCGCCTTTGGTGGTGGTAGTGGTCTCGATGCCGGGAAAGCAATCGCGGTAGCGGCGAATCAAAGCTGCTCACTTTGGGATCTGGAAGACGTGGGTGACAACTGGTTAAATGCCGACGTGGACAAAATTCCACCGATTATCGGTGTGCCGACCACGGCCGGAACCGGCTCAGAAGTTGGACGAGCTTCGGTCATCGTGAATGAAACCGAGCATAAAAAGGCGATTATCTTTCATCCGAAGATGCTACCCGAATGTGTCATTCTCGACTCGGAGCTAACTGTTGGTTTACCCGCGGGTTTAACCGCGGCAACCGGTATGGATGCCCTGTCGCATAACCTCGAAGCTTATTGTTCACCGGGTTATCATCCGATGGCGGAAGGTATTGCTGTGGAAGGTATTCGTTTGATTAAGGACTTCCTGCCGACAGCGGTCGCCGATGGCTCAAATATCGAAGCCCGGACGCAGATGATTGTAGCGTCGTCGATGGGTGCCACCGCATTCCAGCGCGGTCTCGGTGCTATGCATGCACTCGCGCATCCACTCGGTGCCATCTACGATGCCCATCACGGTATGCTTAATGCGATTTTGATGCCTTATGTGTTGAAGGCGAATTACAGTGCTATCAAAGATCGTATTCCGCGGTTAGCGCGTTATCTCGATCTGGAACCTGATTTTGATGCTTTCCTCAACTGGGTTTTGGCGATACGTGAGGAAATAGGTATTCATCACCAACTGTCGGCGATTATCCCCGAAGATAGTGGGTTGGCTGAAATTGGTGAAATGGCCGTGGTTGACGGTGCTGCCGGTACTAACCCGATTTTGCACGACGCGAAGGCTTATGCCGAAATCGCCAGGAATGCCTATAACGGTAATTTGTAATGGAAAACAGGCGGTTTATCCAGTGCGATGTTTTCAGTCCGATACCGACTAGCGGTAATGGACTGGCAGTAGTTGTCGATGGTGACGGGCTGTCGGATGAGCAGATGCAGACATTCGCAGCCTGGACTAATCTTGCAGAGACTACTTTTATATTGCCGCCGACCGAGCCATTGGCCGATTATCATTTGAAGATTTTTACCACTAGCCGAGAAATGCTATTCGCCGGTCATCCAACCCTGGGTAGTTGTGCGGCCTGGTTGCATGCAGGTGGGGTGCCAAAGGAGAAAGGTCTGGTTCGACAGGAATGTGGCGTCGGCATTGTCGATATTGATGTGAGTAACCGACTGTTCGCCTTTGTTGCGCCACCGACCAAAATCGAAGCCATGCCCGAATTACAGTTAAAGGGAATTTTAGATACTCTGGATATTCCTGTCGGTCAGGTTTTACATGCAGCCATTCTGGACAATGGGCCGGTTTGGCAGGTTCTACAGATGGAGAATGCGGATCAGGTTCTGGCGGTTGATTCTTCGTTGGTAAAATGGCCCGAAGACAAACCAGTTGGACTGATTGGTGCACATGGCTCAGATCACGAGTGCGATTACGAAGTGAGAATGTTGGCTCCATCCAGCGGTATGAGTGAAGATCCAATCACCGGTTCGTTAAATGCAGCGTTAGCGCACTGGTTAACATCGGATGGTCGGATCAATGCATCAGTTACTATCGCGCAGGGCACCAGGATAAACCGTCACGGGCGCGTGTCGGTGCAATTGCGAAGCGACGATGTGCTGATCGGTGGTGATACCCATGTACTTATTGATGGGCTGGTAAATTTGTGATGTTAAGGCTTACCAGTTAAACCGTAGCTGATCGAGGACAAGAGCTGACCGGCCTGATTTGCTACCTTAGTTCCCATCATGAAAGCTTGGCAAATTCAACAACTCCACCCGGTCAATGGGGATAGTGAAGCTCTTGTCGCGGTCGATGTCCCCATTCCAATGCCCGCGCCGGACGAAGTACTGATCAGGGTGTCGGTCTGCGCGGTGTGCCACACCGAACTCGATGAAATCGAAGGCAGAACCGCACCGCCCCTATTACCAGTCATCCCTGGCCATCAGGTAGTGGGTCGAATCGAAAGCCTGCCGGTCGGAGAGAGCCGCTTTAGCATCGGTGAGCGGGTCGGCGTGGCCTGGATTTACTCGGCCTGCGGTGACTGCGAGTTTTGCCTGGCAGGGCTACCCAATCTCTGTGACGATTTTGTCGCTACCGGCCGCGATCGCGATGGTGGCTACGCGGAATATATGAACGCGCACCATGACTATATTTATCGCATACCGGATATTTTCAGCGATGAAGAAGCCGCGCCGCTACTTTGTGCCGGGGCAATCGGTTACCGGTCGTTAAAACTGGCCCAGTTGAAAAATGGGCAAAATCTCGGCCTCACCGGTTTTGGCGCCTCTGGCCACCAGGTGTTGAAAATGTCGTCTTATCTCTATCCTGATTCGCCCATATATGTATTCGCGCGCAGTGAAAGGGAACGGGCTTTCGCGCTAGAAATTGGAGCCCGTTGGGCGGGTGATGTCTCCGATCATGCGCCTGCCGCTTTGCATGCCATCATAGATACCACACCGGTGTGGAAACCGGTCATTGAAGCTTTGAATAATCTGGAGAAAGGTGGGCGCCTGGTGATCAACGCAATTCGAAAAGAGGATGTGGACAAAGAGGAATGGATGAAGCTTTCCTATACTGAGCATTTGTGGATGGAGAAGGAAATCAAGTCCGTCGCCAATATCACCGATGTCGACGTATTCGAATTCCTCGAACTAGCCGCGAAAATAAAACTGACACCCGAATACCAGGTGTACCAGATGGATGAGGCAAACCAGGCGCTACGCGAACTGAAGCAGGGTAAGATTCGTGGTGCAAAGGTGTTGAGGGTTCAGTAATTCTGATTTTATCCTTGCAGTGCCTTTTCCAGCGCGACCAGCGGGTCAAAAATAGCGGACTTGTCAGGCGCATAATCACGATGCCGGTAGCCGTTCGATCCCTCGGGCACATAACTGCTGTGAATTTCATCTTTGCGCGCAATCAAATCCTTTATCGCCTCGACTAGTGCCAGTAAATCATCCTCGGTGGTGTAGAGCCCCAGGCTGGCACGAGCCATGCCGCGTTTACGTTCGATATCGGCTTCGGCATTCAGGGCATTGGGGTCTATATCCATATCCCAAAGTTCACGTTTGAGCATTTCACGAACGTATGGGTGAGCGCAGAAACAGCCGTTGCGTACCTGGATGTTGTGGTAATCGTTTAGTGCCGCCGCTGTCAGGCCGTGGTCGAAGCCTTTGATATTAAAAGTCATGGTGCCGGTTCTCGGAACATCATCCGGCGCCGGGCCGTAGAGATTGACCTCCTCGATTGCGGATAACTCCTTCCACAGCATATCGATGAGCGGGATTTCCTTTTCTCGGATAGCATCCATGCCGATGCGCATGAGCACCTCGAGTACCGCGCCGAGCGTGATAGCGCCGACGATGTTTGGCGTACCTGCTTCTTCGCGGTCGGGCAACACCTCTGACATCATATATTTCTCCAGATAAACATCAGTCACCATGCCGCCGCCAAGTTCGCAGGGCGATGTACTTTCCAGCAAGCTACTTTTAGCGATTACGGCTCCAGGAGAGCCTGGCGCATATATTTTATGGCCCGAGAAAACCAGAGCATCGATATCGGAATCGTCAAAGGTGGCATTTATCATACTAACTGGCGCATGCGCGATCATTTGTGAGGCATCGACCAGGATATAAGCGCCGACCGAATGAGCTAGCTGTGCAATTTCGTGAATCGGTGTCAGCGCTCCGGTGACATTGCTGGCACCGGTGACGGCGATATAGTTGATGTTTTCGCCGTGTTGATCAATTAGCGAACGCACTACTTCGATATCGATGCCGCCGTAGGCTGCACCTTCACCCATCGCGGGAATATGCACTACTTCGCTATGTGCTCGGTGTGGCAGGTCGTTGGAATGGTGTTCCATTTCAGAGACCAGTACGATATTGCGATCGGGGCGTTGATTGGCGAGCTCAGTAGATATACGGTTGAAACCGGCGGTAGCACCACTACCGGTAAAATAGCAGTTGTAACTATCATCAGCACCTACAAATTTAAGTACGCTTTGGTGTGCCCAGTCATAGGCCTCGCTAGCACCTTTGGCTGCATAATGTAATTTGCTGTGGGTGCTGGCGTAATGGCTGAGGAATTCCCGAGCGACTTCGAAAGCGGGCCCCATCATTAGTGTTGACGCAGCGGAGTCAAGATATCGGCGTGGGCCGATATTACCATCCAGCGTTGGGTAGTCAGTGTCCTTACCGATAAAGCTGTGCTGGATTTTCTGAAGTAGTTGATTATTGCTCATTGTGTTGAATTCGATAGATCAAAACCGCATTTTTACACAGGGCGAGGCAGGAAAGCAAAAAGCGATTTAAACATGTCGAGAGTCTTTCATATTAGTTAAGATGCCGACTTTGTCTGCGTAATAGGGGGTTCCAGTGGTATACAGTCGGCGCCTGTTGTTTTCTTCGATACTTATGCTTTTATTACCGGCCTGCGCCAATAAGAACCTCGAACCCTATCTTGATAGTTATGACAGCTATCAGCACCGTGTTTATGTGATCGATCACGGTATTCACACTGGCCTTGTTATTGAAACCAGGCATATTCTGCAAAAGCTGGGATTGCAAAACAGTGTTTATCAAGACTATCGTTTTATCGAATTCGGTCGGGGTGATGCCGGATTTTATCAGGATGAGCAAGAGAATTTATCGACCACGCTTGCGGCGTTATTCCTTTCGACACCAGCGGTGCTGCATCTGCGCGGCTATAACAGGCTTCCTTATCAGCGTTATCCGCTAAGTCATACCCGGGAGGTTCGACTGTCGAGGGTGGCTTTGCAAAAGTTGGTAGCTGCGGTTGCCGGAAGCTTCACCATGGATGAAGGCAAGGCCATTGAAATCGGCAAGGGGGGTGATGAACGAAGTGGCTTTTTTCAGGCCAATGGGAATTATCATTTGTTTTATACCTGTAATAACTGGACAGCAGAAATGGTGCAACAGGCCGATTATCCGATCGGTTACAAAAGCGCCTTTTTTGCGAGTTCTGTCATGAAACAAATCGAAGCAGTGCAAATTCGCCTGGGTCTGGCCTGTGGGGATACAGGCGGCTATCAGTGCATCGCTAAGCCGGAAATTGAGACGATGCGTTGATGGTTTTATTTGTCGTAGGGCCTTTATTAAACCACCTGTCCAGCCGCAAACCCGGACGACCAGGCCCACTGGAAATTGAAACCGCCAAGATGACCTGTAACATCGACGACCTCACCGATAAAATACAGGTCATCGACCTTATTGCTCATCATTGTCTTCGATGACAGTTCGTCGGTATCGATGCCACCAAGGGTCACTTCCGCCGTTCGATAACCTTCGGTGCCTGCGGGCTTTAGTTGCCAGGTATTCAATTTTTCGCCTAGTTGACGAAGCGGTGGGTCATTAATTTCAGCTAATGGCTTTTCGGCCAACTTGGACCACCAGAGAGCTTCCAGTTCGAGCACCAGGTTTCTTGGGAGTTGTTGGCTGAGAATGCTACGTAATAATACTTTTGGCTGAGCGCTTTTTTTAGACAACAGGTATTCACTAGCATCAAAGTCCGGCAGTAAGTCAACAACCACTGTTTGACCTTCTTTCCAGTAACTCGAAATTTGTAAGACCGCCGGGCCACTCAAACCACGGTGTGAAAATAGAATGTTTTCGGTGAAACTTTGATTACCCGTGGAGATTTTCGCAGGTACTGATACGCCCGATAATTTTTCCGATATTAATTTGAATCCATCGGTAAAAGTAAAAGGTACCAGCCCGGCGCGTAAGGGCAAAACACAGTGACCAAACTGTTTGGCAATTTGATATCCAAAATCGGAACCACCGAGGCTCGGAATCGATAAGCCGCCGGTAGCAATTACCAGACTGTCGCAAATTAGTTCTACTGCAGCGTTTGCAATTTCGCCTTTTAACGAAAATTTAGCGTCCTTGTCGATTTCAGTTATATTGGCGCGAGTTCTAATCTCGACGTTGGCGGTATCGCATTCATTAGTCAACATGTTGAGTATGTCTTTAGAAGTGTTATCACAAAATAGCTGACCGAGTGTTTTTTCGTGATAGGCAATACCATGCTTGTTAACCAACGCAAGAAAATCCCATTGGGTGTAACGACTTAAAGCAGACTTGCTGAAATGAGGGTTCTGCGAGAGAAAGTTATCCGGCTCGGTGTATAAATTAGTGAAATTACATCGCCCACCACCGGACATAAGAATCTTCTTACCGATCTTGTTGGATTTTTCCAACACCAGTACTCGACGACCGCGATTAGCGGCGGTTAGCGCACACATTAACCCGGCGGCGCCTGCGCCGAGGATGATGACATCCCAGGAATTTGACAAAGTAGTTTTATGATATCGGAAAAAGCGCAGTGTATCGTGGGTGTTAATAGTTTGCTGAAAAAAGTAGCCAGGCGTGGGGCCTGGCTACTTTTTGATGGTGGGTGGGGTTTTAATTTTAGGTGATTAGCAAGGATGTTCAGCAGATCTAATCCAGTCCAGACTTCGAGGCCTATTTTGCGCGCAGGCATAAAGCAATCTTGGGACTAAATCTTCGAGTTGAAATCGTCGATTAAACCGGTACTGAACCTCTGCTAAGTATCCTCGATCATATTTGGCTACTTTAAAACCATGAGTAGGTACCCTGGATTGAGTTCCTGGTGTTTCCAATGACAGTATTCACCCAGCGAAAACAATCCAGTTCACTCGACTTTCCAGGACTCACCACGACAGCCTCATTGATCAATAAACTCATCGAGTGGCATTCCTCTTTGGAACTGTATCGGATTCTGCGGCATCATTTTCCCTCACTGTGATCTTGTGAAGATTATGCGCCTACTACTAGCTCGCCACATGAGCTTGCTGAGATTTCTTGCTAATCACCATACCTAATAATACCAAAAATTGGTATAAAATTCATATCAAGTCAAGCAATTCGGGCGGCGTAAACGCCGTGATCTGATACCACTTTAGCTTGTAGGCTGGGCAAAACAAAGTGAACCCCAACATTGATTACATTAGATAGGTTGGGTTACGCTCCCGCCAATCAAATCTACTTGTTAATTTATTCAGGCGCAAAAAATGGCATATGTACTGGCAGTATCCTGGGTTGCTAAAGAGGGTTACGAAGCGAAAATAAGGGAATTTCTACAAATTCTCGGCGAAGCTTCACGGCAAGAGCCTGGGGTGATTACTTACACGACGCATGTCGATCCCGACAATCCACGTGAGTTCTTTATCTACGAAAAATACCACGACCTTAGTGGCCTTGAGGCGCACCAGGAAACTGCCCATTTTAAGGAGTATGTGCTTGAGAAGGCGATACCATTGCTTGAGTCGCGAATGAGAAGGACTTACGCCGATTTTTGAAACATAGTAAACCTGCCAAGGTGCTATCGCAAACTGTCGTGGCTGCTATAAAACATTGGCTAGAACTCTTAATCACCAGATATAACTAATATGAACTTACCCGTTTTCAGCGCAAACCATCGCTAAACTAGCCAGCCTTTATGCAGGCCTGATCTGGCGCGCGTGAACTGGCGGGAGTGTTGATGATTATCTTTGCTGCGTTGATCGAGCAGGTGCGAGATTTGGTTCGGAATCGAACCAGAAATAATTGAGTAATGCGAGAACTGACTATTTCATGATCATCGCTACGGCAGGGCACGTGGATCACGGCAAGACCGAACTCATCAAAGCATTGACGGGTACGGATACTGATCGCCTGCCCGAGGAGAAGGCTCGAGGTCTGTCGATTGATCTCGGATTTGCTTATCTATCTGGGCCTGACAATACGACTTTAGGATTCGTCGATGTGCCGGGGCACGAGAAGTTCATCCGCAATATGTTGGCCGGTGTTGGCGGCATCGATCTGGGTTTGCTAGTGGTCGCGGCCGATGATGGTGTAATGCCGCAGACCCGCGAGCATTTTGCGATTCTCGACTTGTTGGGAATCGATCAATATGCCGTGGCGATCACCAAAATCGATCGAGTCGACGATGATCGTATTCTGCAAGTCCAGGATCAAATTGAGTCCTTGCTCGCCAATGCCGGGCACAAAGACATTGTTGTGTATCTCGTCTGTGCACCCGACAATGAGGGCGTTGATGTGCTGAAGAATGCTTTGCATAAGCGAGCACAAAGCGTGAGCCACCGTCATACCGATGGATATTTCCGTATGGCGGTAGACCGGGCGTTTACTCTCAAAGGAGTCGGCCTGGTCGTGACAGGCATGGTGTTTTCCGGTGCGGCCACCATCGATGACAAACTGCTTGTGTCTTCCGGTGGATCACAGGTGCGGATACGCGGGATTCATGCGCATAACCAGGTAAGTGATCGGGCACAGGCTGGCCAGCGTTGCGCGATAAACATTGTTGGACGTGGTGTGGGCGAAGGCTCGGTGAATCGCGGTGACTGGTTAATGCATTCAAGTTTGTATGCGCCGACCAGAAGAATAGACGTCGATTTGCGCGTGCTCGAGTCCGAGACCAGATCTTTGAAACATTGGACCTCGACGCATTTGCATATTGCTGCGGATCATCTAGCGGCACGCGCAGCGGTTCTTTCTGGAGGTGCCATTGCTGCGGGTGACCGGGGTTTAGTGCAGTTAGTGTTGGAGCAAGATGCCTTCGTCGTTCACGGGGATTATTTCGTACTGCGTGACCAGTCCGCCCAACGCACGATTGCCGGTGGGTATGTGATCGATCCTTTCTCACCGAAGCGTGGGCGGTCACGACCAACCCGGATTGCCACATTGAATGCCATGAATCACCGTGATCCAGGCGACGTGCTCGCTGCATTGATCGAGATAAGTGACGTTGGGGTGCCGTTAACAGCTTTCTCCGTCTCTCAAAATCTTCCTCGATTTCGAACTGATACCATCATCGAATCTTTTTCGATAAAGCGAGTTGGTCGTCAACCACAGGAGTGGGTCTTCGGCGAAAAGCAATGGCAGGACTTACTCAAGCGCATCGAAAAGGCTGTTGGACAATTTCACGAGTCCAGGCCAGGGCTCCTCGGAGCCAGTCTAAAAGATATCCAGTTAGCGTTAAAACTCCATGTCGAGACGGCTATACTCGAGGAAGCCACCGGGTATCTGGTGAGCGAAAAGCGGCTGGCTGGTCGGGGTACGCAGTTTCATTTACCGTCGCACCTGATAAAGGTCTCCGAAAGCGACCGACAACTTTGGAGGCAAGCAGCACCAAAGCTGGTACCGAATTCGGGTAGCCCGCAGAGCCTCTACCAGGCGGCGGAGGCGTTGGGGATCGATAAAGAGGTTCTCGAAACGTCTCTTAAGAACGCGGTCAAGGTCGGGGAGATGGTGTTGGTGGCAAAGAACCGTTACCTACCGACATCTTATATTGTGCGACTAGGGAGCGCCGCCGAAGTGTTAGCAGAGGGATCTGACGAGGGCTTCTTCACCGTAGCAGAGTATTGCGAACAGACCAAAACAGGTAGAAACTTTGCCATTGATTTACTAGAGTACTTTGATGGCCGGGGGTTTACAGAACGGGTCGGCAACAACCGCCGAATCAAAAGGCCCGCTGCGACTATTTTTGAGGTTAAAGGTTAATGAGGAAGAGGATCGCACCCCGGTGGGGCGCCCGGACTTCAAATTCGGTGAGGGGCGTACCACGTCCCTGGTGGGTTCGACTCCTACGCTCTTCCGCCACATTTTGGCAATAAGGCGATGCAGTATTATAGGACAACCGGCGTGTATTGCATGCAGGAACATCTTATGATGTCGAGCATAGTCGCGTTACTGCGTCTACAAATATCAACACAAAGGGGCGAGGAATGAAAATCAGGCAGGCACTAAAAATTTTACCACTTGCAATATTGATCCCCACTTCGTCAACTGGAGTAGAGCCCACCGAGACAATCTACAAACTTGATAGAGGTGTCACTCATATTGAACGCACATACAATGACTGGACTACTAGAAAGATAACCGATCCACTTGAAAATGACCTAATGGTCTTGATCTGTTCACGGTTAACAATGGAAGTGCTAGACAAAGGCCGCGCTCGTTTTTGCTTTAGAATATTAAGCCCTCAATCTATTATGGTGGAGCCGCACAATGCAAGAAGCAGAGGTTACTGGCCACACTGTAACCACGATCAAATAAAATACATAATCGACGAACAGCCCCCAGGTGTCATCCCTAAATTAAAATCTAAAGGGGATTTATGCGAGAATATGCTAGACGCAAATAACACAAAGTTTCTATCGGAACTGGAAAACGGTAAATCATTAAAACTAAAAATACATTCTTCGAGAGGGTTCGTAAGCTTGAACGGTTATTCGGACGCCTGGGTCTATGCTCTGCAACAGTTTAAATAACCTAAAAGGATTCCCCGTACTTCCCAATACTCTCATTACCAAAACCGGTTCCGTCATAATCACACTAGCTTCTATGCCCGGCTTCGAAATTTTCAGTGTATTTCTTCATTCGCTATTTCTTTTTTTCGGCGATCCATGTAAGCCTGAAGCTCCTCTTCAACTGCCGGATCGATTGGTGGTTTTTCGTACTCGCGAAGGATTCGTTTCCAGACTTCGTTGGCACGTTGCGTTGCTGTTTTAGAACCATCGTCTCGCCAGGTTTCGAAGTTACGCCAGTCCGACAGAATCGGCTGGTAAAAAGCATTTTCGTAACGCTCCAGCGTATGTGCGGAACCAAAGAAATGTCCGCCTGGCCCGACTTCGGCAATCGCTTCGATACCTAGACTATCGTTTCCAATGTCAACCGGTTGTAAAAATGCTGCCTGCATTTGTAAAAACTCTGCGTCGAGGATTAGCTTTTCGAACGAGCAGGTTAAGCCACCTTCGAGCCAGCCCCCCGCGTGCATGACATTATTCACATGGGCCTGAATACAGGCGTTGATCGACATGTCGCTTTCATAGGTTGCCTGTAGATCGACACAACTAGATGCGGTAGTACTGGAAGACCGTAGCGGCAGGTTATAGCGCCGCGCCAGTTGTCCTGACATGATGACCGACTGGGCGTATTCTGGCGTGCCAAATGCGGGTGATCCGGTGCGCATGTCGACGTTCGAAGTAAAGTGTCCGTAGAAGGTCGGTGCCCCACGAACCGCCGCTTGGGTCAGCGCGATACAACCGAGTGCCTCGGCATTTTGCAGGGTGACAGCGCCTGCCACGGTGGCGGGTGCCATCGCTCCAGCGAGCGTAAACGGCGTAATATGAACTGGTTGACCAGCCTCTGCGAAGATGCGCATACCGTCGGCCTGACCTTCATCGAATGACAGTGGCGAGTTGGTGTTCAAACCACCGATAATACCTGGATTTTGCTTAAGGCCTGCATCGTCGGTTTGTAATGCTATTTTCGCCATCTCGATACAGTCTCTCGCGCGTTTCCCGGTATTCAACCAGTTGGGTTGCCAGCCTTTGTCGGTGAGCGTGATCTGTGCGTACATCATGTCGAGATGGCGTGTGTCTGGTGGTAAATCCAGAGGCTCCAGACCGCTGCCGCCTTCGTGATGAAAGATATTTAGCGAGCCGACCAGTTTGACGAAATTTTCCATGTCGTGTTGGGTGCCCGCACGCCGACCCTGGTCGAGATCGGAAACGAAGGAAGGCCCGCAGACACTGGCGAAGATGATTGAGTTGCCGCCGAGGCGCACGGTCTTTTCCGGGTTCCTCGCGTGTATGGTGAACTCGGACGGAATCCCCTGCATGAGCTCTTCGATTAAAGCCGGGTCGAAGCGGACCTGACCGCTGGCATGATCGACATCGGCTCTGATGTCGGTTAACAATTTAAGTGCTGCTTTGCTTTCGATGCGTAGACCAATTTCGCTGAGGATTTTCAAACTAGCCTGATGGATAGTTTCCACCTGATCGGCAGAAATAATTTCCATCGGCTTATATGGATTGCTTAAGGCCTTAAACGGCAGCTGCGCGAAAGATTGACTGCGGCTGGCCTTGAGTTTAGCTCGGGAATTGTTGCGACGACGTGACATGGATGGACTCCTCAGGCTCGCATTTTTGACCCGGTTGGGTCGTATAAAATTTCAGTTTGAAGTACTGCAGGTTTGAGTTTTCCCAATACCTCGACTTCGTATCTGCCACCGGGTTGGCAGACTTCGTGATCTACATAACCCAGCGTAATATGTGCTTCGGTAACTGGCCCGAAGCCACCCGATGTTACATAACCGACTGCTTCGCCGTCGAGGAAAATAGCTTCATCGCCCCAGATTGCGCAATCACCGGCATCGACAGTCAGGGTGATGTATTTTTCTCGCGGTTTCGGATAAGCAAGTACTGCGTCGCGCCCGATAAAGTCGGTCTTGTCGAGGTTGACGAATCGATCCATGTCAGCTTCCACTGCGGTGTAATCGAGCGACAATTCCAGACCCCAGGCCGGGAAGCTTTTTTCCAGACGAGTTTGCATTAATGCTCGCGTTCCTACCAGGCCTAGTCCAAAATCTTTTCCCTCTTGAGTGAGTAAATCAAACAGCGCTAATTGCTGGCTCTTCGGTAAATACATTTCGTAGCCGGTTTCGCCGGTAAACGACACGCGTAATACCTTCACTCCTGGAATTTTTCCTAGCGTCATCTCCCTGGCGGACATGAAAGGGAAGGAACTGCTATTCATGTCATGTTCGGCTATACACGAAATAAGCGCCTGCGCGTTTGGCCCGCAAATATGTAGTCCATCATATTGGTTAGACAGGTTTTTCAATTCGACGCCTTGATCGGGCAAAGACTGGCTGAAATGCCGCATAAAAGACAACTGCATGTAGTCCGCACCGAGTAGCAGAAATCGATCCTGATCGAGGCGTGAAATCGAAAAATCACCAGCGAGACGTCCATTCTGCGATAGCATCGGCGACAGTGTCATGCGTCCCAGCCTGGGCATCTTGTTGGCCATCACGTAGTTAAGCCAGTCTTCGGCCCCTGGTCCCGAGACTTCAAATTTCGCCATGGCAGAGAATTCCATCAAACCAAGTTCGTTACGAATCCGTTTGCCTTCGTCGATGACCGGCTCCCACCAGTTGGGCTGACGATAGGTCAGGCTATCCCGTGGCTCGATACCATTGGGAGCAAACCAGTTGGCGTGCTCCTGACCAAAAGATGATCCAAATACAGCATTGGCCTGCTTAAGCCGATAATAGATCGCAGGTTTATGAATCGGTCGACCGACTTCGAACTCCTGATAGGGGAAGATTTTCTCAGATCGATTTTCGTAAAAATAGCGTGTGGTTTTTTCGGTATAGGCTTTATCGGCCCAGTCACCGAAACGCGCAACATCCCAGCAGAAAACATCGACTTCGGGTTCGCCCTGAATGATCCATTCGGCGAGTACGCGGCCGATGCCGGCACCTTGATTGAAGCCCGCCATCACACCATTCGCGCAGAAATAATTGCGCAGTGCCGGGTGCGGGCCAATCAGTGGTCCGAGGTCGGGTGAGAAAATCATCGGGCCATTGATGATGCGCTTGATACCAGCTTCGGCCAGGCAGGGCATAAGCTCGACTGATTTTTCGAAGTTCCATTCCATGCGCGACAGGTCATCGGGCAGCAATTCGTGACCGAAGTCGAGGGGTGTACCGTCTTTCGCCCAGTGCGTGCAGGTTTTTTCATAGGCGCCGAGTAATAAACTCATGCCTTCCTGACGGGCGTAGCAACCGGTTTCGTTATCGTTAATCTGCGGCAATTCGAAGCCCAGGTTCTCGATGATGGGCAGGGTATCAGTCACCAGATAATGGTGCTCGACCGGGATCAGGGGTAAATCGATGCCAGCCATGGCACCGACTTCGCGTCCCCATAAACCAGCGGCATTGACCACGTACTCGGCGTGTATCGAATTTTTTTCGGTATCGACATCCCATGAGCCATCGGGCCGCTGACGGGTCGCTGTAACCGGTGTATGGCGATAGATTTCGGCACCGAGTTTTCGCGCCGCTGCCGCAAAGGCCTGAGTCGCGGAAGCCGGGTCGACATGGCCACCTTCTTCTTCCCAAAGCGCGCCCTTGATGTGAGTGGTATCGAGTAAAGGCGCTTTTTCTTTCACTTCATCGAGCGAAATGAAATGACTTTCGATGCCTAACCGCCGACAGGCGCTTTGCATCATTGCGTTGCTATCGATCTCATCCTGAGTACGACAAATATTGATACCGCCGGTTTCATGGAAACCACAGGATTGGCCACTTTCTTTTTCTAGCTCTCGATATATTTGAAACGTATATCGATGAATTTCGGCAGCAGTATTAGGGCGGGTGATGGTAAACAGGCCACCCGCCGCATGCCAACTGGAGCCCGAAGTCAGTTCGGTTCGCTCGATTAATACGACATCGTCCCAGCCATTTTTCGCCAGGTGGTAAAGTATCGAGCAGCCGACGACACCTCCGCCAATAACGACGACACGAGAAGAAGATTTCATTTTGAAGCACCTGAATTAGTGAAAGCCTCGAAAGTCTCAACGCCCCAGCTAATATCTTTCTCGATTAACTGGGCGGCAAGGTCAGCGTTACGGGACTTGATTGCTTTGGCGATGTTGCTATGTAAAACCTGCCATTCATCGGGCATGGTCTGGTTACGAACTACCTGTGCCAGATAAGGGCCGGTTTGTGCCCACAGACGCTCAATCGACCAGAACAGTTCTTCATTCTGACTGGCGGCATAAATCGAAAAATGAAAGTTATAATTACGTACGATGTAATTCTCGTTACTGCCGCCTTCGATATCTTTGTCCATCATGCTGGCAAGAGTTTCCAGTTCAGCAATCTGCTCGGTGGTCAGATTCGGCACCGCCAACCTGGTGGCAATGCCTTCCAGTCGTGCGCGTAGAAAAAATTGATCGGCTACGCGCTTGGGATCAAGCTCGGCTACCTTGTAGGATCGTTTAACCGAAGACAGCAGCAACCGCTCGGATGCCAACCGGGTTAGCGCCTCGCGCACGGGCATGGTACTGGTGCCCATTTTCTTCGCCAGTGAGCGGATGGATAAGTCGCTTCCGGGAAAATATTCACCGATAATTAGCGACCATTTCAGGCTTTGATAAATACGATCACTCATCGGCGGCTGAGCGATGCTCTTACTGGCTGGGGAAGCTTTCATATTAGTTTCTATGCGCCAAAGCGCCTAAGTAGTCGGTCAATGAATGGGCATAACTTCTGTCAACCAAAAGCTGTACCTCATCGCTGTTATTCCACCAGATGAGTATCTGGTAGTGGCCGAGGCTGGTTCGCAGGCATTGATTGGTAATGTCTGACTGTGCAAGATCGGCTGAACAATAATTATTCACAAATGTTAACGCATTTTCACCGGTTAGTTTTATCGTGCAAAAACCGTGACTGATGTCGGTGATCATGTTTTCGAATTCGTTGGTTATAGGGGGTAATTCTGCTTGCTCTGAAAAAAGGTAAGCGGCATCTGGCCAGAGCTGGATTAGTCTCAGTTTGTCGTTTGCAAGCATTTCACCAAATTGGATACCCTGGTTAAATAGGCCTTTGCTAACACTATTTAGATCGTGACTCGCATTGGCGCGAATCGACCAGAGGCCGTTCATATTTTGCTGACTGATCTGTAGAGGATTACTCATGCAAGCGACTCCCCTCCACATCGTAAAAGCAATTGCCTACCACCAACACTTCTACCGACTTATCCTCAACAGGCGATACCGCCCATAGTTTTTGGTTGATTCGTTGAGGACCGCGCTCTAACAGGGCCAGAGCAATCGAATGACCCAGTGTCGGACTATGCACCGTTGCGGTTAATCGGCCAAGCGGCGTTTGAGTTTTACCGACTTGCCAGGGTGCGTCGGTTAAATGCGCAGCTGCGGGGATAGTCGAGCTACCATCGGCAGGAATCAAACCGACCAGTTGCATGCGATCCGGCTGTTGCAAGACCGGTCGCTGTAACAGGCTGGAGCCGATGAATGCCTTGCGTGTCGATACCATTTTACCGAGACCCAGATCGGCGGCTGTGGTTCGCCCATCGATTTCGGTACCGACCGAAATATGACCTTTTTCGATTCGTAATGCATCAAGTGTTTCGAGCCCGTAAGGGCTGATGTCGTAGGCTGCACCTTTATCGAGAACGCGTTTGAATAATTGATCGGCGAAGCCAGCAGGCACGTTGATCTCGTAGCTAAGTTCCCCGGAGAAGCTGACCGTAAACACGCGACATGGTGTGTCATCATCGAGTAAGCCCTGTTTCACTGACGCGAATGGGAAGCTTGTTTTATCGATCTCGAAATTCGGGTTTAAATCAGCCAGCAGGTTTCTTGATTGCGGACCGGCGATGGCGAGTGATGCCCAGTGATCGCTAACCGGCGTAAGTTGCACGTCGAGGTCGGGCCACGGCAGTTGCAGTAATTTATTTAGCCAGCGCCAACTTTGGCCAGCGTTCGCACTTGTGAGAGTGACCAGGAAGTGGTTGTCGGCAAGCTGGGCGACGGTGCCGTCATCGTAGAGGATACCGTCCTCGCGTAACATCAAAACATAGCGAAGTCGACCGGGTTTGATGCCGTCGATATTGTTGCAATAAACGCGCGAGAGAAACTCGAGTGCATCACGGCCTTTGACATCGACCTTGCCCAGGGTAGACATATCGACGCAGCCGACTGATGTTCTCACCGCACTGACCTCGCGTAGAATCGCATCGTTCATGCTTTCTTTACCGACTCTGAAATAACGCGAGTAGAGCCAGTCGCCCGTGGTTTGAAAAACACATCCGGCTTTTTCGAAGGCATTGTGGAAAGGTGTGCGCCTAATCGGCACCATGCGTTGGCCAGTTTCTACACCCACTAGTGCGCCAAAGCTAACTGGCGAGACGGGTGGTCGAAAAGTAGTCAGGCCGACACGGCTGCTGTCCTGGGCTGATAACCGCTCCAGTTCGACGATAGCGTTTGGCCAGCTGGTTTTTCCCTGGTCGGTACCCATACCCACAGTGGTATAGCGTTTCGCGAGTTCGATATGTGAGTAGCCTTCGCGGACTGCGAGTGCCAGGTCGTCTCGGGTAACGTCGTTTTGTAAATCGACGAAAGCTTTTGCGCTGCCGGTATGTTGTTGGGGGTTTGGTCGTTGTTCAAGCGATGTCGCAAATGTCTGTTTATCGCCCATTTGTGCGGATAACTGAGCGTTCGATATCCAGCCGTTTGATACACAGATCAGATCGCAGGAGATAGATTTTTTATTAAGTAGATGTACCTTGCGCAATCGATGCCAGCCACTAGTACCAGTAATCTGATCACCTTCACCCAGACTTCCGACTATTTCGACACCTGCGACCTGTAATGCCTTTTCAGTCAACTCACGTTCTTGCTGGTCGGCAATGGCAAGAAAGGCACGCTTGCCCGGAATCACCGCGTAGCGATAAATATACTGTCGCACTGCGGCTGCAAGCATGATGCCGGGGCGGTCGTTACCAGGGAATACCAAAGGCTGCTCGGTAGCACCGGTGGCGAACACAATACTCTTCGCCCGAATGCGCCAGAATATCGATTCGACATTTTTTTTATTTTGTTCGACTGCGAGAATTAATCCGTGATCGTATTGACCAAAGGCCAAAGTATTAACCATGAACCGGAGATTTTTATATTGTTTAAGTTTGATAGTGGTCAACGAATCGGTGCTTGTTTTTTCCCATAGAACGCTACCACCAATTACACAATCCTGCTCGATTAAAATCACCGAAACACCCGATTCGGCAGCCGATAAAGCGGCTTCAATACCCGTCGGACCAGAGCCGATAACCAACGTATCGCAGTGAGCATATTTTTTGTCATAAAGCCTTTTATCAGCATCATAAGTTACTCGTCCCTGTCCTGCGGCACGACGAATGAATTTTTCGTAGACACGATGCCACCAGTCCTTTGGCCACATGAAAGTCTTATAATAAAAACCGACAGCTAGTAAGGCTGACCCCATTTGTAATAAAGCACCAATATCGAGTTCGACAAATGGCCAGCAATTTTGACTGCGAGCCGTCAGTCCTTTGTTCAGGCGAGCTTCGGTGGTTTTCAGGTTAGGTATCATCATGCCATGCTCGTCGGCACAGGCAACTAACGCACAGGGCTCTTCGAGACCGGCGGAGATAATACCGCGTGGACGATGATATTTGATCGAACGTGCCACCAGGCTAACATTGTTAGCAAGCAAAGCTGACGCCAATGTATCGCCCTCATATCCGTCCAGTAATCGATTATTAAAGCTGAAGTAAATCGGCTTGCTACGATCTATACATCCACCCGTTTTTAATCGCCGAATCTGCATCAGCTTTCGAACTCGTGGGTGTTTAAATTACGCGTGACTTTAAACCAGCACTCGCAGCCGCTCTGGTGATACCAGAATTCTTCGATAGTCTCTGTTGAGTTGTCGCGTTGATGCAAAACCATATGCCAGTCTGACATCGAATTATTGAGTGCAGGATATTGAATCGCTCTGCCGCCATAATCGAATTCGATCTCGTCGCGTTCACCACAGTTTGGGCAGGGGATTAATAACACGGCATCGGTCTCCTAGTGCAACCAGGGATAGGGGCCTATACCCGCATCGTCGATTAATGCGCCACTTTTGAATCGATCCAGCGCGAAGGGTTGCAATAGCTGAGGTAATTGTTCGGTTGCGAGTAGTTCGGCCATGCTCCAGCCAACTGCCGGAGTAGCCTTGAAACCGGCATAGCCCCAGCCACAATTTAGATATAAATTTTCGACCGGTGATCTGCCCACGATGGCGTTGCCATCCATCGGAATGTCGGCAGTGCCAGACCAGTGTCGCATTAATCTTAAGCGCGAGATGAAAGGGAACATTTGTGTGGCTCGTGCCAGAGTATCTTCAATACTGGAAAAAGAACCCCGCCGCGCTAACGATTCATAACCATCGGTAGCGCCCCCCATGACTAATTCGCCCTTATCGGTTTGACTGATGTAAGCGAGACCCGCGTTGTAATTAACAACCGAATCAAGTATTGGTTTAACTGGCTCCGAGACGAAGGCCTGCACATTGATCAAATCCATTGGCAATTTGATATCTACCATGCTGGCTAACTTTGAAGATGCACTAGCGGCGGATATCAAAACCTTATTGCACTCGATATTTCCGCGGGTAGTGCTGATCCCTGTAATGTGGTTATCTTTGGCTGTGAATCCCGTCACAGGGCAATTTTGTAAGATGTGAACTCCTGCTGTACTCGCTGAACGGGCAAATCCCCAGGCCACCGCATCGTGCCGAACCACGCCGCCATCTGGTTGGTATAAGGCACCACAAACCGGGAAGCGGGCATTATCACTGACATCAATACCCGGAACTCGATCGGCAACTTGCTGGCTCGAAAGGATTTCCACATTGGCACCACCGAGACGCATCGCATTAGCACGCGAGAGAAAATGTTCGAGTTCGCCATCGGAATGCGCCAGATCGATATAGCCTCGGGGCGAATACATCAGGTTGAAATTTAATTCCTGACTCAACGCCTGCCACAATTGCAGCGCAAAATCCTTCAATTTAAAACTGGCGTTCAACAAATAATCCGAGCGCACTATTGTAGTATTCCGCCCGGTGTTACCGCCGCCTATCCAGCCGCTGTCGATGACCAGTACATCGGTAATTTGATGGTTTTTTGCGAGATAATGCGCGGTGGCGAGACCGTGTCCGCCAGCGCCGACAATGATAATGTCATAGCGAGATTTCGGTTCGATATCAGCCGCGATATTGGGCCAGTGTTTGTGGCCGCTGAAGGAATTTTTGAGTAGAGAAAAGCCTGAGTACTTCATGCACTCAGCCAGGCATCGTTTTCCATCGCTAGAATAATGCTCGGACCAGTGTGCTGAAATGCATCGTCCATGGCCTGCTTGAAAGACGCCTCGCTATCAACCTGTACACCGGGGCAGCCGAAAGCATCGGCCAGCTTCAAAAAGTCGGGTGCTTTTGGGTTGACACCAATTTCGGGGATGCCGCGTTTTACCATGCCATCGCGAATCATCGCGTAGCTGTGGTTGTGCCAGATGATAATCGGGATGGAGAGTTCCTCCTCGACTGCCGTAGCTAGTTCATTTACCGTGAACATGAAGCCGCCGTCACCGACCAGCGCGACGACTTTGCGCTCGGGCAGTGCCAGTTTGGCACCGATGGCATCGGGTAGTGCACAACCGAGAGTGCCGAATCCGGCCGGATAAAACCAGGTTCGTGGCAGCAGGATTTTCATCGCGGCGGTACCGGTATAAACCAGTTGCGCGATATCGCCCATGATTATCGCATCGTCGGGTAAAATCTGACGTAGCGCATTGAGCAGGGTAATGTGCTGTCTTTCTACCGACGTATAGTCTTCGAATTGTTGGGCTTTGACTGCTTCGAGCTGCGACAGGATGCTGGCTTTTGCTGTTTCGATACTTCTATCTGCCAGTGCATCGACCAGTTGAGCGCAGGCCGAGCGAGCATCACCCTGTATGGCAATGGTGGCCGGGAAGGCATCATTAAATCTTGTAGGATCGATATCGATTCGGATAACCTTGCCGTTCACTGGTAGGTCGTAAATGAAACTGTCGGCTTCGGCGAGTTCAGTGCCTATCGCGAGCACGACTTCGGCGCTGGCCAGGTGAGCCTGAATGGCAGGGCTAATGACACCGCCACCGAGGCTTAACGGGTTGGTATCGGCAACAATACCTTTGCCCGCGTTTGAGGCGATAACGCCGACATTCAGTCGCTCGGCGAGCTGTGTTATCTCTTCACTAGCGTGCTGTGCGCCACCGCCCACCATGATCACCGTTTGCCTGGAAGTAGAAAGCAAATCGGCCGCAGCGGCGATGGGTTCCGCCGCCGGGATAGGTAATGCCGGGGTTTGCTGTGGTGCCCAGTTGACGTTAACCGGCATTTCCATTACATCGATTGGAATAGCGATGTGTACCGGGCGCGGGCGTCGTGAACGAAATACGGTAAAGGCTTGCGCGATAAGCTCGGGTATTTCCGATGGGTCGTGAACCATCGTACTGAATGCTGTGATTGGTCGGGTAATCGCGCACAGGTCGGTAGTCTCGTGTAATCGCCCCCAGCCCTTGCCGAGTGACGGGCTGTCGTTTGCGCTCGAAATCACCAGCATCGGAATCGAATCGGCGTAGGCCTGCCCGATGCCGGTGGCGGCGTTGGTAACACCGGGGCCGGTGATAATCGTGCAAACGCCTGGATTGCCAGTGACTCTGGCATAGCCATCGGCCATGAAGCTCGCGCCCTGTTCGTTGCGCGGTGTTACCGCTCGCACGTTACTTTTTTCGATGCCCCGGTAAAGCTCCAGAGTGTGTTCACCTGGTATGCCAAATACAGTGGTTACCCCGTAGGCTTCGAGTAAATGCATTAAGGCTTCGCCACATGATTTGGTCATTGTTGCATGGCTCCTGTAATTTTAGCGGACGAGATCGATTATATTTGTAGCCTGAATGCTACTCTGTATTGGCGATACTCGTCAATATCTGTGATCACTAATACATTGAACAATAAATTAATAAAACTAAATACTATTGATGGAAATAGTAGGAGGGATTAATATGCTGTGATCACAGAATAATTAAATCATTACCAATACAGGATTGCGCATGCCGATTTCACCAAAGGAAGCTCTAGCTGTTGTCGACTATTATATGGTTGGCATTTCAAAACTACCCGGTTTCGACGAGCCAGTAAAGCTGTCTTCAAACGAGTCGGCGCTTGGCATGAGCCCAGCAGCAGTCGAGGCAGCGCAGCAGGCTATTGCGAATAGCCATCTCTACCCAGAAATCGATACCGAAACTCTGGCGCAGGTTATTGCCAGCCGATATGCCCTGGCCCCCGAACGAATGGCCTTCGGCCCTGGTTCGGATGAAATTCTACAGCGCATTGTGAATACATTTGCGGGATCTGGTGAAGAGCTGATTCACAGTAAAAACGCTTATATGCAGTTTCCCATATATGCGAAGCTGGCCGGTGCTACACCGGTTGCGGCGGATGACGACGATTTTCATTACGATGTAGATTCGATCTTAAGCCGTGTCAATTCGAAAACACGCGTTGTACTAATTGCTAACCCCGACAATCCCTCGGGCACCCATTTGTCATCGCAGGAAATCCGTCGTTTACACGCCGGTCTGGCCGATAATGTATTGTTAATTGTCGATGCTGCCTACGAAGAATTTGCCTTTGCGGACAATTACGAGTCAGCAACCAACCTGGTTCATGAATTTGATAACGTCATAGTGACGCGAACTTTCTCCAAGGTTTATGGTTTGGCCGGGCTACGACTCGGCTGGTGTTATGGCCCTGCCTGGGCTGTCGATATTCTGACTAAAATCGGGCCATCGTTCCCGGTCAACACAGCGTCGTATGCCGCTGGCATTGCTGCGGTGAAAGATACTGCCCATGTCGAGCGGGTGTTAGCGCATAACCGGAAGTGGATTGACGAAATGGCCCGACAGTTTTCCGGTTTTGGGCTTAAGGTTTATCCGAGCCAGACTAATTTTATTCTTGTCGAGTTTCCAGAAGATGGTAATAAAACCGCCCATCAGGCGAATGCTTATTTAAATGGAAACGGGATTATTCCACGCCAATTTGCGGTCGACGATTTTAATAATAAACTACGTTTCACTGTTGGTGATGAACGTGGCATGGAGAAAACGATTGACGTCATGCGTCGCTTTATGAAGTAATTGCGGTACTCGATTGCAATGGATACAGTTCTATGTCAACACTGGTAAGCCAGCTGACCGAAGTGGTCGGCGATGCTGGAATCCTCACGGGTAAGGCGCTGGCAGGGCGTAGCGCCGGAATCTGGTCGGGCGAGGCATTAAAAGCACTGGCGCTAGTACGTCCGAAATCAACTGAAGAAGTCTCAGCCGTTTTGAAAATCTGTCATCAGGCCAGGCAGAGCGTTATCCCAGCTGGTGGCATGACCGGGCTGGTCGGTGGCCATGAATCCGGCGATACTGATATCGTATTATCGCTTGAACGAATGAACAGTATAGAAAGCTGCGATCCGCGCTCGCGTACCATGGTGGTTGAGGCGGGTACGATACTGCAGACGATTCAGGAAAAAGCCAGTGACGCGGGGTTAATGTTTCCGCTAGACCTGGGAGCCAGAGCTTCTTGTACCATCGGCGGCAATATCGCAACCAATGCCGGCGGTGTACGCGTATTGCGCTATGGCATGACACGCGACCTGGTGCTTGGTCTCGAAGTAGTACTCGCCGACGGTACTGTGGTTTCCTCAATGTTCGACATGCTAAAAAACAATACTGGCTACGATTTGAAACAGTGGTTTGTCGGTTCCGAAGGGACCCTCGGTGTGGTCACTCGCGCGGTACTTCGTCTCTATGAAGCGCCTATTGCAACCGAGACAGCCTTACTTGCAGTGCCCTCCTGGGAAGACGTAATGGGTTTACTGCGCCATTTTGACGGTGTATTGGCTGGTGGATTAGTCGCTTTCGAAGTACTGTGGCGAAATCACTACGAGCTGAATACCGGGCCTTATTCTGAGCTTGAACCGCCGCTATCTGAGTCCGCCCCCTATTATGTTTTAATCGATGTCTTTATTTCAGACGCGAAGCAAGGCAGGGAAAATCTGGAAGCTCTGTTAATGCAATGTCTGGAAGAAAATAAAATTGTCGATGGCGCACTCGCAAGTTCTGAAACCGAGCGCTTAAAGTTCTGGCAAATACGCGAAAACTTTGAACCGGAACAAAACAAATTCGATACCATTTGTGGCTACGACGTGAGCCTGCCGATAGAGGCCATGGAGAAATATGTCGAAGCGGTAGAAACCAATCTTATCAGCCAGTTCCCCGATGCTGAATTATACGCCTACGGACACATCGGCGATGGTAATTTACATTTTTCAATTTACCCCGGTGTTGCGAAAGACTTCGATGTCGTGAATAAAATTATCTACGGCCCGCTAAAAGATTTGAACGGATCGGTATCCGCCGAACATGGTATTGGTTTGGAAAAGAAAGCTTATCTGAGCCTGACTCGAAGTGAGACCGAAATTGATTTAATGCGGCGTATGAAAATGATGATGGATCCGAATGGAATTTTGAATCCCGGGAAATTGTTTGATCTGGTTGAGGATTAATATAGGTTAATCAATATTATACAAAGTGATAGAGGGCGATTTAAAATGAATGAGTCGAACAACGATGATGCAGTTCAATGTGATATCAGGGCACAAACTGGCGTGTTAACCGATGTCCTGTTAGGGAAACCCGATCATTTTCGCTGGGTGCCACTTAATTCGATTTCTGCTGTCAATCAAGCAAATCAGGAGCAGTTGGGTTATCGCTTTGATAAAGAAAAAGCCATGCGACAACACCAGCATATGGTCGAAGTCTACGAAGCTAACGGGGTTTCCTGCCATTTTGTGGAAGCCGATGAGGGCCTCCCCAGCAGTGTCTTTACCCGTGATTCCAGTTTTATGACACCCTGGGGCGCGGTTATCACCAGCATACAGACTCCGCCACGACGGCAAGACTATTCTGTCGTCTCCGAGTTTTATCACAATGCCGGAATCCCCATCTGGAAATGGGTGACTGCCGATCACTTCGAGGGTGGAGACTTCGTCATCATCAAACCGGGCGTCGCTTTACTGGGTTGGGCAGGTGACCGATCTACTCAGGTTGGCGCCGAACAGGTTGCTAGCTGGTTGGAGGGCAAGGGTTGGGAGGCTTTTGTCGTTCCGATCCCACCGCAGTTTGTCCATATGGATGCGGTAGTGGTAATGCTGGAAGAAAATCTGGCTCTGGTATGCGAAGACGCTTTGCCGTCTTACGCAATCGACTGGCTCGACCAGCATCATATCGAACGGATTGTTGTACCCTATGCGGACTGCGTGAAGCTCGGTGGCAATGTCGTAAGCCTGGGTGACATGCGGGTATTATCCATGAGCCACAATGTAAATATTAATGCGCGTCTGAAAGCGGAAGGCTTTGAAGTTACCGCAGTTGACTACGACATGTTCGCGATCGGTGGCGGTGGTGTTCACTGCTCCTGCCACGAACTCAGACGAGAGTAAAAAGGCAGCGTGGATTATCCAGATTTTTGCCTACGGTAAGAAATTTTTGCGATATAGTTCAAATTCAAGGATAATTCCCACGATTTTTTCTGCCCGTCTATAGTTAAGACTAATCAATATTTCTGGAGATCTCGAGTGAGTTCAGCACAAGACGACACATTTTCGCCGCGCAACCTGGCAGTTTTAGGTGGTTTGCTATTTTTTGCTTTATTCCTGGGTGAAGCGGTATTTCCACGTCAGGGCGGTATTTTTAGCGATTCCATAGATCCCAGCATGAGTATTGGCAGCATGGACGATATCGCTATGCGAATTAGACCGGTAGTAATGCTGGACGATATCCTCGCCAACGCCAGTAGTAGTTCGGCCGGTGGCGGTGAAAAATCACCGAAGCAATTATACGAAGGCGCCTGTCTGGCCTGTCACGCTTCTGGTGTGGCTGGAGCGCCCAAGCTTGGCGATAGTGCTGCCTGGGAATCACGACTGGCTAACGGTATCGACGGTATAACCACTTCAGCCATTAATGGTAAGGGTGCTATGCCACCGAACGGCGGTTCGGCTTACAGCGCGGATCAGATTCGTGCCGTGGTTGAATATATGTTGGCCGAGTCTGGTTTGTAAAACTCTCGCGATAATCAGGTTAAAGAAGCGGAGCTTGCTCCGCTTTTTTATTGCCAGCGTCTTTCCTGTTTCCGATAGGTGATCGCTTCGGCTATATGGGCCTGGGTAATGTTTTCGATATCGGCCATATCGGCTATGGTGCGCGCCAGTTTTAGTAGTTTGTGGTAAGACCTGGCGGTAAGTTTGAGCTTATCGATAGATTTCATCAGCAATTGTTCACAGGCATCATCCAGTCGACAAAATTTTTCGATTTGTTTATTGCTGAGTTGGCCATTCAGACAACCCTGCCGAGAGAGCTGATGTACTCGCGCACTTGCCACTCGCTCGCGGACTTCCGCGCTGGATTCACGTTTACGCGGGTCTCGTCCCAGTAACTCTTCTTTCTCCAGCCGTGGTAATTCAATTTGAATATCGATGCGATCCATTAATGGCGCCGACAATTTATTACGATAGCGATTGAGTTGTTCTGGGCTGCAATGACAGCTGAGTATCGAATCGCAGCCGCTGGGACAGGGATTCATCGCTGCAACGAGCTGGAACTCGGCTGGGAATTCGGCCTGCCGCGCGGCGCGCGAGATGTGTATTTTCCCGGTTTCCAGCGGCTCTCGGAGTACTTCGATGGATTTGCGGTCGAATTCGGTGAGTTCGTCGAGGAATAACACGCCATGGTGCGCGAGTGAAATTTCACCGGGTTTCGGATTGCTACCGCCGCCGACCAGGGCGACTCCTGAGACGGTGTGGTGCGGTGACTGGAAGGGTCGTTGCAACCAGTTTTTGGCGGTAACCGGTTTATGACAGATCGAACGGATGCTGGCACTGCTCATGGCTTCGGATTCGGTCATCAGTGGCAATATCGTATTCAACCGCTGTGCGAGCATGCTTTTGCCGGTGCCGGGAGGCCCCATCATAATAATATGATGCGAGCCAGCGGCGGCGATTTCGAGCGCTCGCCGGGCCTGGTGCTGTCCGTAGACATCCTCAAGGTCGAGTTCAAAGACGGTTTCTACTGGCATGTCGATGTCTTCAAGGCCGGGTAATGCCGTGCCGCCATTTAAACTGGAACAGACTTCTACCAGCGACTGAGCGGTGTAAATCGGTAAGTCTTTCACCAGCCGTGCTTCGAGATGATTGTCTAAGGGTATGATGACCTGTTTCTGTGCGCGCTTACTGGCGATTAATGCGGGTAGCAGGCCAGCAACGGCACGACATTCTCCACTGAGCGCAAGCTCGCCGTAGCAGTCGAATTGATCTAGCGTGGCCGGGTTGATCTGTTCTGAAGCGGCAAGGATGCCTAGCGCGATAGCGAGGTCGTAACGGCCGCCTTCCTTGGGTAAATCGGCGGGTGCCAGGTTAACGGTAATTCTGCGCGATGGAAATTCAAAACCCGAATTAATGATCGCCGAGCGCACTCGGTCGCGGGCTTCGCGTACTGCAGCTTCCGGTAGGCCGACGATGGTAAAGGCAGGCAAACCGTTTGATATATGCACTTCGACACTAACTTCGGGGGCTTGAATACCTTCCTGTGCGCGAGTGGTGAGTTGGGTGAGTGACATGGATTCCTTTCCGTTTAGTTTGAAGCTACTGGTCGAGCTTCTGTTCCATTTCGTCAAGCCGAGCTTCGAGTGTTTCTAGCTTCGCTCGCGTTCTCTGTAAAACCCTGGTCTGGATATCGAACTCCTCGCGACTGACAAATTCCAGTTCGCTTAATTGCTGTTGTAGCAGTGTTTTCAACTGCGTGTCGAAGTCTGATTTCACCTGCTGTAACTGTGGCGGCAGCAATTGATAGATGCGCTCAGAGAGTCGATTAATAGTCTGATTGTCCAGCATTATTGCGCCCTATATCGGTGCATTGATTCGGATTTAAGCACCATTACAGTGCAAAAGTGGTCGGATTAACCCCTATGTTAACGCCAAATTGCGTCTATTCCCAGCTTTCTGCTTAAGTGTTGCCAATCGTGATCTCGATGTTCTGCCAGCTTTGGTTGAACAGCCGATGATCATTTTTATTTTTTAGCAACTTTGTAGGAGTGAATGATGAAAATGGTGACTGCCATTATTAAGCCTTTCAAGCTTGATGATGTTCGCGAGGCTCTCTCAGAAATTGGGGTACAGGGTCTAACGGTATCAGAAGTTAAAGGTTTTGGTCGACAAAAAGGGCATACCGAACTTTATCGGGGCGCAGAGTACACGGTAGATTTTCTACCGAAAACCAAACTCGAGCTTGCGATTGATGATGATCTACTCGATGTGACTATCGAGGCGATTACTGCGACTGCTAATACCGGGAAAATCGGTGACGGCAAAATTTTTATTACCAATCTCGAACAGGCTGTCCGTATCCGTACGGGTGATTCTGGTTCTCAGGCGCTATAGGGGGCGAATCATGGACAATGAAATTATAACTAACCAAATCTTTCAATTGCAATATGCAATCGATACTTTTTATTTTCTGGTTTGCGGTGCGCTGGTCATGTGGATGGCGGCTGGTTTCTCGATGCTCGAAGCCGGTCTGGTGCGATCTAAAAATACGACCGAAATCCTCACCAAAAATGTATTGCTATACGCTATCGCCAGTATTATGTACATGCTTTACGGCTATGACCTTATGTATGGTGGCGGGGCGTTTCTGTCTGGCATTAGCGGTGGCGAAACCCTGGTAGCCGATGCATTGACTGCTTCCGCAGAAAATGGCTTTGAAGGCGATTCGGTCTATTCTGGCGCATCCGACTTTTTCTTCCAGGTGGTGTTTGTCGGCGCCGCGATGTCGATAGTCTCCGGTGCAGTGGCCGAGCGCATGAAGCTCTGGGCTTTCGGATTATTCGCCGTGGTTATGACCGGTTTTATCTATCCCATGGAAGGTTACTGGACCTGGGGTGGTGGAAGTGTATTTGGTTTATACAGCCTCGGCGATGACTTCGGTTTTTCAGATTTCGCTGGTTCGGGGATCGTACATATGGCTGGTGCTGCAGCCGCTTTGGCGGGTGTATTGCTGCTCGGAGCACGCAAAGGCAAATATGGTAAAGACGGTCAGGTCTATGCAATTCCTGGTGCTAATTTACCACTGGCGACGCTGGGTACCTTCATCCTGTGGATGGGCTGGTTCGGCTTCAATGGCGGTTCAGTATTAAAACTGGGTGATATAGCCAGCGCCAACTCTGTCGCGATGGTGTTCGTTAACACCAATGCGGCAGCAGCTGGTGGTGTCGTCGTCGCCCTGTTAATCGCTCGCCTGATGTTCGGTAAGGCCGATCTGACTATGGCGCTAAACGGTGCACTAGCTGGACTGGTTGCGATAACTGCCGAGCCATCTACGCCATCCGTGTTGTCTGCGACCTTAATCGGTGCCGTGGGTGGTGCTATTGTTGTCTTTTCGATAGTTACACTCGATAAGCTCAGAATCGACGATCCGGTCGGTGCCATTTCGGTACACGGCGTAGTCGGCTTGTGGGGCTTAATGGCAGTGCCTTTGACGAATGATGGCGCGAGCTTTATCGGTCAGCTAGTTGGCGCAGCAACCATATTCGGCTGGGTATTCGGCGCCAGCCTGATAGTCTGGTTTGTAATCAAGTCGATCATGGGAATACGCGTCAGCGCCGAGGAAGAATACGAAGGTGTGGATATTGCCGAATGCGGCATGGAGGCTTATCCTGAATTTACAGGTAAGTAAATAACTGAAGGGGCGCGAATTATCGCGCCCTTTTTTATTGATTTTGATATCATCCCCGGCTATCTAAGCCATTCCTAAATTTCCCATGTTTTGTTACATCTATCGTAGTAACCGGAAACCAGATACCTTCTTATATTTAGCTGCTAAGGACGATTTTTCCGAAATTCCCGAGGAGCTATTAACCGTTTTTGGTGAGCCAGAATTTAGTTTTAGTTTTAACCTGAAAGCCGAGCGAAAGCTTGCGAAAGAAGACACTGCCGAGGTTCTGAAAAACCTGGAAGAGCAGGGCTACCACCTGCAATTGCAGAAGGATGTTCTGGTGGAGCAGATGCTGGCTTTGAAGGGGGTTAATTAGTCCCGAGTGATATGATTAAAACCTATCCCGCAAAGCAAAATAAGTCATTCCCAACACCAGCCCTGGATAGCGAAGCCAGGCTCCCCCGGGAAAAGATCGAGTAGGTAGTTTCCCAAACAAATCCAGTTTTTCGCTTTCTCCGGCAACCGCATCGGCCATGATTTTACCGCCGAGTGTGGCCATTGCGACACCGTGTCCCGAATAACCCTGGGCGAAATAAATACCACTATTATCGAGTCGACCGAAGTGTGGCATGCGATTGAGGGTGACAGCGAGTGTGCCGCCCCAGGCGTAGTCGATTTGTTTATCGGCTAGCTGAGGATAAATTTCTAGCATCGGTTTACGCACGAAACTTTTTATATCCGCCGGGAAGTTACGGCCATAATTTTCCCCGCCGCCGAAGAGCAGGCGTTTGTCGGCTGAGAGTCGGTAGTAATTTATGACGAAGCGCGAGTCGGCGATGGCGACGTCATTTGGGTTGATCGAATTAGCAGTGGCTTCATCGAGTGGTTCGGTAGCGATGATGAAGTTGTTAATGGGCATGATCTTTCCGGCCATGCGCTTTTCGAGGTTGCCCAGATAGCCGTTGCAGGCGAGGATAACGGCATCTGCTTCGACCGTGCCGTGGTTAGTGACGACTCGATTCGGTTTACCCCGTTGGTAGCTTTCGACAATGGTTGACTCATGCAGTATCGCGCCACTATTCCTGGCGGCATCGGCGAGTCCGAGCGCGTAATTCAGTGGGTGTAAATGGCCAGCACTCATATCCATGCTGCCACCGAAATAAGTATCACTACCGGTGACCTCTGCCATTGCCTCCTGGCTCAGGTATTCGATTTGGTCGTGTCGATATTGCTTTTGCAGGTGCTCGACATATTCGCGCGATTCTTTGGCGTATCCGGCTTTATGGTCGGGGTGTGCAACGCCGGGTTTGAGATCGCACTGAATGTCATTTTCGCTGATAATTTGCCGTGCCAGGTTTTTAGCCTCTTCCGCAAGCTGCCAAAGTTTGGTCGCATCGGATAGACCCAGACGCTTTTCCAGATACCATTGATCTTTGCGTTGACCACTACCAAGCTGGCCACCATTTCTACCCGAAGCACCCCAGCCCATTTTTCGGGCTTCCAGCAATACCACTTTATAACCGCGTTTGGACAGGTGTAGTGCGGCCGATAACCCGGTATAACCGCCACCGACGATGCAAACATCGGTTCGACAGGAGCCATCTAGTGGCGTCAGGTCGAGCTGTCGGTTTTGCGAGGCATGATAATAGGATGCCGGGTAGCTTTCGGTATCGCTGCGATCCTGGGAAAGTGTAAAACTCATTTTGTTTTTTTAACGTCTTGCTGGGTTAAATCCAGGCATTTCCAGGTGCGTTCGATAAATAGATCGATTTCTGTTTTTTGCAGAATTAAGGGCGGCGATATGATCATCGCATCGCCAACCGCTCGCATAATTAAATTATTATCAAAACTATGAGTGCGGCAAATAGAACCCACGCCGTCGTCTTTATCGAACTTGATAAAGTTTTCCTTGTCTTTAACCAGTTCCAGGGCGCCGAGCATGCCGACACCTCTAACCTGGCCTACCAGTGGATGATCGCCGAGTTCGCGCAGGCGCTTTTGCAGGTAGGGCGCGGTTTCGTCGTGAACTTTTTGCACGATGTTTTCCTTCTGCATCAACCTGATATTGGCTACCGCTGCGGCTGCGCACACGGGGTGTCCTGAATAGGTGTAACCGTGGTTAAATTCGCCGCCCTGGTTGATGAGTACATCGGCGACGCGATCCCCTACCATCACTCCGCCGATGGGTAAATAACCCGATGACAGGCCCTTGGCGATAGGCATTAAATCGGGCTTGAGGTCGTAGTAGTCGGTGCCGAACCAGTGACCAGTTCGACCAAAGCCACAGATGACTTCGTCCGCCACCAGCAAGATACCGTAGTGGTCGCAAATTTTCTTTACTTCTGGCCAGTAGGTCTCGGGTGGCACGATGACGCCACCTGCTCCCTGGATGGGTTCGGCGATGAATGCGGCGACTTTGTCGACGCCGAGCTCTTCGATTTTATCGGCGATCGATTGTGCGACTTCGAGACCGAATTCGTTAGCGTCCAGGTCATGGCCGAGTTCACAGCGTTTGGCGAACCAGTGTGGCTGCTCGACGTGTACGATATCGGGGATGATGCCACCCTGCTTGTGCATGTCTTCCATGCCGCCAAGGCTGGAGGCTGCGATAGTGCTACCGTGGTAGGCATTTTTGCGGCTGATAATAACGCGCTTTTCGGGCTTGCCGAGAATATCCCAGTAGCGCCAGGCCATGCGGATAACGGTGTCGTTGGCTTCCGAACCCGAGCTGGTGAAGAAAGTGTGGTTCATGTGATCCGGAGTCACTTCTGCGAGTAATCCAGATAGCTCTGCGGCGGGTGGGTGCGAAGTCTTGAAGAATGCGTTGTAGTAGGGTAGTTGTTCGATTTGAGTGCTAACTGCTGCAATGATATCTTTTTGACCATAACCCATGTTGACGCACCACAGGCCAGCCATCATATCGAGATAATCGTTGCCTTCAGAATCGGTGAGGTAAACGCCGTGTGCCGACTCGATAATGCGAGCGGCCTGCTCTTTTAATTCCTTAGGGTCGGTAAATGGATGAAGATGATGGGCACCATCCAGGCTTTGCCATTTTTCGGTATTGACTGCGTTAGTTTGTGACATGCTGTGCTCCTGACTTGGTGCAGGCTCTATCGTCCTGCTTAAGTAAATTAAGGCTAAATAGTCTTGCTGGAAAAATTAAACTTTGAGCAATAAATGCTCGCGTTCCCAGGGTGTAATGGTATTCAAAAATTCCTCAAACTCGACTTCTTTAATGGCGACATAGAGATCGATAAATTCGTCGCCGAGTACCTCCCGAAGTGCCTGACTGTCGGACAGCCGCTGCAACGCCTGATACCAGTTGCGTGATAATTCAAATGGCTTATTAAAGGCGTTTTCCAGCATTGGCTGGCTTGCCTTCATCGACTGCTTCATGCCGACATAACCGCAGGCCAGAGAAGTCGCGATAGCGATGTAGGGGTTTACATCGGCAGAGGCGATTCGGTTTTCTATCCGCATCGAGTCTGGATTGTTGTCGGGCACGCGAAATCCAACGGTACGATTGTCGAAACCCCAATGTGCATTAATCGGCGCGGACATGTCACGTACAAAGCGTCGGTACGAATTTACGTAAGGTGCCATCAGAGCCTGAGCCTGTGGCAGGAGCTTTTGCAGACCGCCTATATGGCTAAGAAATAGCTTATTGGGCTCGCCATCAGGGGTGGAAAACAGGTTTTTCCGGCTTTCCAGGCCGACTACACTCTGGTGAATATGCATCGCGCTACCGGGTTGGTGTTCGACCGGCTTGGCCATAAAGGTCGCGTAAATCTCATTATGCAAAGCCGCTTCTTTAACCGTGCGTTTTAATAAAAAGGCCTGATCTGCTAGTTCCACCGGGTCGCCATGGAGTAGATTGATCTCCATTTGTGCTTTACCTTCTTCGTGGAGAAAGCTGTCGATCTGTAGTTGTTGTGCTTCAGCATAAGCATACATATCGTCTAGCACTGGTTGGTATTCATAGTTTGCTGCGATATTAAACGACTGTCCGTTTGACTCTGCGCGACCATTGCGACCTTTCGGTGGTTGCAATGGTTGATTTGGGTCTAAATTTGGCTTTACCAGATAAAATTCGAGTTCTGGCGCGATCACTGGATCCCAGCCTTCGTTACGATACAACTCGACTACCTGGCGCAATACCTGGCGTGGAGCAATTTTGACTGGCTGCCCCTGTTTATCGAAGCAATCGTGAATTACCTGGGCCGAGTTGCCTTTCGCCCAGGGCAATCGGCGAATCGAGCCTGGGTCAGGCTGTAGTATCATATCCCTATCAAGAGGATTGATATCACTTTGTAGATCAGGGTAACTACCCGCTAACGACTGCATGAAAATTGATTCGGGTAGTCGCAGCACGGAGGCATCATTAAATTTTGACGCGGACATTAGCTTGCCGCGAGCGGCACCAGCCATGTCAGAGACAACGCATTCGATTTCGGTGACCTGGTTTTTTTCGATCCAGTCTTGCATAAACTGCTACTCGTATTTAATGTAAATTTATTTCAGGCCGGATCTTGATCGGCTTGTGATAAAACCTGCTGCTTCCAGACATTGTATGCAACCATTCGGATATTGTGATCACAAAATTAATATAAGTCAACAAACCTGTTACTCTCTGATTATAGAAGAGTAATTGACAGTCTAAGTGACGGCGTGATAGCTTTTTCGCTCCATTTAAAGGGGCGGTTCCGATAGCCCAACTATTTAGCAGGATTAATTATGAATTCCGAATTTAAATTACGTGCAAGGAATGAGGGTGGTGGTACGCCAGCTCTCGATAACTGGGGCGCCGATTGTGAATATGGCGTATTAAGAGACATCCTGTTAGGTCCTGCAGACCATTATCAGTGGTTAGAGACCAGTTCGGTTTCGAAGAAAAGTATTCGTCGCAATTATCAATTCGATGCAAAGATCGCTCAGTCTCAACATGCCGAAATGGTTTCAGCTTACGAGTCTGCAGGCGTAAAAGTACACATGCACGCCGCCGACCCAGAATTGCCTTATCAGATTTTTGCCCGGGATTCGTCGGTTATGACGCCATTCGGGGCGATTATTACCAGCATGGCTAACTGGTGGCGTCGTGGCGAGAACTTTCGCGCCATCGAAACCTATGAGCGCCTGGGTATTCCGATTTATGATTATGTTACCGCAGGCACTTTCGAAGGTGGTGATTTCAATGTCGTCGAACCGGGCACGGTATTAATTGGCTGGGAAGGCGACGAGGGTCGTAGCCAACAGCAGTCCGCCGTGCAGTTGAAGAACTGGTTTGAGGCCGAAGGTTGGGAAGTCATGCTCACTGACCTTGATCCTTTCTATGTTCATATCGACTTAATGGTCGTTATGTTAGCGCCCAAGCTTGCGGCTGTGTGCCTGGAGTCAACCGACGCCGACGTGGTCGACTGGCTCAAGTCGAAACAAATCGAAATCATCAGCGTGCCGTTTAAAGACACGCTTGATCTTGGCTGTAATGTCGTGGCACTGGGTAATGATCGGGTGTTACTGCCAGAGAAAAGTCTGGTGCTCAAGGAGAAAATCAAAGCTCATGGTTTAGAGATTTACGACCCGGACGTGTCGATGATTACGCCCGGTGGTGGTGGAGTGCATTGTATGTGTCAGGCTTTGCGACGGGATCCGGGCTAAAAGAGTTACCCGGATAGTGAATTTATTCCTGTAGATTATTTTTGTTTTTCGCTTATACTTGATTATGGGAAATTTATCCCATTTAATTTAAGTCGAGGCAATTCTAATGACAAATGATATTAAAAAGCCTGAATTGGGCGATGAAACAGTAGATACCAGCCGACGAAACGCGCTTTCGCGTCTTGGTCTGGTAGCGACGGCGGCCTATGCGGCTCCAGTATTAATGACATTAAGTCAATCGGCACATGCTTCTGGTGGTTCTGGCGGAGGTGGAGGCTCTGGAAACGGTGGAGGCTCTGGGAACGGCGGAGGTTCCGGTGGCTCTGGAAACGGCGGAGGTTCCGGTGGCTCTGGTGGCTCCGGCGGAGACTCAGATGGCGATACTGGTTCCTCAGGTGGATCGCTCGATGAAGACCAAACCACTGATTAAGACGCCCAATCTGACCGCTTTTTAATTATTTATGATTTACACACCGGACAGATATTTTGTCCGGTTTTTTTTTGCCCGTATTATTGAGTCAGATTTTAAACAGGAGTGGATGAATGCCCGACAGCATCGTGCATCTAAAGTTCGATGATATGTCGAAACTGGTTAAGTTTGTTGATTGCGGCGAACTGATTGAGTGTCTTGAAAGTGTTTTCCCGACCTGGAATATTATTGAGGTCTCACCAGAAGATTCTGGCGAGGCTCCGATACTTTGTATTACCAGAGAAGATAATGCTTATTGCATCGATGGATTTTGGCTAGGAAAGCAGATGCATCGCGTAGACATAGTCGATGCCGCCTGTGGTCTGGTCGCCGAGCTGATTCGAGCTTATGTGCGGGAAGATCCTCAATTACTGTGTTTACACGGTGCATCCGCAGAATTTGCTGGCAAACTGGTAATATTTCCTAGTCAATACAGGTCGGGTAAAAGTGTTTTATCGGCCTGTTTGGCATCCGCTGGAATTCAGTTGTACGGCGATGATGTTTTGCCTCTTAGTTTGTCGGAAGGCAAGGGGATTGCACCGGGTTTGGCGTTACGTTTGAGGCGGCCTTTACCTGAAAACTTAACCACAGAATCGTCAGAGTTTATCCGGGAGCACACTGGCCTAACCGGCAAAAATTATCAATATCTTGATCTTAGCAATGAACAATTAGCGCAAAAAGGAGCGCAAGCATCAATTGGTGCGTTTGTTTTGCTGGAACGCGAGGAAAATACGGTAGCGACATTCGAGGAAACCTCGGAGGCAGAAGTATTGCGGCAAGTTGTCTGGCAAAATTTCGCTCGTGAGGCAGAGGCCCCACATATCCTGGATGTGTTGAGTCAGTTAGTGGCGAATTCACAGTTCTATCGGCTCCGTTTCGACCGAGCTGAAGATGCGGTTAAGTTGCTTAAAGAAAAGTTTAAAACCTGGCCTGGTAGAGTAGACCATCTCAACAGGAAGCTGAAGCAGTCTGAAGTCAATAATAAGCAAGCCTTACAACCAGAATATTTTATAAGAAAACCTGATACTAGCGTTATCCAGGTTGGCGATGATAGTTTTATAGCAGACAAACAGGGTGCTGCAATACACCATTTGAATACCGTTGGAACTGCTATCTGGACACTGCTTGCCGAACCAGTGCGGGTCGAAGATATGACCGATTTATTGCTGACTGCCTTTCCTGAGATCGATGCCGATTCGACAACAGAGGATGTAAAGGAATTGATTAACGAACTAGTAGATAAGGGATTATTGCTAAGCGGCTAAGACGACTAGTCCTCACCAGACATCTGCAATTCCAGTTGGCGTTGTTTTTGCTGCCGCAGCATTATCCAGGCAGCTAGTAGTACACCGATGGCGACTACTAAAATTATAATGGTCGCAAGTGCATTTATATCCGGCCGAAGACCCAGTCGCACCCGGGAGTAAATCAACATTGGCAGCGTGACCGCACCGGGGCCTGAAACAAAACTGGCAATAATTAAATCATCCAGCGACAGTGTGAATGATAATAACCAGCCAGCGAGCATACCGGGCGCGATTAGAGGCAGGGTAATGTCGGTAAGCACTCGAAATGGTTTCGCGCCCAAATCCTGCGCGGCTTCTTCCAGGTCTTGCGCCATGCCAGCGAGTCTTGACTGGATGATGACCGCGACATAGGCCATGGAAAATGTGATATGGGCGATGGTGATGGTGGTGAATCCACGCTTGTCCGGCCATCCGATAAATTCTTTTAGCGTAATAAACAACAAGAGCAGGGATAAGCCGGTGATGACCTCTGGCATGACCAGTGGTGCGGTAATCATGCCGCTGAATAAGGTGCGCCCTTTGAATTGACCGAAACGCACCAGGGCCAGGCCCGCCAAGGTACCGAGTATGGTAGCAAAGCAGGCATTCACAGTGGCAATTTTCAAACTCAGAGTTACTGCGCGCCAAACTTCTTCACTTTCGAATAAAACACCGTACCAGCGCGTAGAAAAACCACCCCACACCGGCACCAGTTTGGAATAGTTGAACGAGTATACGATCAACATGAGCATGGGAATATACAGAAAAGCCAGCCCGAAACAGGTGACTGTGAACAGGAATCGGGATTTCTTGCCGTTATTCATTTCGACTCCGTTTCTTTGCCTTGCACATGCTGATAAAGCATCATCGGCAATACTAGAACTAACAGCAGGGCAATTGCGACCGCAGAAGCGACCGGCCAGTCGACATTGGCATTAAATTCGTTGTACAGAATTCGACCGATCATTAAGACGTTACCACCGCCGAGCAGGTCGGGTATGACGTATTCACCAGTCGCTGGGATAAAAACTAGCAAGGATCCGGCGATGATACCGGGCAGGGTCATCGGAACAGTAACGGTCAGAAATGTCGTTGCCGGTCGCGCACCGAGATCTTCAGCGGCTTCCAGCAGGGTCCAGTCGAGCTTTTCCATATTGGCGTAAAGCGGCAGTATCATGAACGGTAAATAAGTATAAACAATGCCGACATAGACGGCGAAATGCGAATATAAGAGCCGAATCGGCTCATCAATGAGGCCAATTGCTATGAGTAAATTATTGATTGTCCCCTGATCGGCGAGCAGCCCCATCCAGGCGTAAACCCGAAGTAAAAACGAGGTCCAGAAAGGCAGGATAACCAGCATTAGTAAAATGTTTTTACGGGTCTGGCTGGAACGTACGATAGCGTAGGCCATCGGGTAGCCGATGAGCAGGCAAATTAGAGTCGATATCGACGATATTTTTAACGAACTGATGTAGGTCTTAACGTATAAATCGTCTTCCCAGAGGTAGGCGAAATTGTCGAATACCAGTTTGATATGCATCACACCTTCATCGACCCAGTTGATCATCGGTAAAAATGGGGGGCTGGCTATGGTGGCTTCGGAGAGGCTTATCTTGAAAACGATGAAAAAAGGCGCGAGAAAGAATATCAGCAGCCAGAAGAAGGGGATGAAGACGACTACTGACTTCCAGTTTCGTTGCAGCGATCGGGATATCCCCTGCAATGTCATTTGCTGAGTACCACCGAGCTGGAAGCTTCCCAGCTGAGATAAACTTCGTCTTCCCAGTCTATGGCCAGGTTGCCATCTTTGGGTCTGGAGAGGTTTGGTGAGGTGACCTCAATCAGCGTGTCATCGTCTATTTTGACACGATAAATCGAAATTTTCCCGAGGTAAGCGATATCGTGAACAACCCCTTTAACCTGATTAGCGCGCGCTTCATCCGGTGCCTGCTTTGATATTTTTATCTTCTCCGGGCGCAGTGCAACCCATACTTTGTGGCCCTCCTGAATTTCAAGTCCGTGGTCGATATAAATTTCACATTCGGGCTGTTTGCTCTGTACAACAACATGATCGGGACCATTCTCAATGATTCTACCCTGAAACATATTGGCATTGCCGATGAAATTGGCAACCAGTCGTGATTCGGGGAATTCGTAAATTTCTGTCGGTGTGCCAATTTGCATAAATCGGCCGGTATCCATCACTGCGATACGCGTGGACAGCGTCATCGCTTCTTCCTGGTCGTGGGTGACGACGACAAAGGTGACGCCGAGTTGTTCCTGGATATTCATGAGTTCGAACTGAGTCTGCTCGCGTAGGCGTTTATCCAGAGCGGCTAAAGGTTCGTCCAGGAGTAGCACTTTAGGGCTTTTTACCAGGGCTCGGGCTAGCGCGACACGTTGCTTCTGGCCACCGGATAACTGGTGCGGTTTACGCTTACTAAACTGGGTGAGTTCGACCATGGCCAACATATCATCGACACGTTGTTTGATTTCGATTTTACCAAAACCTTCACGTTTCAGGCCATAAGCGACATTATTTTCGACCGTCATATGCGGGAATAGCGCGTAGGACTGAAACATCATGTTGACCGGGCGTTCATAAGGCGGCACATCGTTCATGTTAACGCCGTCGATAAAAATATTGCCGGATGATGGGGTTTCAAATCCTGCCAGCATTCTTAGCAGCGTTGTTTTGCCGCAGCCGGAACCGCCGAGCAGAGAGAAAAGCTCACCCTTGTAGATATCGAGATCCACATTGTCTACTGCGGTGAAACTACCAAATTGTTTGCTGACGCTTTGAACCTTTATGAATGGTTCGGCATCGGAATCCATCCAGGGTCGATCCGTGTATTGAGAAGGGTCAGGCATTGCGAGTAGCTCCACAACAAATATCAATCATAAAAAAACCGGAGTGACATGATATCACTCCGGTTTCGGGTTGTGGCCTTAATTTCCCGCTTTGAAGTTTGTCCAGGTGCGGGTACGGATGCGCTCGATTTTGGGAGGTACTACTGCCAGCGTGTACATTTTTGCAACCTGATCTGAGGTCGGGAAAGCTGCTGGACTGCCGGTAACCTCCTCATCAATCATTTTGATCGCTGAATAGTTGGCGGTTGCATACCAGGAGTAGTTGGAGTCGGCTGCTGCTACTTCGGGTCGCATCATATAGTCTAAAAATAAGTGTGCGTTTTCGATATTTTCCGCGTCAGCCGGAATCACCCAACCATCTACCCAGAGATTAGCTGCCCCGTCCCCAGGTGGCAGGAAGAAATCCAGAACTACACCCGTGTTGGCCTCTTCTGCACCAGACATCGCCAGTAGGCCATCAGGACCCCAGGTAACCGATACGCAAAATTCGCGTTGAGGCATTCTCTGGTAGGCGTAGTTATCAAAGGTTTTGATGTAAGGACGTACTTTCTTGAGCATGTCTTCGACTTTCTTGTAGTCTGCCTTGTTGTTTGAGGCTGGATCGAGTCCAAGATAGGCCAGTGCCATAGGGATGACATCGGTCGGAGAATCGAGGAAAGAAACACCACATTTTGCCAGCTCTTTCATATGCTTCGGGTCAAAGATCATGTCGAGCGAGCCAATCGGAGCACCTGGGTGGGTTTTCAATACCAGTTCCTCATTATAGGTAACGCCATGCGTACCCCACATATACGGAATAACATATTGGTTACCAGGATCCCAGTTCGTCGAAAGCTGTGCCATGATAGATGCATCCATGTGCCTGAGATTAGACAGTTTTGAAATATCAATTTTTTGTAAAATACCACCCGGAATTAAGCGGCCTATTGCTGAACCTGAGTGGGCGACGACATCGTAACCCGAACTACCAGCTAGCAGCTTGGCGTCGATGGCTTCGACCGAATCGTAGTTATCGTAGATGACTTTGATGTCATATTCTTTGGCAAAGTTGGCGATGGTTTCTTCGCCAATATACTCCGCCCAGTTAGTGACGTTAAGTGACCCAGCCGCGCTGACGGCGGATGAGCCGACTATCATCACTGTGGCAAGTATGCCGTTAATAGTGTTCTTCGTTGTTTTCATTAGTGTTCCTCCGGTGGACTGAATTATGATATTGGATGCCGGTTGCATCCGCAATCTTGTAGAATAGTATAACTTTAAAACTGTACTGAAACTTAATTGAGGCTCTGTTTTCTGCTCGATTAATAGTGATCACAAAAACCATGAATGTCAATCGGGTATTGTGGGCTTGTAGGTTTTACTGGTTTATTTTTCATGCTTCTTTCATAAACTGCCGAATTGATACCGATTCATTTGGATAAATTATTTCGATTAATCGATATATCTCCTGTATTGCCTGCTGGCGCTTAAAGTTTGGCGGGCCGATTAAAAAGTTTTGCCAGAGTCCGTCGATTATGGCCTCAATTGTTATAGCAGCAGAGTCGGCAGGAAGGGTGGCGCTGGTATTTTGCTCGATTTTCTGACATACCTGGCTTAAAGCTTCTGAAAAGGCACGGTCCTGTTCGCCGCAGAGAGACATATAAATAGGGCGTGAACGAGCTTCTCCCCAAAATGCGAACCAGACGCTGATCTTTTTGCGGCTACAGATAGACGCTCGAAATGGTACGGCAATCAGAGCGCAGAGTTGTTCAATCGGGCTTTTACCGGTCTCGGCTAATACACTCTTCCAGCAGCGTAAATATTCTTCACTGAGGTGACGTAAGGCCTGTTCCAGTAGTAAATCCTTGCTTTGAAAATGGAATATAACATTACCCTGCGAAACCCCTGCGTGTTTGGCGATATGGGCTAAAGTTGTTTGAGACAGGCCGAGTTTGTCTATGCAGTCGAAGGTTGCTTCGACTAATTGTTGCTTGCGAAACTCGCTTTGCCTGGCGCGACTTCGGCTGTGCAAATTTTTCTCGGTGACGCTGATTGCGTTCAAGTACTATTCCAGCAACTGCTTTTAACTGGAATTTAATTTAAACTGAGTGTTTAGTCAATGAAAAATTGTATATCGTTGAAATATTTGAATTTAATATATAAATAGTTAGAATACTGGTTACCAAATTGAAAAGCGGGTGTGACATGTCAGAAAAAACAGCAGAGTTGAGACGAAACGATAACCAGTTTATCCATCCCTGGGATGATATTGCTAAACTCGGTGAGAATCAGCGCACCGTGCTTGAGCGTGGCGACGGCGTTTACGTTTATGATAGCGATGGTCATCGGTTACTCGATGCGCCGGCTGGTATGTGGTGTGTTAACATTGGTCATGGTCGGGAGGAAATGGCGCAGGTCATTTACGACCAGATCATGCAACTGTCTTATGCTTCGCCCTGGTCTTTGACTACTGGTCCGGCCGCACAGTTTAGTGCTCAGATTGCAGCAGAAGCGCCCGGTGATATGAATCACGTGTTTTTTACCACCTGTGGCTCTACTGCAGTCGATTCGGCATTACGCTTTGTGCAGTTCTATAATAACGTACGCGGTAAGCCGCAAAAAAAGGGCATCATCGCGCATCAAAAAGGTTATCACGGCAGCACCTATCTTGGCGCTAGCGTTTCTGGAAAGGAAAGAGACAAGAACTACCTCGATTTTGCCGACCAGCTCGTGCATCACATTCCGGCACCGCATCCGTTACATAAAGACCCCAGCCAGTCTGATGCGGATTTCCTCGAGCAATGCGTCGCTAATTTAGAAAAGAAGATTCTGGACGTTGGGCCGGATTCGTGCGCGGTTTTTGTGTCTGAGCCAATCCTGGCCTCGGGCGGTGTCATCGTGCCGCCAGAGGGTTACCACGCGCGTTGCCTCGAACTTTGCCGTAAATATGACATGCTGTATTTATCGGATGAGGTAGTTACCGCCTTTGGCCGACTTGGTCATTGCTTTGCTTCCGAGGCGGTATTTGGCATTCAACCCGATTTAATTACCACAGCGAAGGGTTTGACCTCCGGTTATATCCCAATGGGAGCCGTACTGGTGTCTGATCGATTACTCGATGAATTACGTGCCTGTGGGGGCGATAGTGCGGTATTTTCGAATGGTTTTACCTATTCGGGTCATCCGGTTGCCGCTGCCGCTGGCATTAAAAACCTCGAAATTATGAAGCGTGAGAAACTATTTGAGAACGCTCAGACAGTCGGGCAGTATTTTCAGCAGCAATTACGAACCCTGAGCGATATTCCGATTGTCAGCGATGTGCGCGGTGTCGGGTTAATGGGTTGTGTCGAATGCGAATTGAATCAGGGCGCTGGCGATCTTGAGCTGGATTATGATTTAGGTAATCGAATCGACAAACACTGCCAGGAACTTGGTTTGATCGTACGCCCAATCATCAATATGTGCGTCATGTCGCCACCTTTAATAATCACCAAAGATCAAATCGACGAAATGGTTTTAATTCTGCGTACCGGCGTCGAACGCGCTATGCAGGATTGCATCGACGAAGGTATCTGGAAACCTGAATAATTAGAGGTGAAAAAATGAAATTCACAAACGCAAAAAAAATATTCGATCAAACCGGCAATGGCCGTAAAGGCCTGCCCCCCTGGACGTTTAATAACCCAGAACTGTCACAACTCGAGATGGAACAGGTGTTTTTGCGTAACTGGTTCTGGATCGGTCATATTTCAGATATTCCGAATACCGGTGACTATAAATGTCAGGAACTGGGCAACGAGCGCGCTGTAGTTATACGTGGTAAAGACGACAATATCCGAGCCTTTCACAATCTCTGTCGGCATCGTGGCTCACGCGTTGTCGAAGGTAAGGAAGGTAATTGTAAGAATGCTATCGTCTGCCCATTTCATGCCTGGTCTTATCATTTGGATGGGCGTTTAAAGACCATACCGCGCGCAGATACCTTCCCCGATATCGACAAGTCTGAATATGGCCTCAAACCACTCGATTGCGAAGTTTGGCATGGTTTGATTTTCATTCGCTTTGGCGGTGAGGGTTCATCGGTTGCTGAGGCTATGGCAAGCGCCGAAGACGAGGTCAGCCTGTATAAAATGGCTGATATGAAACCAATCGATACTTTCTGGGATTTCGAGTTTGATCTGGACTGGAAGGCCGTGCTCGATATCGACAACGAAGGCTATCACGTACCTAAAGGGCACCCTGAATTATACGATCTGTTCGGCAATACTTATCGGGATCAGATTACCGAGTGCGGACTATCCCGCGCACATGGTTATCTAAAAGATTCGCCTGCAAAGGGCCCGCTGGTGCAAAATTACCTCGATACTTTACCCGAAGGCAGCTACCTGCCTGAATCGCACCAGCGAATCTGGATTTACTGGGGCATGTTCCCAGGTTTCGTGGTCACGTTAATGCCAGACATGATTGAGGTTTACCAGACCTACTCGCTCGGTCATCAAAAAAGTATTATGGCCGGGGCCTGTTACGCGCTTGACGATGAACGCCCTGATATGCAAAAGGCGCGCGAATACAATCGCAAAATCAACATGACGGTCGGTGAAGAAGACATCAAACTGGTGAAGTATTCGGATCAGGGTATGCGTTCACAAGTGTATCAGGGAGCATTATTGTCAGACCTGGAGCTTGGTATTGCATCATTTCAGAACCAGTTGCGTGACCTGTTGCCCGTGGTGACGCTGGAGCTGCCACCCGAAACCGGTAAGCTCGTCGATAAAAACAAAGAGTTGCTCTATGCTCGACCCGCGCTACGCTCAGCTATTTGAACCGATAAAAATCGGCCCGGTCACCGCGCCGAACCGGTTTTATCAGGTTCCACATTGTAGTGGTATGGGTTACAGCCGCCCGCAAATGCTGGCTAGTATGCGAGGTGTCAAGGCCGAAGGTGGCTGGGGCGTGGTCTGTACCGAGTACTGCTCGATTAATCCGAGTTCCGACGATATGCCATTTCCGCATGCCTCGATCTGGGATAATGATGATGTCAAAAATTTAAAATTGATGACAGACGCAGTGCATCAGCAGGGTTCGCTAGCGGGTGTTGAACTCTGGTACAGCGGACACTCCAGCGCCAACCTCTATAGTCGCGAAGCTTCTTTCGGTCCGGTTAGTTTGCCGAATAATGCTATGGTAGGTATGCCTGTTCAGACCCAGCCGATGACACTGGATGATATAGTCGAATTACGCGGCTGGTACCAGGCTGCGACCAGACGAGCTATCGAAGCGGGTTTCGATATCGTTTACGTTTACGCAAATCACGATTATCTGCTGAGCAACTTTCTATCACCTGAAACGAATACACGTAGTGACGAATACGGTGGTTCGGCCATGAATCGTGTCCGTCTGATTCGAGAGGTTATAGAAGATACGCTCGAAACGGTCAGGGATAAATGTGCGGTTGCGGTGCGTTATTCGATTCCGGCTGATGTCGACGATGATCCCCTTGAACTCATCGACATGTTTAAAAGTATCTCTGAGTTACCCGACCTCTGGGATATTACCGTGACCGATTATGGCCTCGAGATGGGAAGCTCGCGCTTTGTCAAGGAAGCGTCGACCCAGGCCGCAGTCGCCAAAATAAAATCAATGACCAGCAAACCGGTTGTGAGCGTAGGGCGATTTACCTCGCCCGATACCATGCTCAGGCAGATCAAAAGGGGTGTGCAGGATTTTATCGGCGCAGCCCGACCTTCGATAGCAGATCCTTTTTTGCCGAATAAAATTAAGCAGGGACGGCTGGATGATATCCGTGAATGCATCGGTTGTAATGTTTGCTATGCGCACAATAGCCTCGGCGTGCCGATTCGTTGTACTCAAAACCCGACTATGGGTGAAGAATGGCGGCGCGGCTGGCATCCTGAGCAAATCACAGAAAAGCACGCGGATGAATCAGTGTTGATTATAGGTAGTGGCCCGGCTGGGTTAGAAGCCGCCTGTGCACTGGGTCAACGCGGCTACGCGGTAACATTGGCCGAGGCCAATACTGAACTTGGCGGCCGTATTAGTCGTGAGAGTGTCTTGCCCGGCCTGTCCGAATGGAGCAGAGTCCGCGACTGGCGGCTCGGTCAGCTCGCGAAATTAACCAATGTGGAGATTTATCCGGATAATCGGCTTGATGCAGAATCCGTGCTCGAACTCGATATGCAGCACGTTTTCGTCGCTACCGGCGCAAGCTGGCGTAGCGATGGTGTTGGTCGTTATCGAAGTTCAGCGTTTTCCGGACACGAACTCGATTCGGTGATGTCGGTTGATTCAATTCTCGACGGAGATATGCCATCGGGTTCGGTATTGATTTATGATGACGATCATTATTACCTCGGAAATGCCATCGCGTTAAAATTGCGCGAAGCAAATATTCCTGTAACTATGGTAACGCCCGAAGCACGTATCGGTGGCTGGAACCACCACACCACCGAACAGCATCAGTTGATTCGTAGCCTGATTGAAGCTGGTGTAGAAATGGTTTGTGATCGAGGACTTGTTGGCTGGGACGGTAAAATTGCACAACTCGAATGTATATTTAGTGGTGATGTTTTTGAGCTGGCAGCCGATTATGTTGTACCGGTTACTGCGCGTTTACCAAACGACCAACTTTGGCATGAATTACAGGCGCAAAAATCCCGATTTAAAAGCCTGCAACGTATTGGTGATTGCCTGATGCCTGGCATTATTGCCACTGCTGTTTATTCCGGTCATAAAGCCGCACGTGAACTCGGCGAGCGGATATCCGAAATCGAATTACGGCGTGACCGAATCGTCTCGACAAAACTGGAACCTTTTACATAAGAAGTTAATTTATGAGCAGAGATTCAAAATACGATATTTTATTCGAACCCGTCCAGATTGGTCCGATTACCACCAAAAATCGTTTCTACCAGGTTCCCCATTGTAATGGTTTGGGTCATGCACGACCGCGTGCCGAAGCCGCGAATCGTCGCGTCAAGGCCGAAGGTGGCTGGGGTGTGATCTGTACGCAGGAAGTGGAAATTCACCCCAGTTCGGATGTATCCCCCTTTCTGGAAGGCAGGCTTTGGGATAATCTTGATATTCCACAGCATCGCCTGATGACCGATGCCGTACATGAAAGTGGTGCGCTGGCCGGTATTGAGCTCGCCTATACAGGTCTCCATGCATCGAACCTCTATAGTCGTATCGCGCCGATGGCTCCTAGCGATGGCATGGTGTACGGCAATAACCCCTCGCAGTCGCGTGAAATGACTAAACGCGACATCAGAAATGTTCGTAAATGGCATGTCGAGGCCGCCAAACGATCTCGCGAAGCGGGTTACGATATTGTCTACGTGTATGCCAGCCATGATCTCAGCGTGTTGCAGCATTTTCTCAAGCCGCAATACAATCAGAGGAGCGATGAATACGGTGGTAGTATCGAAAACCGCGTCCGTTTAACTCGTGAAATTTTGACCGATGTAAAAGAAGCGGTCGGCGATACCTGTGCCATCGCATTCCGTTTTGCGGTCGATGAGTTGCGTGGTCCGGATGGTTTGCAGGCCGAATGCGAAGGTCGAGACGTGATTGGACTGCTCGCCGAAATTCCCGATCTCTGGGATGTGAATATTAGCGACTGGAGTAACGATTCGGCAACGGCGCGGTTTGAGCCCAACGAGGGTTTTCAGGAACCTTATACCGCGTTTGTGAAGTCGATGACCAGCAAGCCGGTAGTGGGTGTCGGGCGTTTTACTTCAGCCGATGCGATGGTCTCACAAATCAGGCGTGGCATACTCGATTTGATCGGCGCGGCTCGTCCCTCGATAGCCGACCCATACTTGCCGAATAAAATCGACGAAGGCCGCATCGAAGATATTCGAGAATGTATTGGCTGCAATATTTGCGTCGCACAAGACAACCTGGCCGCACCAATTCGCTGTACACAAAACCCGACTCAGGGTGAAGAATGGAAACGTGACTGGCATCCCGAGAAAATACAACCCGCTACCAGTAATGAGTCGGTACTGGTAGTCGGTGCAGGACCAGCCGGTCTGGAATGCGCGATGCAACTGGCGAATCGGGGTTATGAAGTGACGCTCGCCGAAGCCGGTGATGAACTCGGTGGTAGAGTGAGCCGAGAAAGTCAGTTACCGGGTTTATCGAGCTATGCGCGAGTACGGGACTATCGCGAAACTCAAATCGTGCAAAAACCAAATGTTCAAATATACAAAGGCAACCGACTCAGTGCTGAAGATATTTTTAAACTCGAAATCCCACATGTCATTTGTGCCACAGGCTCCAGTTGGCGACGCGATGGAGTCGGGCGGCATCATGCTTTTGCGGTCGATGGTATCGACGCAGTTGCGGTCTTAACCCCTGACGATGTGATGGCAGGTTCTGAAATTGGGCAACGCGTTTTAATTTATGACGACGATCACTATTACCTTGGTAACACGATTGCGGAGCTTTGCGTTCAACGGGGTAAGCAAGTGTGCCTGGTCACGCCGGACAGTCTTATTTCAAGCTGGACAGAATATACGCTTGAGCAGGAAAAGGTTCACGCTCGCTTGTCGGCCCTCGGTGTTGAGATGATTACGTTACATGCCTTGCAATCTGTGAATGCCGAACGAGCGTCGATTGCCAGTGTTTATGATGCTAATCAGGCGCGTGATATTGAATATGACTCGTTGATTATGATTACTTCCCGAACACCAGATAACTCGGTTTACACTGATTTGCTAGCGCAAGAGAATAAATTTAAAACGCTGATCGCAATCGGTGACTGCGAAGTGCCGAGTACCGTCGCTGCTGCGGTTTATGCAGGGCATTTGGCAGCTCGGAACCTGGATAGTGGCGAGGATTTTTATGCGCCGTTGTTTCGGCGGGAAATGCCGGGGCTGGATTAGCCCTTATTAGCCGCCAAAACATAAAGCATTTCCAGCCCTAATGTAGCACCCGCCAGCGCAGTAATCTCCGCGTAATCATAAGATGGTGCAACTTCGACCAAATCCATGCCGACCAGGTTAAGGCCTACTAACCCGCGAATTATTTTAAGTGCTCGATCGGAACTCAATCCTCCGACGACCGGTGTACCGGTTCCCGGCGCATACGCCGGATCCAGGCAATCTATATCGAAGGTTAGGTAACAGGGCATATCACCTACGCGTTGTTTAATACGAGTGATAATTTTATCCGCCGTCAGGTCATTCGCTTCGGCAGCATTAATCACTTCGAACTCGTGTTTGCTCTCGGTGTATTCAGTGCGTATGCCAATCTGGATACTATGATCAGCATCGATCAGGCCTTCGCGTGGTGCGTGATAAAACATACTGCCGTGATTGTAGGTTGAGCCTTCTTCTTCGTAGGTGTCTGTATGCGCGTCAAAATGAATCATCGCGAGTTTGCCATGTGCTCTTTGGTGGGCACGCATTAACGGCAGGGTGACATAGTGATCGCCGCCAAAACTTAATGTGGTTTTGCCTGCGGCTAACAGAGCGTCGTAGTGCTGGTCGATGCCATCACAGAAGGCTTCGTGACTACCTGCGGGAAATTCGAGATCGCCGTAGTCAGCTACACGAATTTTATCGAAAGCACAGAAATTCCAGGGAAAGCGTTTTTCCTCCCATCGCAGATTAGCACTGGCTTGACGAATTGCGGCTGGACCACTACGCGTACCAGCACGACCTGTGGCTGCAAGATCGTAAGGCAAACCAATGATGAATACATCCGCGTCGTCCAGGTTACGGCTAAGCGGCGCACCCATATAGCCAAATATATTGGCGTGGATGGAAAAGCTATTGGTGAAGTCATGGTCTGCCATATTGATGTTTATCCTTTATTTATAAATACCAGTCGTATTCTCTGGCGCTGATGTATTGTTCGAATGCAAATGTTTCAGATTCACGATGCTGGCAATATAGCTCGATAAAATCACGTCCTAATAGTTTGATGAAAGCTTCGCTGCCGATAGTGGCGCTTAGCGCTGAAGCCAGATTTAACGGCAGATTCTGGTCCCGACCTTTTACGGACTCCTGACAGGCTTTGCCGGGTTCAAGTTTATTCTTGATGCCGTGGAGCATACTGGCAAGAGTAATCGCCATTGCCAGATAAGGATTAGCATCGGCTCCTGGGACTCGGTTTTCGACTCTCCAGGCATTGTCTTTTGCCAGCGGAATACGAAATGCCACGGTTCGGTTTTCGTTGCCCCAGGTCAGACTAACGGGTGCGCAGTTGCTGCCACCGGTATATCGACGGTAGGAGTTAATATTCGGTGCCCAGAAAGACATCGCCGCTGGCATGCAGTCGATCAGTCCACCGATGGCCTGCATGAGACGCGGATGCGGTTTGTCGCCAGCGGCAAAAATATTCTGACCTTTTTTGTCAACCACACTGATGTGCATGTGCAATCCGTTACCCGGTTGCTCTAGCACCGGTTTTGCGATAAAACTCGCCATCATGCCGTGCTTTTTCGCAATTTCCATTACCACTCGTTTAAACAGGCAAGTCTCATCTGCTGCGCGTAATACATCGCTATGATGGTTGAAATTGATTTCGAATTGCCCGGCTCCCATTTCTGATGAGATTGCGCCGGTTTCGATATTCTGTAATTTGCAGGCCGCAGTGATGTCATCAATCACCTCTTCGAAATCGGATATTCGGCTGCTGGAAAGCACTGTTGCGGTATCGATCTGCCCCGTTTTTGGGTTCCGCACGGTTTGCACCAGATTGTTTTCGTCCCGGTTTTTATCGAACAAATAAAATTCCAGCTCGAAAGCAACCATCGGCCGCCATTTGTTTTTTTCGAAGCTGTTTAAAACGTGGGACAGGACATTGCGGGGCTCAAAAAATACCGGTTGCCCATCATTAACAGAGGTGGCCATGACCTGTAATCGAGGCTTGTTACCCCAGTTGTTTACTGCCAGGCTATCGCCGATGAGATTAAAATGCGCATCTGGGTCACCGTCTTCGGTACCATAATATATATCGTCGAGGGATTCACCGCGGGTGCCAAGGACGAACATGCTCATTGGAAACGCTAATCCATCCTGAATAAAAGATTTTATTTTATCGACAGGGTAGCGTTTGCCGAAAAAGTGGCCGCTTATATCGACACATAGCACTTCGAGCTCTTCGATTTTGGGGTATTGTTTTAATAAAACAGCTGCTTTTTGCAATATCGGGTTGCCGGATTTCTGATTCATAATCCCTGGTCCTCGGTTATTTAGTCTCAATATAGTTTAGATAGGCTCGGGCGTTGCCATGAAAAAGTCGTGTATGCCTTTGATGGATTTAATCGAAGCGATACCGTCGCGTATGTCGGATTCGATGGCCTGTTTCAGCGCCTCGGCATCCTTCTGTTTTAGCGCAGCGATAGCTTCCTGATGCCGGTCAACCAGATAGACCTTTTCCAGTCGACTAATGGCGACTCTTGAGAAAGGCCCAAGCTGTAACCATAGGCTCTCGATAAGTGGCACTGAAATTTGAACTGGATTATTCATGTACAGGCTGCGATGGAACTCCTGATTTACAAGGCTGATATCCTCAATATTACCAGCCGCAATCGCATCATCGATTTGTTTGTCGAGTTGTTCCAGCCTGTCGATGTCTTCTGTCTCGATATAAGGTAGTGCATTTACTGCGGCGTGAGTCTCCAGCAATATCCGCAGCTCGCATAATTCGTTAAATTTTTCGGCAGTCATGTCTGGAACAATCATGCGGCGATTACCCTTCACTTCGACTGCACCCTCGCTAGCGAGTCGGTGTAAAGCTTCTCGAATCGGCATTGGGCTGACATCAAGCACAGCAGCCAGTCCACGAATGGTCAGTGCCTTGCCAGGTTCTATTCTGCCGCATAACAGGTTGCTACGTAAAAGCTGATAAACCCATTGATGGGTTTTCAAATCAGATGATTTTTCCTGCATGCGCAATCCCAGCTTAGACGATCTGGATGATTTCATGGATACGCTGTTACCTCTGTAACGTCGGATAATCATAGCCGCTGGATCACCAGGATTAGTAATTGATATAAGCGGCTTGATCTTATTGGGGCATTGTGATCACATTGTCAGCGTCATGCAAGGCATTAGGCGTCGCTAGTTCTTCGGCGGCATTTAAATTGGATCAGGTAGTAGAAAAATGAATATCGGTATACTCGAAACGGGATTATTGAACGAGAAGCTCAATGGTCGATACGAACCCTATCCAGTGATGTTTGCCGCATTGCTAGATCGGGCGGGCAAAGGCCTGAGCTATCAAAGCTATAGTGTTATTAATGGTGAAATGCCTGACTCGGTTCGCGACTGTGATGGCTGGTTAATTACCGGCTCACGTCATGGCGTTTATGAAAACCTGCCCTGGATGCTCGATTTGCAGACTTTCATTCGCGAGATTGATGCAGCCAAAATCCCATTGGTTGGTATTTGTTTTGGCCACCAGATAGTTGCTCAGGCGCTTGGTGGTGAAGTAGTTAAATCGGATAAAGGCTGGGGTATAGGCGTGCAGTCTTATCAGATAGATAATGTCCAGCCATGGATGCAGCAAACTCGCGATCAGGTCTATATCTATGCGTTTCATCAGGACCAAATAGTTGAGTTGCCGCCGCGGGCACAGATTTACTCGAGCTCTGAATTTTGCCCCTACGCGGGACTTAGCTATGGAGACTCGATCATCACTATGCAAGCTCACCCTGAGTTTGAAGAAGAGTACGAAGTGGCGCTGCTGGAAATGTATGGTGGAAATATAGTGGCCGAAAACGAGGCCGAAGAGGCGCTGAAATGGATGAGAAGCACAGGTCAGAAAGCGGATACTCAGATGCTGGCTGAGTGGATAGTGGAATTTTTTGTGCGCTCTAGTCAGGTCTGAGGAATAAGAGGCATCATCGCCCAAACTTATTAGTTTCATATTGAAACTAGAAACTTGCTGGGTGGGTCTTAATCATATACTGTTGCATTTAATCTCGTTGCTGGCTACCGATACAGGATATTGCAATGAATATCTTAATTTTTCTGGGCGCTTTACTGGCGCTAATTTACGCCATAGCGCGGCATAACCTGGTATTTAAGGCCGTTACTGTGGTCACCGCAGCGTTTCTCGCAGTGTTTACGCTAGCAGGTGGTTTTAGTTTCTTTTGGGGGCTGCTGGTCTGGGTTCTATTCCTCGTCCCGACTATTTTTCTGGGACTCCCTGAAATACGATTACAATTTCTTTCCAGGCCTCTATTAAAACGTATCAAGTCTGTGCTGCCGCCAATGTCGGACACTGAGCGCGATGCTATACAGGCGGGTTCGGTCTGGTGGGAAGCAGAATTATTTCGCGGTGCACCCGACTGGAGCCTGTTGCAAAATTATGAAAAACCTCAGCTGAGCGATGAAGAGCAGACCTTCCTCGATGGGCCGGTCGAAGAATTATGTCGGACTATCGACGACTGGGATATTACCCACAACCGCATGGATTTGCCGGAATCGATGTGGACTTATCTGAAGAAAAATGGTTTCTTCTGCATGATTATCCCCAAAAGGTACGGTGGGATGGAATTTACCGCCCTGGGTCATTCCGCTGTAGTGTGCAAGATTTCTGCGCGAAGCATATCTGTCGGGGTTACGGTCATGGTGCCGAACTCATTAGGCCCGGCCGAGTTGTTATTGCATTACGGTACCAAAGCTCAAAAGGATCACTACCTGCCGCGTCTGGCTGATGGCAGAGAAATTCCCTGCTTCGCCCTTACTGGCCCGACTGCCGGCTCCGATGCCGGCTCGATACCTGATACCGGTATTGTTTGCAAGGGCAAGCACGATGGCAAGGAAGTTATCGGACTTCGATTAAACTGGGAAAAACGCTATATCACACTGGGGCCAGTGGCGACAGTGCTGGGTCTGGCGTTCAAAGCTTACGACCCGGATGGCCTACTCGGTGACGAAGTCGAACTTGGAATCACCTGTGCGCTAATACCGACAGACGCCGAGGGCGTCACGATTGGTAATCGACATTTCCCACTCAATTCGGCTTTCATGAATGGCCCAAACAGTGGCAAGGATGTGTTCATTCCGATGGGATATCTGATTGGCGGCGAGGCTAACATTGGCAAAGGCTGGCGTATGCTGGTCGAGTCTTTATCGGCAGGCCGGGGAATATCGTTACCCGCAGTAGGAGCTGCATCTGGAAAGTCCTGTTCGAGATTAACCGGTGCTTACGCTCGAATCAGGCATCAATTCAATACATCGATTGGTAAATTTGAGGGTGTCGAAGAAGCCCTGGCGCGCATCGGTGGTATGACTTATATGATGGATGCTGGGCGGTTATTGACACTGTCTGCCCTCGACAGTGGTGAGAAACCATCGGTTGTGACTGCCATATTGAAACACTACAACACCGAACATATGCGTCAGGTAATCAATGATTCGATGGATGTGCATGGTGGCAAAGGAATATGTATGGGCCCCAGCAATTACCTGGGGCGTGCCTATCAATCGATTCCGGTTGGTATCACGGTCGAGGGTGCTAATATTCTTACCCGTAGCATGATCATATTTGGACAGGGTGCGATTCGTTGTCATCCGTTTCTGATGAAGGAGATGGAAAGCGCTTCCATGATCGACAAAGCGGTTGCTGAAAAGGCCTTTGATCGTGCTCTTAGAGGGCACATGGTTTATTTCGCGACTAATCTCTGTCGTGCTTTTATCTTTGGATTGAGCGGCAGTCATTTTGCACGGTCGCCGGTTTCGGGGCGACTGGCGAATTATTACCAACGACTGGGACAAATGAGTGCAGTGTTTGCAGTGACCTCGGATCTTGCGTTGATGATTCTGGGCGGAGCATTTAAGCGCAAGGAAATGCTTTCGGGACGCTTCGCTGATGCCCTCGGTTATATGTTTTACGCCTCGGCCGTGTTGAAAAAATTTGATGATGACGGGCGCCCAAGAACTGATTTGCCGTTAGTCGAATGGGCCGTCAAATACTGCCTCTATGAGATACAGGAAGCCCTTGATGAGGTATTACGTAATTTTCCAGTTAAGTGGCTCGGTGTACTGGTGCGCTCGATTGTATTTCCGCTGGGCACGAGTTTACGTCAGCCGAATAACTCGCTCAGTCATCGAGTCGCTGCATTAATGATAAAACCGGGAGAGGCACGTGACAGGCTCACCGAAGGGCTATATATTAGCGATGATCCGGACGACGTCACCGGTTGCCTGGAGGATGCGCTCAGCAAACGTGTCATTGCTGAACCGATAGAGCGACGATTACGGGCCGAAGGTCAGGTGAAATCAGATTTGCAGAGCGACCAGCAATGGTTAGAATCTCTTTGTGCTGATGGCTTTGTAACCAAAGAAGAAGCAGAGATATTGAAAGCTGCGCAGATAGCTACCAGAAAGGTTATAATGGTCGATGATTTTTCCCCGGAGCAAATGGGTAAAACAGCCACCAAAAAAGCAAAAACAAAAAGTAACGTGAAAAGGGTCATTAAAAAAGATAAGTCAGCGGAAGATTAAAATGAATAAGCAGCTCGAAAGCCATTAATTGGTTAATGCTGCAACCAGAGCGAGGAATAACAAATGGAAAAAATATGGTTGAAAAGCTACCCACCAGGTATGCCGGAATCAATCGATATCGATGCCTATCAGTCGGTAGCCGATGTATTTGAACAGGCAGTAAAAGAGTATGGTGATCGGCCCGCGTTTAGCAATATGGGCACAACCTTAACTTATAACGAACTCGATAAATTAACTGCTCATTTTGCCGCCTATCTGCAAAATCTTCCAAATATGCGCAAGGGTGATCGTGTTGCGATAATGATGCCTAATGTATTGCAAAACCCCATTGCCATATTCGCCGCATTGCGCTGCGGATTTACTGTTGTTAATACCAATCCGCTTTACACGCCACGCGAACTGAAGCATCAACTAAGCGACTCTGGTACAAAAGCCATTGTTGTCATGGAGAACTTCTGCCATACCCTGAAAGAAGTTATTGATGAAACGCCGATACAACACGTAGTTACTACCCAGTTAGGGGATTTGCTGAAATTTCCGAAATCCCTGATTGTGAATCTGGTTGTCAAATACGTCAAAAAGATGGTGCCGGCATTCACGCTGAATCGCGGTGTAAAATTTAAGACGGCTTTAAGTAAAGGTGCCGGTCAGGAATTTACCCGTGTGCAAAGTACCCATGAAGATATTGCGTTTCTGCAATATACCGGAGGTACGACCGGGGTAGCCAAAGGTGCGATGCTGACGCATCGAAATATGGTTGCGAATATGCAACAATCTTCGGCCTGGATTAAGGATGTTGTCGAAGATGGGCAGGAAGTGATAATCACCGCGCTACCGCTCTATCATATATTTTCTCTAACTGCTAATTGTCTCACTTTTATGAAGGTCGGGGCACTTAATTATCTGATTACCAATCCGCGTGATATGCCCGGATTTGTGAAGGAACTAAGCGGGGTACCCTTCTCTGTTATTACGGGCGTTAATACATTATTTAACGGACTATTGAATACGCCGGGGTTTGATGAAATTGACTTTTCACCATTAAAACTCACACTAGGTGGGGGTATGGCGGTGCAACAGCCTGTAGCGGAACGTTGGGAACAGGTAACTGGCGCACCCATACTGGAGGCTTATGGCCTGACGGAAACCTCCCCTGCAGTTTGTATTAACCCACTGAATTTGTCTGGATTTAACGGTAGCATCGGCTTACCAATACCGTCGACCGAGGTTTCTATACAGGATGATAAAGGAGTAATCATGCCGCAGGGAGAAGCCGGTGAGCTTTGTGTTCGTGGCCCCCAGGTCATGAAAGGCTACTGGCAGCGCGATGATGAAACTGCAAAAGTAATCTCAGCTGAAGGCTGGCTTAAAACTGGCGATGTGGCGAAGATGGATGCCAAAGGATATTTTCGTATCGTCGATCGTCTCAAGGATATGATTATAGTTTCTGGATTTAATGTTTACCCGAACGAAATCGAGGCCGTGATTGCCGGGCATGCTGGTGTTCTTGAGGTAGGAGTCATTGGTGAACCCGACGAAAAGAGTGGAGAGTCAGTCAAAGCCGTTATCGTCAAGAAAGATCAGTCAATTACAAAAGAAGATATTATTAATCATTGTCGTGAAAATTTAACTAGTTACAAAATTCCAAAAATAGTAGAGTTCAGGAAAGAATTGCCTAAGACTAACGTGGGTAAAATCCTAAGACGTGAACTGAGAGGCTAGCCTATGTGGCTATAAATCTCGCGAGTAAACTCCGGAAAGTGTTCCCCGCGAACACTACCGTCTCATTGGGTTTATTTGTGACCGCTTATGACAGCATGCATGGGTTTGGTCGATTCGAATAGTGCTTTCTGCTCGTCACTCGCAGGTGTTTGGTGGTTACTCTTCCATTCATCTATACTTATGCCATACACCTCTTCTTGCGCACCGGAATAATCGATTTCAAGCCCCTGTTTTTTGGCTTCTGCGGCGTACCATTTGGCCAGGCAGTTGCGACAGAAGCCGGCCAGGTTCATTAAGTCGATATTCTGTACATCAGTACGGTGTTGAAGATGCTCGATGAGACCGCGAAACGCAGCGGCTTCAATTTGTGTTTTTTGATCTTTTGTCATAATGAATTAGATACCTATAATGGATCGAAAATTTAAACAGAGAAAGCTTCTCCAGTCCAATTAATAATGTCAAATTTAGCAACACCTTATGCGCCTTGCGTTGACAACATAACAGCCTGGTTTGAAACGCTCCTTCAGCAGCTAGACAATGCCCATCAGCGTGTTCTGGTTTCCTGTCAAGGTACAGAGGATTGGTGTGACACGATGGTGGATGCAGTTATTCCACAGTGCAGGAGTCGATTAGTATTATCAAACCGGAATCTGTCGGCGGAATCGGTGCCATTTGGAAAATCTGAAGTATTACTGGGACAGGAAGCCCATGTGGTGATAGTTGATTTATTTCGGGGATTGAACCCGGACGTTTTATGCATTGCTGGCGGGCTAGTGAAATCGCCTGGCATACTACTGTTGCTTTCTGATAAGCCGACAGCCTGGACCCAGGTAGATGATCAATATGCAATATGGCAGAATCAGTCCAGGCCTGACAAAGCTCTATTTGTTGATTTCTTTTTTGACCAAATTAGCAAGAAGCCAGATGTCGCTATGCGCTTATGCGAAGGAGATATCCTTCCCACCTTAACTCCGTTACCTGTTGGGAAAGAAACGGCAATTACAAAGGGAAAAACTGCTGAACAGGTAAATCTACTACAGGAAGTAGCGGGCTGGTTGCAGCGTCCCAAACAAAGAATCGCATTGATCACTGCAAACAGGGGACGCGGTAAGAGTACTGGTCTTGGAATTATTGCCGACGAGCTGGTGAACCGGCAAAAGCTATCGGTTTGCGTCACTGCCTATTCACGACAATCAGCGGCGATGCTGCTCGAACAATTCGATGCGGCCAGCTTCGTTAGCCCCGATCAGTTGATCGAGAGCCCGGTCGATGCAGATGTATTAATCATAGACGAAGCCGCGATGCTGCCTTATCCCATGCTAGCAAAACTCACTCGGCAATTTAAGCGCGTAATAATGGCGACCACGACCGGTGGCTACGAGGGCACGGGCGGTGGTTTTATGCTTCGATTTGTGGCGAGACTGGCATCCGAACAGATATTGCGACTGGAGCTAACTGATCCTGTGCGCTGGTCGGTGAACGACTGTCTGGAAAACTGGTTAGATGAGACTTTGTTGTTATGCCCGGGTTTACCTGAGCCGAAGAATGTGGGGGCTACCTTGTTACCTGATAGCTCTCGGTTTCGATACCGTATCCTGGAACGCGAAGAAAGCCAGCAGAATACCTCCCTGTTACTTAGAATCTATCGATTAATGGTATCGGCGCACTACCGCACCAGGCCATCGGATTTGCGCGCTTTGATGGAAAACCCCGATTTGTTGCTGGTGCTTGCCGAACTCGATGGAGAGTTGTTGGGTGTTGCGCTGCTAAACCGCGAGGGTGGATTTGATACGGGGCTTTGTCGTCAGGTCTTTTTAGGCCAAAGGCGGCCCAAAGGCCATTTGCTAGCTCAGATTTTAACCGCACAGGCAGGCGCGAAAAATTTCGCCAAATTTAGCGGATTACGCATACAACGTATCGCCGTGCATGAAGCCTGGCGACGTCAGGGAGTCGGACGACAGTTGATATCGATAGCTGACGACTATGCTCGCGAGCATTCGTATGATTACGTGGGCGCCAGTTTTGCGTTCGACGGCCAGTCTTCGGAGTTTTGGCGAAATACTGAATTTAATCTGGTTCACATAGGCTTTGGGCAGGGTAAGTCGACTGGCAGTCATTCTGTGGCGGTACTCAGAGCATTGAATCCAGCTGTTGATGAACTTATTCGCAGTCTGATGAATAGGATTCATATCGGTCTTCCGCTTTGGTTGTGTCAATATTTGCGAGCTATGGATGTAGAGAGTGTCGTCGCCTTAATTCGTTATTGTCAATATTCGACGCAGTTCAGTGACATCGAGCTCGATGAGATTGAGGCCTTTACAGAGGGACACAAGGGGTTTGAGCTTAGTTTTGTCAGTTTGCAGCGTTTCGTCATGCAATCGATTGCTGGTCTCCCCGATAATTACCCCGTGCATCCCTGGTTGATCGAAAAAGTAGTGCAAAATTGTGACTGGAAAATGTTAAGTTTGGACTCAGAAATAGATGGAAGAAAATCAATCCAGAATAAATTACGCGAACTAGTAAAACATTTGCAACTAACTAAAGGGTAGGCGATATGTACCAGGATTTAATCGATTTCTGGTTTAGCGAAAAGGTGAGTCGGTACTGGTTTAATTCTACCGAAGAGTTTGACCGCCAGTTGTTTGAAGACTATGCCGAACTGTGGCAGCAGGCTGCCGATGAGGCGCTGACCGAATGGCAGGAGAGTGCGTCTGGTAGCCTGGCACTGGTTATTTTGCTGGATCAATTCCCACTGAATATGTTTCGAGGCGAGGCTAAGTGCTTTTCGACCGAAACGCAATCGCGCGAAGTGGCTCAGGCAGCGATTGATCGAGGCTTTGATATTGATATGCCGACGAAACAAAAGGCCTTCCTGTATATGCCTTTCATGCATAGTGAAAGTCTGGACGACCAGGCGAAGGCCTTATTATTATTTGATCAACCGGGTCTGGAAGATAATTTCCGGTTTTCCAAACACCACTACAGTATTGTCGAGCGATTTGGACGTTTCCCACACCGAAACACCATTCTTGGTCGGGATAGCACCAATGCCGAGATTGAATATCTGAATTCCAAAGAGGGCTTCCAGGGTTAAATGTCATGAAAATAGTCTCGTTTAATGTCAACAGTATTCGACAACGCCTGCACCAGCTCGCCGAAGTCATCGATCGGCACCAGCCCGAATTTATCGGTTTGCAGGAAACCAAGGTTCAGGATCACGAATTCCCTATGGCTGAAATTGAAGCACTCGGTTATCAGGTTATTTATATGGGTCAGAAAACGCATTATGGCGTCGCCCTGATGTCTAAAACACCCTGCCTCAATCCCAGTTATGGCTTTCCGGGCGATGATGAAGCGGCACAAAAGCGTTTTATAGGCGGTGAATTTTTGATTGAAGGGCGCAAAATCCAGGTTTTTAATGGTTACTTCCCCCAGGGAGAAAGTCGTGATCATCCGGTGAAGTTCCCCGCAAAACGAAAGTTTTATAGCGATCTCGAATCGTTTCTAGATCAATTTGACTTGCAGTCGACTAATCTAATCGTTATGGGAGATTACAATATCGCGCCACAGAATGAGGATATCGGTATTGGCGAGGATAATGCCAAACGCTGGTTGAAAACGGGCAAGAGTAGTTTCCTTCCAGAAGAGAGAGAATGGTTTGAAAGCTTGCTGGCGAGAGGTTTATACGATGGTTTTCGACTCTGCCACGCAGATGAAGATCGTGTGTTTAGCTGGTTCGATTATCGTAGTAAAGGTTTTGACCGTGAACCGCGTCGAGGCTTGCGTATCGACCATTTGTTAGTTTCTCAACCTTTGAAAGCTAGCGTGGTAGGTGCGGGAGTAGACTATGATGTCCGAGCGATGACAAAACCTTCGGATCACGCACCTGCGTGGATAGAATTGCCATGGGAGTAATATAGGCGGCCAGGAAAAAATCCAACAGGCTATTGTGGTTTAGGCGGCACCGGAGTATTGTGTTGATAAAATTTTTAGAAAAGCTGCATAAGTAAATAATAAATAAAGAAATATTAAGATTATTCCCTGGCAATTTATTTCGAATTTCGTGATATGAGGAAAATGCGTAAAATCCGATTTACATCGGTTAGCCCTAATTATTGGTTGTTCCCAGTTTGGGAATGTGCACTATTATATATTTTGGGGGTGGATAGGGATTATCCGATAGCGGCCAGATAACCCCGATGATCAAAAAACACTATAGTTTAAAACTAATCGTAGCGATTGCCATGATTGCTATGATAGTGCTTGTTTATGCGCTGGTATTCCTAAGTGCGCAAACTTATCGAGAGCTTGCAGTCGATAATCAAACCGAAGCGTTGCAATCTCTGCTCGCAATAAAATCCCGGGATATCATCGACGAATCTCGTGATGAACAACGTGATTTTGCTTTTACTATGCAAAGTCAGTCGCAATTTTTAAAAGCGCTGGATCAGGCGGATAATATTCGGCTAGAAGCCTGGATGCTTCAGTATTTCGCTGAACAGATTGAGCTAGACCCCCAGCTGAAATTAAAAGTGATCGTTGTGAGGGATTTGCGTGGTGAAGTGATATCTCAAGCTAGTGATACCGATTTACTTGGCTTCCATGGTTGTCCTGCCCAATTGACTTCTGCAGGTCAGTTATTTACCACCGAACTCAAACCAAAATTTACCTTATGCAAATTTGAATCTCGTTACTATAGCGAGGTTATGGTGCCGGTTAATCGATTTAAGCCAATTGCCTATATCCAGATACTGGTCGATATCGTCGATAGATTAAAACAACTGGAAGATGCCATTGATTTACCCCTGGTGATATCAACGTTTAAAGGGGACGAAATTTATCGCTCCGAACAATGGCCGGGGACTGAAGAAAATCGATATTTGAATCCAGCGCATCGCGTGTTTACCAGCGATAATCTTTCAGGTATTGATATTGCCGCTTCATTTGATCAACAGCGATTTATCAGTCGTCTTGGTCGGACTGAAACCAATCTCCTGATATTAGCCAGTGTTTCGGCGACGGCTGTCTTGCTTCTCGTGTTAGTAGGGCTAGTCTTTGCTTTTCGGCCGTTGAATAAATTACGCAATTCCGTAGGTGCCATGCTGACGGGTAAATACGGGAGGATTGATGTCGAGCATTTACCGAGCGAATTACACGATTTAATTCTCGCCTATAACGAAATTGTCGAGGGACTTGAAAACGAAATAATATCTCGGCGTCAGGTTGAAGAAAAACTGAGATCAGAAAAGGACTTTATTTCTACGACTTTAAATTCGATACAAAACCCGGTCATAGTAATCGATTCGAAAGAGAAGATTAGATTACTTAACCCGTCTGCTGAAATGTTTTTAGGTGAAAAAGAGGGTAAATTAATCGAGAAATCAATCCACGAGATTTTGATTTTATATTCGAATGAACAAACTACACGGATTATCGATATTACTCAGTTACTGTCTCAGAAGAAAACATGGACCACAATGTTCTATCACCATCCAGATCGAAGAGTGGTCGAGCTGGAATTTCTGGCTTCACCGATGATCGATCTCGAAACCGAAGACGTCGGCTTTGTCATAATTTTAAAAGACGTTTCAGAGGATCGACTATTACGCAGGAAATTGAATTATGAGGGTAGTCACGACCAGTTAACCGGAATTCTGAATCGGACCGCATTTGAGCAGAAGTTTGAAACGGTTGTTGTCGAAGGTAGTGGATCGCATCAGCACGTGCTGGCTTATCTCGATATAGATCAGTTTAAGGTGATTAACGAGACCTGCGGTAGTGCTGCCGGTGACCGCCTGTTAAAGCAGGTAGCAGAGGTATTAATCTCGCATGTACGCCGGTCGGATATCCTGGCACGACTCAGTGGTGACGAGTTCGGTATTATGATGCCATATTTTGAAATTGAGCCCGCGCTGGAGGTGATGCAGAAAATAATTATCGATATCCAGCATACAGGCTTTATCTGGCAAGAAAGGGAATACCAGGTGACCGCCAGTATTGGTATCATGCAGTTCGGGCGTATGCGCGATGAGTTTCCTGATTTCCATGCAAAGGTAACCACGGCCTGTCATCTGGCAAAAGAAAATGGTGGCAATCAATATCATTTTATAGATGAGTTCGATGAAAAAATTGAAGCGCAGCAGCAATCTCTGGAATGGGTTTCAAGTATTCTGGAGGGCTTTAGTGAAGATCGCTTTCGCCTGTATGTGCAACCAATTGTATCGATTAATCCCGATGAAGATTTTTCTCATTACGAGGTGTTGATTCGATACCGCAGGGACGACGGTACCATCGTCGAACCCAATGACTTTTTACCCCCCGCAGAACGATATAATTTAATCGAAAGAATCGATTGCTGGGTGGTTAAAAGTATAATTAGCTGGTTGCAGAAAAACCGAGAACAGGTCAAAGGCAAGGTATTTTCTATCAACTTATCCGGTCGTAGTATCGGTTCCGATACTTTCCACCGTTTTTTGAACGAAAGTCTGACCAATAGCGAGCTTGATTTAGGGAGCCTCTGCTTCGAAATTACCGAAACGGCGGCCGTGGATAATATCGATAAATCGGTTGAATTTATTACTTCGGTCAAGAAATTTGGCGCCAAGATTTCACTCGATGATTTTGGCACGGGACTGTCGTCGTTCAGTTACCTGAAACAGTTTCCGGTAGATTATCTAAAAATCGACGGCGAGTTTATTCGCGATATTATCGATGACGACAAAAGTTTCGTATTCGTGCGGTCGATGACCGAATTAGGTCACTGTCTCGACATGAAAGTAATTGCTGAGTTTGTCGAATCCGACGAGATGTTTGATCGACTACGCGATGCTAATGTGGACTACATACAGGGTTATACAGTCGGTAGACCCGTTGATATCAAGACGCTATTGGAAGATAAGTCCGAATAATATTTATTTGGGTAGCGTTGCCTGCATCTGCTGGAAACTGGGGATTTTACCCTCGGGCAACATCGCCTTACGCTTATCGTGATCACGCGTTGATACCACTTCTTTTATCGTATCAATATCCAGATACGGTGCTAGCATGTGGAGAAAATCGTACTGAAATGTTGAAATATGACGGGAATGTCTAAAGCCAACCTTGATCAGGCTGTCAGGAAACAGATGACTGGCATCGATGTACACCAGGTCAGAGTCGTTCTGATTGCAAGCCATTTCGGCAATTATCCCTGCGCCTAGTCCGAGCCGGACATAAGTTTTAATGACATCCGAGTCGGTCGCGGTAAACGCGACTTTGGGTTCCAGGTTAGCGGCCTGAAAGGCCTTATCGAGTTGCGAGCGGCCGGTTAAACCGAGCATGTAGGTTAAAATGGGAAATTCTGCTAACTCCGATAATGAAATCGTCGCCATGCGTGTGAGTTCGTGGTTATTAGGCACCACGATGTATCGATTCCAGCTATAGGCTGGGATGGTGATCAACTCACCTTGCTCATCGATCACTTCAGAAGCGATGACAAAGTCGACCTGATTATTAGCCGCGAGCTTGCACATGGACTTTGGATTGCCCTGATGAACCCTTAGTTCTATATGCGGATATTTTTCTGAAAAGCGTTGTAATATTGGCGGTAAAATAAATTGTGCCTGGGTATGTGTAGTGGCAATAGTCAGGCTGCCTCGATTGCTTTTACTAAATTCGCGTGCAGCCTGTTTTATATTTTTTGCGTTGTTGAGCAGGTTGGTGACATGCTCGAGGATTGCCTCGCCCGCAGGTGAGATATTGGTGAGTTTTTTCCCGGAGCGTTCGAAAATCTGAATATCAAGTTCGTCCTCGAGTAATTTGATTTGATGACTGACGCCTGGCTGGGAGGTGTATAACTCTTCGGCTGCCGAAGAAACATTTAAATTGTTACGGACCACCGCGTCCAGAAAACGAAGTTGTTGCAATTTCACCCTAGTTTAAATCCTCTTTACTATCGAATTCGCTAATACCGAACCCAAATGAGTTTACAAGGAAATAAACGCATGACAACTGCTTTTTCAGGTTCGGGGCTATTTTGACTTTCTGGCCGAAAAATCAATCGATTTAACCCTGGGGGTTAATTGCACTTCGTCAAATACGATATTGTCATCGCTATCGAGGATATGCCCAATTAGCGCGGCGACCTGCTCTGTGGAGATCGCGTTTTCGGGCTGCTCGGCTGGTGCAAAACTCAATTCATCAAAAAAGGGACTGCGTACCATACCGGGATTGATCAGGGAGACCTGAATACCATCGCTAGCGCAGTCCTCTCGTAAGGCTTGACAAAAACCACGTAGGCCGAATTTGGCAGCACTGTAAATTACACCTTTTCGCCCAGCAGTCAGACTCGATTCCGAACCGACAAAAATCAGTTTCCCGGATTGTCGCTGTCTAAAGGTAGGGATTAGCTGTCGGCAGAGAACTAATGCGCTAGTTAAATTTACCTGGATGGCGCGTTCGATTTGGGCGACTGAAAATTGTTCGATAGAGCCAAATTCACCGTAACCAGCGGCGTGAATGAAATAGTCGAATGCCTGTTGTTTCAACAATAGTTTTAACTGACTGTCGGTTTCATTCGAGTCGGCAAGGTCGAGGGCAACAGCAGTAAAATTTTTACCCTTCAATTCGGCGACTTGACCGCGTCGGCTGATGCCGGTGACCCCGATTCCTTTATGGAGTAAAAGTTGTGCAGTAGCAAGCCCAATACCCGAGCTCGCACCCGTAATTAAAGCCTGTTTATTCATACCACTCGCAAGGGAAATAGGTGTCGGGATTTATGTAATTCATCAGCATGGATTCACAATCTTTGATCATGCTCTGTTCCTGTGACAGAGGGTAACTCATCATAGCATTATTGAGTTCCAGATTTTGCGCAAACAACGCTTCGTCAGGATAGAGTCGATGGATTTGACGAAAGTTATCTTTAGGCAACCTAAATGCGCCGAGACTGACCGAATGAATTCGATTCGGATCGATAGCCGAAAATATCTGTTCGAGTAACTGAGCGAACGACTGGGCGAAATTGTCATAATAAACCAGTGGGTCGAAACGCAGGCCAACTGGCCAACCTGCCTCGCTCAGGGTCTTCATTGCCTCAATGCGTTTTGAAATCGATGGCACACCATGCTCCAGTTTTGCATGGCTGTGAGCATCGGTGAAACTAAAAGCGGTGACTACTCGCTCGCAAGGCTGTATTTTCAATAATTGCCGAACCTGCGTACTTTTGGTGCGTAGCTCCAGCCAGGCATTTTTAGTTCGTGCGATGAAAGGTACGAAATATTCGGCAAATCGAGTCACTGGTTCGTAAGCCAGGCTATCGCAGTCGTAACCGGAAAAGAACCAGACCGGGTCGGGGGCATGGAGCTCGACAGTCTCGGTGATACTGTCAGAAAAGTCTTCGTAATTGACGAAGATAACCTGATGCGCCGAAGGGTACATGCCCTGCAGAAAACAATAGCGGCAGTCATACAGACAATTCAGCATGTGCGAGAAATAGTAATTGTGTTTTACGCCAAGACCGTAACCCTCTGGCGCAGCTAGAACACGGCGTTTATGCTTGCTAGATATGATCAGCGCCGGGTTGGATTTCTGCAGACGAAAGTTTTGCGCACGCGGATTGAATACTTCGCCGTGGTGTTCAATTTCTACCACAGGTACTTGTCGGTATCGGTCGAGTATTTTCTGGGCTCGGGGGTGGTCGCTAACCGCTGTCTCAATATAAATGCAGCTCACCATGGCTATAAATTCCGGCTTTCGTCGAGGCGAATCTGGTTTAACTGTTTGAGTATATCTCGGCTCGATGATAACCCCGAAACCTGTCGGATCAGTGTTTCAGCATCAAAATCTCGGTTCAATAAAAATCCTAACACGGTTTTGAGCTGCGCCTGCTGTGTCATGCTAAATCGCGCTCGATCAAGAATCGAATGCCAGTCAGTATCGCTAATTTTGAGATTTATGCTTTGCTGGTTAAGCATCTCTAATTTTTTTGCAAACTTGTCGATTGAATCTATGTGCTGGTTGATCTGGGCGCTGATGACAGCTTTATCGAACCCCGGTTGCTGATCCTGATTGTCACTCACAATTTTTAGACAATGAATAAATTCTGCACTGCTAAAGCGGGTGGCTGTCGAGAAAAATCCACTGGCTTCCATATCAAACAGAGTTTCCGGGTGATATTCGTTGCTGGCTTCGTCCAGTGTTGTGCAAGCGCTGGAATCAAAACCTGTGGTAAAGGTCGGCACTGGGAAATAGTGCTGTCGTGGCGATTCGCTGGTGATTTTGTGTATCCAGAATGCGCTGCCAATGTCCTGGATCGCGGCACCCGCGATGCCGAGGTTTATCCAGGCGATGGAGGTATAGCTTGGCAGGAGCGCCGCAACCCAGGCAGTTGCTGCGGCGGCCGATGTTTTGCCGATGCCACTGACCACAAGGCACATGTCGTCGTTTTGGTACAGGTCGAAGCCTCGATGAGCAGGCGATTTTTTCAGGCGATAGAAATCGATGACTGGTTTCGCCTCGCAATGTAATGCTGTAATCCAGATTAGCATGCCTTTTTAGGCCTGCTGGTAGTTTGCGAGTAGCGGTGAAAATTCATCGATAACGACTTGATTGGCGTGCTTGCGAGCGCCCTTGAGCAGGATATTTAATTTTTTCTCGAGCATTTTTCCAGCGGCCTGTCGGTTTTCTTTAGCCAGATTTGCGTTGTCTAACAGGTTTTGTAATGCACGGATGCGGAATCGATCCATGCCCCAGTAGCGATTCGAGAGTTGATCGCTGTGGCCGCCATATTTGGTGATGAGTGGTCTATCGAGGTAGTAAACCGGATGTTGATGACAGACTCGCAGCCACAGGTCATAGTCTTCGCAGGCGGGTAATGTCTCGTCGAACAGGCCGGTAGTTTCGAGTAGATCGTGGCTTATCACTACTGCCGACGGGGAAACGACGCAAAGTGGCAAGCAATTCTGAAATATCCAGCCACCCGATTTCCCATGCTTGTTCATGGGATTGACACGAACGCCATTTCGTATCCAGATTTCATCCGAATGAAACAAAAGGTAGTCAGGATTTTTTTGCCGTGCCCGACGGATACTTTCGATCTTGTTGGGTAACCAGCTATCATCCGAATCGAGTAGCGCTATCCAACGATACTGAGCCTGCTTAATACCATTATTCCTGGCTGTGCTAACCCCCTGGTTGTCCTGAAAGATAAATTTTACCTGAGGGAAGTTCTCTCGTATTTGAATTTCAGTGCCATCATCGGAACCATCATCTACGACGATAATTTCGTCTACCGGTGATGTCTGCCCGATGACAGAGTCGATTGCTCGAATAAGCGTCGGCAGGCGATTAAAAGTCGGGATGACAACCGATATTTGCATACCGGTGGTTAATTATGTGGCGCGATGGTTGATCCAGGAAAGCTGGTGACGGTACTTCCTTCGGAGTCTAGAATGCGATTCTTTCCGCTTTGTACGACCTCGTCGATGCGGATAATCGAGTGGTGCGGAATATAAGTATGTTTAACATTAGCAAACTCGGTTTTGAGCTTTTCCTCGGCCGGGTCTATCAATAGCTTCGACTGCTCACCGAATATAATTTTGCCTATTTCGATAAAACCGGCCATTTGCGACTGGCTGACTTCATGCGCGTAAAGCTCATAAATTCGATTATTGTTATGAAACTGAATGCGGAAGGTGTTTTTGTCAGATTTAGTCATTTTAAGGTGATCTATTCTGACGGCATGAGGTGATCGAGATCACCATCCATGTGTAACTCGGTGAGTTCGGTAAACCCGCCGATGAGTTTACCATCAATTATGATTTGGGGCACAGTACGAGCGCCCTGAGTGACTTCAGCAAATTCGCGCATGGCTTCGTTATCCCGGTCGATGGCAACTTCGCCATATTCGATATTCCATTTTTGCAGCATGCTTTTTGCTCTGTCGCAAAACGCGCAGTTTGCGGCACTGTAGATGGTTACTCTGGGCATAATAGATTCATCGTTGAAGGGATGGGGATTTTACAACGAAACTTCCCGTCTTTGCTATAATTTCGATGGCTATTAGTCTTTCCAGCGATCCAGTTATCGCAAGGTTTTGATGGCCAGTAGCGCCTGGTTACGCAATGTCTTCAATAAGCCAAGCTGATTATCAGTTATCGAAATCGACTCGCCCTGCGCATTATCAATGTATATGAGTGCGATTGGAGAGTGATTAATATTGATCGGGAATATGGTAAAGCTCTTTGCGCCGATATTCTGGTGGTACCAGTTTGGAATCCTTTTTTTGATATTTTCATCCCGGGTATCTTCGATTCGGATGTCCTGATTATTTTTGAATGCGATATGAAAAACATCGGCCTGGTACGCCAGTGGAATCGTTAAATTTTTGACGACTTGATCGATATTCTCGCCATAACCAAAGCGTGCTCGAATCGAGTTACTCGGTTTATCCTTCATACAAAGCACCACTCGTGACCCGGAGAGTGCTCGATAAATGGTTTCCAGAATCATCTGGAAAACCTGATTTAGATTAAAATCACCCGTTAAAGTGTTAGTGATATCCTGAATACCGTCGGTCAGCGCCTTCTCTGCGGTCCGATCAAAAGACTCGGTGTCCTCTTTGAGTATTTTGATATTTGCGTCGGCGTTTAGCTCGCTATTGGTGACGTCGGCCAGTGAATTTTCATCGTGAGACGACTCTAAACTCTGGTAGTAAGCGCTGTCTTTCAAATTAAACTGTATCAGACGAGAAAACTCGACCAGTTCTTTTAGGCAGTTATTGAGAATCGAATCGATTTTCTTGTCATCAAGCTTAAGTACTCTCGAATAACTGGCGCATAAGCTCTTAATCGCTGCAGATTGTTGATTGGCGGGCAGTTTAAGCAGAGCACCGAGTGCGTTGCTGAATTGAGATATAATCTGGAGGTTCGCCGAACTGGTTGACGGATTGTTGAGAGTCGATAAGTCGAGCGGCTCCATGCTGTCTACTATCTGTTCTGGAAAGCCCCATTCGCGCGCTACGGAAATGCCGAGTTTATGATAGCTGATACCTAAAACCCTGGCAGCGGCACTGGCTTCGGTTAGTCCTTCCTGAGAGACAAATTTGTCGATCGCCTGACTCTCGTCGTGCAGGTAAAAGCGTACCAGGGTTTTTCCTAAATTCTGCAACAAGGCGCAAAGAAATGCTTCTTCGTGGTCCTCCCTGGATAGCGACCTGGAAAGCTCGTTAGCGATTAGCGCGCTGAACAGTGACTCCACTGCATTTTCTTTTAACTGGTTCGATTGCTGTTTATTTTGCATATGCTCAAACAGCATTAGCGCTGCTGCGATACTGCGCACCGGATTTATTCCGAGCATAACCACGGCACGGGAGATGGTGCTAATCTTACCCCCGCCACGGTTGTAATAGGCAGAATTGACCAGTCTCAAAACTTTGTTGGTCAGGGAGTAATCCTTCAGAATAGCGTTGGAGACACTGGTCATGCTCTCGGTATCGCTGGAGCTGACTTTGTTGAGTACGCTAATGGTCTGCGAGAATACCGGGAAGTCGCTTTTGTGTCGCATGCGACGTAATAAAAAGCTCACCGTTGAATCGTGATTGTCGCTACTGGCTTCCTGGTCATTGAGCGAAAGATAGTCGTTAAATGCCTGGAGCATGACCCCGGCATCAGCATATCGTTGCTGCGGGTCTTTGGTCAGTGATTTCAGAATTAAGTCGTCCAGCCTTTCGTCGATGACCTTATTGATTTTAGAAGGGGCTTCGATTTCCCCATTACTAATGCTATTCAGGATTTGATAGATATCGTCACCATCGATGGCGGATTTTCCTGTGAGCATTTCGTGAAATACCAGGCCGAGAGAAAAGACATCAGAAACAATTTGATGTTGACGAGTCTCTATGTACTCGGGTGCCATATATAAAGGTGTGCCCGATAAACTGGTATCTTCATACTGAACCGATTCAGAGAAATGTGCCAGGCCGAAGTCAGCTACCTTGGCGTTGCCTGCAGCATTGATCAGAATATTGGCTGGTTTTATGTCACCGTGAGCTATTTTCTTGGCGTGTGCCGCCGCAACGCCAGATAACATATCGCGCATAATTCGTAGCGCTTCCTCGGTGCTTAAACCATCCCGAATTTTGTCCTGTAACGAGGTTCCTTCGATGTACTCCAGCACCAGATAGGGTCGGTTTTCGGCAATGCCCATATCGTAAACAGTGACTATATTATTGTGCTGTAGGCGACTTACCATGCGCGCTTCAGACAGTAATTGATCGAGGTTGGCCTGTTGTTGTAGCTCGCTACTGAGGTGGACTGCCTTAATCGCGACCTGCCGATGTAGATCGGTATCGGTAGCCAGATAGACAACGCCCTGTTTGCCACGACCAAGTTCGCGATCAACGATAAATCGATCAATAGTATTAGGGGTCGCAGATTTGGCCACAGGAAAATTACCGCTGTTATCTTATTGGCATAAGTATAGTTGGCGATTGCTGGCTTGCTGGAAATGTTTATGTCAAGCTATCGAATCTTTTCTGACTGCCGGAGTCGGCGTTGATTTCGATGGCAGAGCAATAAACCACAGGAGATTAGCGATGGCCGCTTACTGGATTGCCCATGTTACCGTCAACGACGCAGACGCCTATGGCGAATATGCCAAACGCGCTACCGGCGCTATTGAAGCCCACGGTGGCGAATTTCTCGCACGTGCGACGCGTACAGTCTGGCTCGAAGGTAATGAGCGAACTCGCAATGTAGTGGTACGTTTTCCCAGTGTCGAAGATGCCGAACGCTGTTACCAATCGACTGCCTATCAGGAAGCTTTGGTCTTCGCGAAGAGCGCTGCGGTGCGTGACCTTTGTATTGTCGAAGGTAGTTAAAGCAACGGGAAAATCTCCGCTGATGTTAACTGCAGATTAGTTAGGCTTACTGGTCGGTCGGTTTTCGGCCATCCACGAAACAATTCCGTCCTTAACATTGAGCACCTTCTTATAGCCACCTTTGGTCGCTAGCCAGTTAGATAGATTGGAGGTTCGATTACCAGTGCGACAAATAATGGCAAACTCTTCATCGGGCTGGACGGTTTTTTTCAGCATTGCCAGGAATGACTGCTGAAATTGTCCCTGGCCATTGAATGCGGTTGATTTGATGCTGCCTTCGACAATGCCTGTTTGTTGCCATTCTTCCGCTCGGCGAATGTCGATGAGTTTGATGCCTTTTTCCATTTTTGTGACGAGCTGCGCATTGTCGATATTGGTAAACGGTGGTGGTGTGACTGAGATCAGTTCGACATCAAAAATTAAAGTGGCATTCGATGGGATAGCGCCACCAGCGCCTTGTTGCCCATAAGCCAGGTCTGGCGGAATGGTTAACACTCGCTTGCCGCCGGGCTTCATGCCCTTAATACCCATATCCCATCCAGGAATCACCTGCCCGGCACCCAGGGTGAATTGAAACGGCTTGTTGCGCTCTATACTCGAATCGAAAACAGTACCGTCTTCGAGTTTACCGGTGTAGTGAACATTGACGACTGAGAATAATGAGGCTGAATCACCCTGCCCGATTTTCATTTCCTGTATCGTAACTTCTGACGTGGGGCTGTGGCCTGCCTGGGCGACTTGCATGAACAGGCCCAGACAGAGGGCTGATAAAAAAATTTTAGCTTTAGAAAACATGGGTAACTCCAAATGAAAATTAATTTAGCGTAGCAGTAGTACTGGCGTCACTTCCTATCCTGAATCAAGACCCAGGGCTTCACCACCACGGCCCAGACCGATTTATCTTGTTCGATCCAGCGTTTGGCCTGTTCGGTGGACACGGCTAGCACCTCTTCGCTATCAAGCCATTGTCGAACCTGTTTGCTGTCATCTTGATGAAAGTTGAAGGCAACTTCAACAAGATCGAGACTGGTATCGACATAAAAGCTTCTGCCCGAGGCAAAGAAGCGCTGTAATTCTTTCCAGGGAATTTGCGCAGTTTCGCTATTAATTTTTGCCCGCACTAGCTGTGGGTCGGCTTCGTCTATTTTGTCGGTCATTGGTGATTTAGTGAATAATTTCGACACCATTTAAGGGTGTCTCCTGTATGGTGTCGCGGATAGTCTCTATGGCTTTCTTGCGCGGGAAGTGTTTGCGCCAGGCGATAGCCACGGTTCGGCTTGGTGAAGGCGATTTGAAAGGCTTGATATCGATCAGGTTTTCGTGCTGCTGGCTGCGCAATACGCTGGTTCGTGGTAATACGGTAATGCCGGTGCCGGCTGCGACCATGTGGCGAATGGTTTCCAGTGACCCGCCTTCGAATGTCCGAGTTAATTCGCTGTTGCCCGACAAGCAGTTCGGGCAGGCGGCAACGACCTGGTCTCTAAAACAATGACCGGAGCCCAATAGCATCAAATCTTGCTGCGAGAGGTCTTCGGTAGGGATTTCGTCGCGGTTTTTCCATTCGTGTTGTTTTGGCAATGCCACGATAAATGGCTCTTCGTAAAGAGGTGCAGTTTCGATGCCGGGCTCCTCAAAGGGGTAGGAGATAATGATCGCATCCAACGAGCCCTGTTTTAACGATTGCAGTAAATTCGCAGTAAAATTTTCTTCGATAATAAGCCTTAGTTTTGTCGCTGTTTTGGTCAGCCGAGGTATTAAGTCGGGCAGTAAATAAGGGCCGATGGTATAGATCACGCCGAGTCTGAACTGCCCTGAAAGTGGGTCTTTCCCCTGTTTTGCTATTTCAGTGAGTATTTGTGCTTCCTGTAATACCACAAAAGCCTGATCGATGATTTGTTGCCCGATCTCGGTAATTCGGATTTCGTTTTTCGAACTGCGCTCGAAGAGTCGTACGTCGAGCTCTTCTTCGAGTTTCTTAATCGCAATGCTGAGCGTGGGCTGGCTGACGAAACAGGCCTGCGCGGCACGACCGAAGTGGTTCTTTTGCGAGACAGCAACGACGTAGCGTAACTCGGTGAGGGTCATCAGTTTAAAAACTTCCCAGATAGACAATGGGTGGGATTATTAGCATTTTTAAAACCATGATGCCCAGGGTGGCAAACAGTGGCGTCAAATCAAGTCCGCCCAGAGGTGGTATGAGTTTCTGGAAGGGTCGCAATGCGGGTCTCGCGATAGATTGCACCAGTCCGATCACCGGATTGTATTGGCCGGGGCTAATCCAGCTTAAAATAACCTGGATAATAATCGCGATTAAAAAAATGGTCAGAGTCAGTGAAATCAAATCGGCGATAGCGTATATCAGTAAACCAACATAGCTCACAGAGCCGATTGCGGCAGTGGCGTTGCCGATGGGTACGGCGGGAATGTCGAGCGTTCGCAAAATAATAAACTTGATGTAAATCAACGCCAGACATAAAACGATAGCGGCGGTATCCTGGCCGGACATACTGGGGATAAAGCGCCTGAGCATGCGTAGCGGTGGCGTACTGGCTTTGATGATGAACTGCGAAACCGGGTTATAAAAATCGGCGCGGAAGGCCTGTAGCAAAAAGCGTAATAACACCAGAAAAATATACAGATCAAACAGCGTATTGATGATAAGCATAAGTGGTGAAGTTAAGTAGTTAGAACCCATATCTGATCCGAAAGTGGTTAAGTTTTATGGTTGATTGGCCAATTCTCTGGCGAGTTCGGCAGAGCGGTCAAATGCTGCTTTGGTGGCGTCCTTCATCAGTGTATCCAGGTGATTCTTCTGGAAAGATAAAATCGCCTGTTCGGTGGTTCCTTTTTTTGAAGTCACTCTGGCGCGCAGCTCGCTGGCATCGTCTGACTGGGCCATTGTTGTGGCACCGAGAGCGGTTTGGCGCGCGAGTGCCAGCGCGGTTTTGCTATCGAGGCCGAGTTCGATGCCAGCCTGCTGCAATAATTCAATAAAATAAAAGAAATAAGCCGGGCCGCTGCCGGAGATCGCGGTGACGGCGTCGAGCGCGGTCTCTTCTTCTACCCAAACCGTTATGCCAACCGCATCGAGTATCGACTGGGCTGTTCGTTTTTGTGTGCCACTCACCTGCGAGTTTGCATATAAACCGGTGGCGCCAAGCTGTATTAGCGATGGCGTGTTCGGCATGCAGCGAACCACTGCACGCGATCCGCCCAGCCATCGATTAATATCGGCTTCGCGCACTCCGGCGGCGATGCTAATGAATAGCTGTGTACTCTGGTTTTCGAGTGCCGCTAGTTGTTCGCAGACTACCTGCATGACCTGTGGTTTAACCGCGAGCATGACGATGTCGGCCTCGGCTGCCGAGGCGATATTATCGTTCGATGTGTTGACTGAAAAATCAGTGGCCAGCTTGTCTAATTGTTCGATATTGATATCACAGGCGGTGATTTGTCCTGCGTCGAAATCATTGGCGATGAGTCCACCGATTAAACTGGTGGCCATGTTGCCACCGCCGATAAAGCATAATTTTTGATTCAAAGCCGTTCTCCGAAAATCGCTGTGCCTATTCTAACCAGCGTGGCGCCTTCTGCAATGGCGGCAGGCATGTCGTGCGTCATACCCATAGACAGAGTGTCGCAATCAAGGCCTTTGTGATTCAGTCTTTCGAGCGCCTGGCGCAATTGCGAGAAGGGCTTGCGTTGCGATTCGAAGTCATCCTGTGGAGCAGGGATCGCCATTAATCCACGCAGGCGTATGCCCGGCAGGTCGGCAATTTGTTCTGCGAGTTGATCGACTTCATCGAGTCTGATGCCTGCTTTGCTAGCTTCCTGCTCAACGTTTACCTGGATGCATAAATTTAATGGTGGCATAGATTGCGGGCGTTGATCGCTCAGGCGTTTGGCAATTTTCAAACGATCGATACAATGCACCCAGTCAAAGCTTTGCGCTAACTGCTTTGTTTTGTTGGACTGCACTGCACCGATAAAATGCCAGACGATATCGAGATCGGAGAGTTCGTCGACCTTATCCAGGGCTTCCTGCAGGTAGTTCTCGCCAAAATCTCTTTGCCCACAGGCGTAGGCATTACGAATATCTTCTGTGGGTTTTCTCTTGCTAACAGCTAATAGCGCAATATCCCCTGGCTTGCGTTTAAATTCAAGCGCAGCCGATTCGATCTGGTGGTTTATAGCTGAAAGATTTTTTTCGATGTTCTGCATAGGTTTTGCTATAGTCTGGCTGTCGGAATATTCGCTATTGTTTAAAAGAACATTAAAACATGGTGATTAAATAACATAAACCAATCGCAGGACTTTTCATGGATATAGCTCAATTATTAGCCTTTGGCGTTAAACAGGGTGCTTCTGATTTACATCTTTCTTCTGGTCTGCCGCCAATGATTCGTGTCGATGGCGATATTCGTCGTATCAACGTGCCGGAGATGGATCATAAACAGGTTCACGACATGATTTATGACATCATGAGTGATAAACAGCGCAAAGACTACGAAGAGTTTCTGGAAACCGACTTTTCCTTCGAAATTCCGGGGTTGGCGCGATTTCGCGTGAATGCCTTTAATCACAACCGGGGTGCCGGTGGTGTTTTCCGAACCATCCCTTCCAAGATATTATCGCTCGAAGATCTGGGTGCGCCAAAAATATTCCAGGAAATATCCGAATATCCGCGTGGTATTGTTCTGGTGACCGGGCCCACGGGTTCTGGCAAATCGACAACTCTTGCGGCCATGGTCGATTACAAGAATGACACGGAGTATGGTCATATCCTAACCGTCGAAGACCCGATCGAGTTTGTCCACGAAAGCAAAAAATGCCTGGTCAATCAGCGCGAAGTCCATCGTGACACGCTAGGGTTTAACGAAGCATTACGTTCAGCGCTGCGGGAAGACCCCGATACCATCCTGGTTGGCGAGATGCGTGATCTGGAAACCATTCGACTGGCACTCTCGGCGGCAGAAACCGGTCACCTGGTATTTGGTACGCTACATACCAGTTCAGCCGCGAAAACCATCGATCGTATCGTCGATGTATTCCCGGCAGCTGAAAAAGATATGGTGCGCTCGATGTTATCGGAGTCGCTGAAAGCAGTTATTTCTCAAACCCTGATGAAGAAAATTGGTGGTGGGCGGGTAGCCGCACATGAAATCATGCTCGGTACACCGGCGATTCGTAACCTGATTCGTGAAGCTAAGATCGCACAAATGTATTCGGCGATTCAAACCGGTCAAAATGTTGGTATGCAGACACTGGATCAAAATTTGAAAGCGTTACTGGCCCAGGGCGTAGTTTCAAAAGAAGAGGCGTTAAAGAAAGCGGCTAATCCAGATCAACTCTAAGCTAGTGTCTACTATTTTTGCGGGAGTAAATTAATGGATCGTAACAAGGCGATAAGTTTCATGCACGACCTGTTGCGCATGATGGTGAGCAGGGACGGGTCGGATTTATTTATCACATCCGGTTCCCCACCGGCGATGAAGGTCGATGGCAAAGTGACTACCGTTTCGAAGCAAAACCTGTCACCGAACCACACACAAATGCTGGCGCGTTCGATCATGAACGACAAGCAAGTTTCGGAGTTTGAGGAAAAGCAGGAATGTAATTTCTCGATTGCTCTGCCCGGTGTCGCACGATTTCGTGTGAATGCTTTCATACAACGTGGCAGCAGCGGGCTGGTATTACGGATTATTAATTCGGTAATCCCCAGCTTTGAAGAACTGAGCTTGCCGTCTATCCTACAAGATATTGCGATGACCAAACGCGGTTTAGTTATTTTCGTCGGGGGTACTGGTTCGGGTAAATCGACTTCACTGGCGTCCATGGTCGACTATCGTAACCAAAATAGCCATGGCCACATTATTACCATCGAGGATCCGGTCGAATTTGTGCACAATCACCGCAATTGCCTGGTAACGCAACGCGAAGTCGGCGTCGATACTGAATCCTACGGAATAGCACTGAAGAATACGCTGCGTCAGGCACCTGATGTGATTCTAATCGGTGAGGTTCGTGACCGAGAAACCATGGAACACGCGATTGCTTTCGCCGAAACAGGCCATCTATGTTTGACGACCTTACACGCGAATAGCACCAACCAGGCGCTCGACCGGATTATCAACTTTTTCCCTGACGAGCGTCGCTCACAATTGTTAATGGATTTATCTTTGAATTTGAAGGGTCTGATTTCGCAGCGGTTGATTCCTAAAATTGATGGTGCTGGTCGAATTCCAGCCATCGAAGTCATGATCAATACGCCGTTAATGGCGGATATGATATTCAAGGGCGAGGTGCATGAAATGAAGGCGCTGATTGCCAAGTCGAACGAGGCAGGCATGAAAACCTTCGACCAGGCATTATTTGATCTGTTTGAAACTCGTCAGATCACATTCGAAGATGCCCTGCGCAACGCTGATTCGGTGAACGATATTCGCCTACGTATTAAACTCGAGAGCGAGACTGCGCGAAAAACAGGCCTGGTGGAAGACCATCGCGACTTCGAGCTGGAAGAATCAGACGACGACACTAAAGGTGGGTTGATTTAGTTATGAGCCGCGAACCAACAACACAAATGTTAGAGCCTTACTTAAAAATCATGGTGGATAAACAGGGCTCTGATCTGTATTTCATCTCTGGTGCGCCACCGAATATGAAGGTACAGGGAAAGACCAATGCTATCGCCAAAAATGCTTTCCAGAACGGTCAGGTGGAGAAACTCGCCTATAGCCTGTTAAACGACGAACAGGTGCGCGACTTTGAAATCACCCGTGAACTAAATCTAGGTTTTACATTGGCGGATGTTGGCCGATTCCGAGTTAATATATTTATTCAACGCTCCGAAGTGTCGATGGTCATACGATACATCAAATGGGATATCCCAACCATCGACGAACTGGGGCTGCCCCAGATATTGAAGAAGATCGTGATGAATAATACCGGTCTGGTACTGGTAGTTGGTTCAACCGGTTCGGGTAAATCGACTACGCTGGCTTCGATGATTAATCATCGCAACCACGCGGAAGGCGGGCATATCCTCACCATCGAGGATCCGATTGAATTCGTATTTAGACATAATAAATCAATCGTTTCCCAACGCGAAGTTGGAATCGATACCTTGAGCTATCAAAACGCCTTGCGCGAGGCACTACGCGAAGCACCCGAAGTGATCATGATAGGGGAAGCGCGTGATGCTGAAACTATGAAAGCGGCCATTGATTTCGCCGATACCGGTCATTTATGCCTGACGACTTTGCACGCAGTTAATTCCAACCAGGCCATGGATCGAATTATGAACATGTTTCCGTCGGACATGCGTGAACAGTTGTTGATGGATTTATCGCTTAATTTGCGCGCAGTAGTTTCGCAGCGTCTGGTGCCTGGTATGCATGGCAAGCTCGCCTGTGCTGTCGAAGTAATGATGAATACGCCTTATATCTCCGAGTTACTTCGCGATGGTAATTTCAACGAGATTAAGGAAATTATGGAAAAAGGTGATACTACCGGCATGCAGACCTTCGATCAGTCGCTTTATAACCTGTACAAGGCCGATATTATTACCATTAAAAGTGCCCTCGCTTATGCGGATTCGAGTACCAATCTGGAATGGAAGATTAATTTTGGTGGTGAGCAGCACCAACAATCATCTGATGAAAAACGGCATAACCTGAACGCGCAAGGTGGGCTCGAGGAATTGACCCTGCCATCGGAAGAAATGTAGATTTAATTGATCGTTGCTGTTAACGCTGGTAGGCGATTTTACCCGCTACGATAGTGGTTAAAACCTTGCCATTAAAGTCCCAGCCTTCGAATGCAGTATTTTTCCCCTGAGATATAAAGTCTTTACTTCGGCAGATCTGGTGTGCATCTGGATCGACAATAATGATATCGGCTAGCTCGCCCGTCTCTAATTTCCCAGCCGGTAAACCGAGAATTTGGGCAGGGTTTACGGTTAAGCAAGCAATTATCTCAGGTAATGTGAGTAACTTTTCTTCAACCAGTCGTAATGCGAGTGATAAAAAGGTATCGAAAGCACTAATACCCGGTTCGGCCGATGGAAATGGTCGTAATTTGGCATCGGTTTCGTGGGGTTGATGGTCTGAACACAGGCAGTCGATCGTGCCGTCGGCTATACCCTCGCGCAGTGCCTCTTTATCGGTTTGACTGCGTAGTGGTGGCAGCGTGAGTTTGCTGGTATCGAAGCTGCCAATATCATGGTCGGTCAAAAATAATTGATGCATAGCGCAGTCAGTGCTAATCGGTAAGCCCTTGGCTTTTGCGCGTCGAATCATATCGACCGAGCGGGCGCATGATAACTGGCCGAAGTGTGTCCGCGCGCCGGTTTGAGCGACCAGCTCGATGTCTTTAGCGAGCGCTGCAGTCTCGGCGGCTTCTGGGATTGCAGGTAGTCCGAGCCGAGTAGCAATCGCACCCTCATGGGCGCAGCCGTTGCCCTGTAAATCGACATCGATCGGTTGAATAATAACCAGCATGTTCTCGCCCGCAGCGTAATCCATTGCCCGGCGTTGAACCAGATTATTGAGCAAAGGACGTGTCGCGTTACTGAAGGCTACGCAACCGTTAGCCTTCAGGCTCGCCATGTTACTGAGTTGATCGCCGCCGAGATCACGGGTTAATGCGCCAATGGGATAGACCCGCGCGCTATGTCCGAAGGTGGCGTTGCGGTGGTGAATAAGTTCGACGGTTGCCGAATTATCGATGACCGGTTGAGTGTCGGGGGGCAGGCACATGCTGGTAATACCATTTTGAATCGCAGCAGAAGTTTCACTGGCGATATTGCCTTTTTCGGGTTGTCCAGGATCGCGCAACCGCGCCTGAATATCTACCAGCCCGGGCATGACCCAGCAGCCCCTGGCATCGATAGTTCGATCGGCAGTAAAATCTTTTGGGGCTTTGCCGATAGCAGTTACGCGATCATTCTCGATGAACACATCGGCCACAGTCGTGGTCTTAGCGACAGGGTCCACCAGCAGGCCGTCGCGGATATGCAGGTTCATGATTCATCTCCACGCAGACCCGATTGTCCAACGATCATCGACATGATAGCCATGCGTACCGAGATGCCAAAACTGACCTGGTTTAATATCACCGACTGACTACCATCCATCACACTCGACTCGATCTCCACGCCTCGGTTAGCGGGGCCCGGGTGCATGACAATAGCATCAGGCTTTGCGCATTTCAGTCGCTCCTGCGACAGGCCGTAAAGGCGGAAGTATTCCTTTTCGCTGGGTAGCAGTGCGCCGCGCATACGCTCTTTTTGTAGGCGCAGCATGATGATCACGTCGACATCCTTTAAGCCATCCTCCAGATTGTTATAAATGCTGACTCCAAGCGCCTCGGTTTCGACCGGTAACAGGGTTCGAGGTGCGATGACGCGCACTTCGGCAGTGTTGAGCAAATTCAGCGCGTGTATTTGGGAGCGTGCCACTCTGGAATGCAGAATATCACCGACTATGGCGACTCGCAGTTGGCTAAAATCTTTTTTAAAATGTCGAATGGTAAACATGTCGAGCATTGCCTGGGTTGGGTGCTCATGCTGACCATCGCCAGCATTGAGCACACTGACGCCGGGGCTTACATGTTGCGCAAAAAAATGCGCGCTGCCGCTATCCTGATGTCGGATGACGAACATGTCGATTTGCATCGCTTCGAGATTTCGCAGGGTGTCGAGTAGTGACTCGCCTTTGGTTGTCGCCGAAGTGTTAACGTTGAGGTTAAGAATATCGGCCGACAGGCGTTGCGCCGCGAGTTCGAAAGTCGAACGCGTACGGGTGCTGGGCTCGAAAAATAGATTAGCAACGGTTTTACCGCGTAGTATCGGCACCTTCTTGACATTACGTTCGGTGATCGAGGTGAAAGATTCTGCGGTATCGAGTATCTCAGTGAGAATCGGTTGGTTAAGCCCTTCGATGCTCAGAAAGTGCAGTAGCTTGCCATTCCCATCGAGTTGAAGGTTTTTATCCGGCATGTTCGCCTACGGATTTCAGGGTTAAGCGAAGTGGGTCGGGGCCCTGGAGTTTTATGTGTTCACCAGATTTCAGTGCAATAGTCTCGCCGACGATATCGGCCTGGATTGGAATTTCGCGCCCGCCACGATCAATGAGTATTGCCAGCACGATGCGTTTAGGGCGACCGTAGTCGAAAATTTCATTCATCGCGGCACGGATAGTTCGACCAGAATGCAGTACGTCGTCGATTAGAATGATGGTTTTATCATCTATATTAGAGGACAGGCTGGACGGACTTACCGTTGGGTGTAATCCTTTCTTGGTAAAGTCATCGCGGTAAAAGGATATATTTAAACGCCCCAGATCGGTGCTGGGATTGATCGCTCGGTGAATCGCCTCTGCTACCCAGTAGCCACCGGTTTCAATGCCGACGATAATGGGCTGTTCTAAAGTTGATTGATCGCTGGGGAAATAGGATTTGAGTGCCTCGGTGAGCTTATCGATTAATAGTTCGACGGAAGGTAAGGACACAAATATTCCACTGGTTACACTGGGGACGCTTTATATCATAAATTAAAACGCCATACGATATTTTGGCCTATTTTATTTTTTTGGTTTCTCAGCGTAGCTGCGTAACCACGACTCGGTAATTAAAACGGCGGCGATACTGTCGATTTCGGATTTGCTTTTGTATTGTTCGCTGTCCTGGGCGACGAGGTAAGCCTCGCGAGTGGTCAGTCGCTCGTCCACCAGGTCGGTATCGATATGGAATCGGCCATGGAGTTGTCGGCTGAATTTTTTGGCGACTTCGGTCATTTCGTCTGGCTCGCCGTCGAGCATAGTAGGCAGACCGACGATGAGTCTTTGTGGCTGCCACTCTTTTATCAGGTGTTCGATCAACTGCCAGTTGGGTTTCTGCTTTATCGATTTGATGGCTTGCAGCGGGGTAGCCTGGGCAGTCAGAGTCTGGCCGACAGCGATACCGGTCCAACTGGTGCCGAGATCGAAACCCAGGACGGTTTTGACTTCGTTGTCAGGCATTACCACTGACGGGCGACAAATTATTGATGTCGAATCCTAGCGAATCGAAAGCAATTTGCCATTTGTCATCGGCGTTGTCGTGAAATAGTAAATCGACGCCAGCCGATGAGGTCAGCCAGGAATTTTCCTGTAACTCGGATTCGAGTTGACCCGATTCCCAGCCAGAAAAACCAAGGATTACCATGTACTCATCAGGGCCTTTGTGTTCCGCGATGGCTTCCAGAATATCCTTCGAACTGGTGACGTAAATACCTGCTGAAACTTCGGTGCTTTTTTGCCAGTCGCCGGTGTTGGTATGGAGTACAAAACCCTGTTCGAGCTGTACCGGACCGCCAAGGTAAACGGGTTGCTTACGAATTCCTTCGTCTTCGCATTCGATGTTGAGCTGTACAAAGATTTCTTCCAGGTTCTGGTTGGTCGGGTGGTTGACGACCAGGCCCATACTGCCCGATTCATTATGCTCACACATATACACCAGGCTCGAAGCAAATAGAGGATCCTTGATCGCCGGGGTTGCGATAAGACATTTGTTGACCAGGCCAGCGTTTTCTTCAAGCATGATTAACTCACTCCATTGTCGGTTCTGAAACGGTTACTGTTGAAGTCCCAGGTTCTAATTATAACCACCTGATCTGCCTGTTCACGCATTTCCAGCGGAAATTCCGGAAAAGGTTGGGCTAGCCGCAATATTCGTTTGGCGGCTTCATCGAGCAGACTACTACCCGATGACTGGGTAATATCTACTGCGAGAATTTCTCCAGCTGCATTGAGTCGAACGCTCATACGTAATTGACCATCGATTTTTTTAATTCGAGCTTCTGCGGGGTAGTTGAGGTTTCCGACACTTTCAATTCTTTGTACCCACGCCGCGAGATAACCCGCCTCGATCGCTTTTTTAGTGCTGGCAGTAAGCACGACGACTTTGGGCCGTTTTGCATAGTCGATGGTCATTTTTCGGATTTCTGCCTGCAATCGTGCAATAGCGCTTTGCTGCTGATCGACCTGATCGGACTGATTTGATTCGGATTGTTGCAATTTTTCCTGTTGTTGCTGATTAATACTATTCGGTGAATCTAGCTGACTGATGTAATACAGTTGGTTGATTGCCAATTGACTCTTTTGTAATTCGGCACGGGCCTGATCAGCAAGGCCGCGTTGGTCTAGCGGTGTATTCGCCGATATGGGAGCGCTTGGCCGAGCCTTTTCATCCGCTTTACCACCACCCGCCTGATCTACCTGCGCCAGATAATCGGGGTTTTCTACAGCTTCAAGACTGCGTGAATTGGCCAGGATTATGTCGAGGCTCGGCAGGGCATTCGACGGAGGGCTGGGGGCTTGAGTAAATCCAACGCCAAGAACAACGAGAGCATGAAGCGTCAAGGCCAGGAACAGGGTAAACCCCAGGCGGTCGCTAGCGCTGATGCGAGGTTTATCTGCTGGTGGTTTAAGTTGAGCCATTTGTAGGTCTATTTTGCCAAGATTAACGCGGCTTCACCAGAATTATGAGAGATTTTTTTTATGGTGAATTG